>NZ_MLBG01000009.1 GCF_001936595.1 Desulfovibrio sp. DV
CCGCGCCCCTGTCCATCTTCGACGGCGAACGGATCGTCAGCCATCCGGCCGGGGCCCGCCGGGCCGGGGAGATCGCCCCGGACATCGCCTGGCGCTGGGTGCGCGACGAGCTTGACACCCTGTCCACCCGCCCCCAGGACCCCTACGCCATCCGCGAGGAAGACAAGCAGACCCTTCGCGACGAGATCTTCCCCTTCTGGCAGGGCCGGTCCGTGGACGAGATCGCCGAGACCCAGTTGCGCCAGGCCGGCCTGTGGGCCTTTACCAGCGAGAGCTTCATCTGCGACGTGTCGGTCAAGACCCAAAACGGCGGCGGCGACACCTGTCCGGGCTACGACAACATCCTGCTCGTCAAAGGCTTTGCCGGCATCATGGCCGAGGCCAGGGCCAGCCTGGAAAGCCTGTCCATGGGCAACAGGGACGACATCGACAAGATCCACTTCTACACCGGCACGGTGCTGACCTGCCAGGGCGTCATCGCCTACGCCGAACGCTACGCCCGGCTGGCCGAGACGCTGTCCCGGCTGGAGCCGGCTCCGGGACGCAAGGCCGAGCTGGCCCGCATCGCCGCCGTGTGCCGCCGGGTGCCGGCCCTGCCGCCGCGCACCTTCGAGGAAGCCCTGCAATCGGTCTGGTTCGCCCAGTCGCTGTTTACCCTGGAGGAGAACCAGACCGGCATTTCCCTGGGCCGGGCCGACCAGTACCTCTACCCGTTTTACCGGGCCGACATCGACTCCGGCCGCCTGACCGAGGCCGGGGCCAGGGAACTGGTCTGCTGCTGGCTGATCAAGATGGCTGAACTCATGTGGCTGATCAGCAAGGAATCGGCCATGTACTTCGCCGGCTACCAGCCCTTCATCAATCTGGTGGTGGGCGGCCAGAAGCGCCGGGGCGGCGACGCCACCAACGAACTGACCTATCTTTTCATGGACTGCTCCAAGACCCTGGGCCTCTACCAGCCCTCCCTGGCCGTGCGCATCCACAACACCACGCCCCGGGCGTTGCTCAAACAGGTCGTGGACGTCATCCGCTCGGGCATCGGCTTTCCAGCCTGCCATTTCGACGACGCCCACATCAAGATGATGCTGCGCAAGGGCTTTGATTACGAGGACGCCCGCGACTACTGCCTCATGGGCTGCGTTGAGCCGCAAAAATCCGGGCGCATCTACCAGTGGACCTCGGTGGGCTATACCAACTGGCCCGTGGCCATTGAATTCGCCCTAAACGACGGCGTGTTTCCCTACGACGGCCAGCGCCACGGCCTGCCAACCGGCACGCCCGACACCTTTGCCGATTACGAAGCCTTTGAGGCCGCCGTCAAACGGCAGATCGTCCACATCACCGAACAGGCCGCAAAGGCCACGCTCATCCTGCAACGCATCCACCGCGACCACGCCCCCAAACCCCTCATCTCCTGTCTGGTGGAAGGCTGCCTGGAGTCGGGCAGAAACGTCATGGACGGCGGGGCCGTGGTCAACAACGGCCCGGGCCTTATCTGGACCGGGTTGGCCGATTACGCCAATTCCATGGCTGCGGTGAAAAAACTGGTGTTTACGGACGGCAAATACACCCTGGCCGAACTGGCCAGGGCCCTGGCTGCCAATTTTGAAGGCTACGAAACCCTGCGCCGGGATTGTCTGGCCGTGGCCAAGTACGGCAACGATGCGGACAGCGTGGACCTCATTGCCAAGGATCTGGTGGATTTTACCGAACAGTGCCACAAGTCCCGGGCCATGCTCTACGGCCCCATGAGCCACGGCACCCTGTCGATCTCCAACAACACGCCCCAGGGCAGCATCATCGGCGCGCTGCCAAGCGGCCGGCTGGCCGGGACCCCCCTGGCCGACGGCATCAGCCCGGCCCAGCAAAGCGACCGGAGCGGCCCCACCGCCGTAATCAAATCCATCAGCAAGCTCAATGTCGAGGCCATGGAGATCGGGCAGGTCCACAATTTAAAGCTCATGGCCGGCCTGCTCGACACCCCCCAAGCCGAGGCGGCCCTTATAAGCCTGTTGCAGACAGCCAGCATCCTCGGCAACGCCCAGATGCAGTTCAGCTACGTGGACAACGAGACCCTGCGTCAGGCCCAGCAGAACCCGGACAACTACCGGGGGCTGCTTATCCGGGTGGCCGGGTACAGCGCCTTTTTCGTGGAGCTGTGCCGCGAGGTCCAGGACGAGATTATAAGCCGCACCACCATGACGGCCTTTGCCTGAAAAACGACGCGCGGCGCAGCCGGGTCCAAGGCCCGGCTGCGCCGTTTCGAGGTATTGCGTGCCCACCGCTGCGGCCGGGACCGGCCTTGTTTTCAATATCCAGAAGTATTCCCTGCACGACGGTCCGGGCATCCGCACCATCGTCTTTCTCAAGGGCTGCCCCCTGCGCTGCCTGTGGTGCGCCAATCCCGAAGGCCTGCTCCCGGTCCCCCAGACCGGCCGGGACAACCGGGCTTGTCTGGGCTGCGGGGCCTGTGCGGCAGCCTGCCCGGCCGGGTTGCACCGCATGAGGCCCGGCCCGGATGGAATCGGGCCACACCGGGGCGACCGGGCCGGAGCCTGCCTGGGCTGCGGGGCCTGTGTGGCAGCCTGCCCGGCCGGGGCCCTGACCCTCTGGGGCCGGCCCATGACCGTGGCCGAGGTCCTCGACGTGGTCAGCCAGGACGAGGCCTTTTATCGCACCTCCGGCGGCGGGGTGACCCTTGGCGGCGGCGAGGCCGGCCTGCAACCGGCCTTTGCCGGGGCGCTTCTGGCCGCCTGCCGGGACCAGGGCTTTCACACGGCCCTTGAAACCTGCGGCTGCCTGCCCTGGCCGACCCTGGCCGCCCTGGCCGGTCGGGCCGACCTGACCCTGTATGACCTCAAGCACGCAAACGACGCGGCCCATACGCGCCTGACCGGCCGGTCCAATGCCACCATTCTGGATAACCTGGGCCGTCTGGCCCGGACCGGGGCCGCTTTGTTGGTCCGCCTCCCCCTGGTGCCGGGGTACAACGACGATCCGGCCGCCCTGACCGCGGCCCTGGACCGCATCCGCGGGCTGTGCGGGCAAGCACCGGGCTTTCAGGGCGTGGAGCTCCTGCCCTACCATGCCTTTGGCGCAGGCAAGTACGACCGGCTGGGGCTGGCCTATCCCCTGGCCGGGCTTCGGTCCCATACGCCGGCTGCCCTGGCCGCCTTGGAAACGCTGGCCCGGGCCAGCGACCTGCCGGTCACCCTGGTCCGGCCCCAGGCCTAAGGCCGGGGAGTCCCCGGGGCCAGGGCGGCAACCGCCTCCGCGATACCGGGGTAGACGTGGGCCTCGCCAACCAGAGCCAACAGGCCGCTGGCCCGCAGGATGCGAAGGGTTTCCGGGGCTGGATCGACAAAGGCCAGTTCCACCCGGGCCGCGCGCAACTCCCTGGCCACGGCGAGCAGCATGTCCGTCGCGGTGATGCACAGACGCGGGTTGGCCGGGAGATGCAAGACCAGGGCGCGGGGGCTGGGCTGTTGCCGGCACAGTTGGGTGACGACGGCATGGAATTTTCCGGCGTTGGCGAAAAAAAGCGGCATATTGAGGCGCAGGACCCGGATGCCGGCGGTTTCCCTGGCCTGGGGATACTGGCCCGTGTCCACCCAGACCGGAGCGCAGCCGTCAAGCTGGCCCAGGATGGAAAGGTTCACATTGCCGGCATAGAAAATCAGGCGCAGCAGCGAGGCGGCCACCGCCAGGACGAGTCCGGGCAGGATGTCGAGCACCACGACCCCCAACAGGGCAACCATGGCCAGAGAGAACTCGATGCGGTTGAGGCGGTAGTAGCGCCGCATCTCCGCGACCTTCATGAGCCCCAGCACGGCATGAAGCACCACCGCGCCCAGGATGGCCTCGGGCAGCCCCTTGAGGGCGGGGGTGAAAAAGCACAGCGTGAGTACGACCATAAACGCCGTCACCAGGGTGGAAAACCGGGTCCTGGCCCCGGCTGCGACATTGACGGCGGTCGAGGACATGCTGCCGCCGGCCAGCAAACCGCCCAGGAGCGAGGAACCGAGGTTGGCCAGCCCCAGGGCCTTGAGTTCCCGGTCGGCCTCGACGGGTTGGCCGGACTTGCCGGCATAGCCCGCAACCGCGCCCAGGGCCTGGGAGAAGGCCACCAGGGCCAGCCCCAGCGACGCGGGGGCCAGGGCCAACAGGTCCTGCCGGTTGATATGTGGCCAGACGATCCCGGGCAGGCCGGCCGGAAAGGCCGCAACGGTCGCAACGCCATGGTCCGGCCCCAGGTTGAAGAACCTGGACAGGCAGATGCCCAGGGCCATGATGACCAGACCGGCCGGAAGGCGCGGCAGGGTGCGTTCGAGCAGGAGAACCAGGGCCAGGGCGCCGCCGCCGACGGCGACCGTGGCCGGGTTGCACTGGTCGAGGTGGCCGGCCAGATGGGCGAGCTGGGCCGGGATGTCGCCGTGGCCGCGGGGCAGCCCGAGAATTTTGTGCAGCTGGTTGGCCGCGATGGAGATCGCCAGACCAAAGATGAAACCGGTCATGACGGGCTTGGACAGGAAAGCCGAGACGCGGCCAAGCCGCAACAGACCCGCTGCGAGGAAGATCGTGCCGGTCAGCAGCACCAGCAGGCCGGCCAGAACGGCGTAGCGAACCGGATCAGCACCGGCCAGGGGGGCCACGATGGCCGCCAGCATGATGGATTCGGCGGAGGTGGCGGCGCAGACCAGGACCGGGCTGCGGCCCAGCAGAAAATACAACGGCAGCGAGGCGACCAGGGTATAGAGCCCCACCTGGACGGGCAGGCCCGCCATGCCCGCGTAGGCCAGCCCCTCCGGGACGAGCACGCCCCACAGGGTCAGGCCGGCCAGGATGTCTGTCCGGAGAAAGGACCGCGAAAAGGCATCGGGGCCGATCCATCCGCCTGCTGCGTTGCCGGTTGCGTTCACGCGCTTGCCACTCCGGGGGCAAGGGGCGCCCCTGCGGCCCCGGGGAGCGGCCGGCTGTTGCTGCGGGGCCGCCCCGTTGCGACCGGGCTGTCGGCCGAATGGCGGCCCCCCTGCCCGGCCGCTGCGGCAAAGTCTCGCGGCACTAGAACAGATTTTTGATGATCGGGGTGAAATTGAGACGGAACGTCCATTCGTTCCCTGGCCCGTTGCGCGGGTGGATGACCGCGTAGTCTGCCTCGAAGGAGAGCTTGATGGGCAGCTTGCCCAGGCGGAACATCTTGGAAACGCCAAGGCCGATGGGCAAGGTCAGACGATCCTCGGGTTTCTCCTGGAGCCAGTCGATGGTCACGTTCGGGCTCATGCCGATCTGCCAGGTCGGGGCCGGGCTGTACCAGAGAAAATACTGGATATTGGCGTAGCTCACGTTGTTGCGGCTGGAGTCGCCGGCAAAGGACCACCACTGCTGCGGATAGACGCCGACAACCCACTTTTCCGAGAGATAGAGTGCGGCGACGGCCGGGCCAAGCTGCCACTTGCCCTTGCCGAGGTAGTTGTTGGCGGCGGTGGGCATGATCAGACTCGGGCCAACGCCCCACATGAAGCCGGTCAGGGCGTTGGTGTTGGGTGCAAGCAGGGCCTGGAATCCGATGTCCCCAATGCCGGAGGTATAATTCAGGTCCCGGGGGCCGGCAATATAGGGGGAATTCATGAAGGGGATCACCGGACGGACGATGACCCGCACGCTCTCGGAAAGGCCGATGGGCATGACCGGCTGAAAATTCCAGATGAACTGGTTCTGTTGGCCCTTGAACAGCTTGATGGTGTCGCTTTTGAGCACATTGAGGTTGAACTGGTTGGCGACCATCCACAGCTGGCCGACCGGGTTGCTGGCCTCTTGCGACAGCTTTTGCAGTTCCTCCTGGGTGGCTGCGTGATCCTCGGCACGCGCGATTGTGGCGAGAAACAAGACCAAAAAACCGATCAAGACGATGACAGATGGCCGCTTACTCCGACGCAACATGACTTCCTCCTTTTGGTAAACCAGAGTGCTGTTTCTCCGCCAGCGAACCGCAAGGGGGCTGCCGCAGCGTCGGCCCGGCACACCAGTCCGGGAGCGGACCGGTCCCGAGCCGCCCGGGCCGGTTACTGCCGCCCGGCCTCGGGTGCCCCCGCACCCGGGGCCGGCTGTTGCGCGGCCTTGACATACTTTGGATTGTCCGGCCGCAAGGCGGCCGCTTGTCGCAGCGCGTCCCGAGCCTGGCCGGGATCGGTGGCCAGCAGGAGCAGGCCGAGGTTGTAGGCCGCTTCAGCCAGGGTCGGATCGAGGGTTATTGCCGCCCGCAGCGCCCCGGCCGCTTCCCCGGTCTGCCCCCCTTCGGCGAGGACCAGCCCCAGGTTGTAGGCGATGGCCGCGTTTTGGGGATCGAGCCCCCGGGCCTTGCGCAAGGCGGCCTCGGCTCCGGCCAGGTCGCCCTGCCGGGCCTTGGCCATGGCGGTGTTGACGAGGGGGGCGGCCGCGTCGGGGCGCAACCGGGCGGCTGTCCCGTAGGCCTCGATGGCCCCGGCCGGATCGCCCGAGCGCAACAGGAAATTGCCCCGGTTGTAGCTTCCCGTCCAATCGTCGGCCCGGACGGAAAACGCGGCCGCCAGTTCGGCGGTGGCGTCGGCCACGGCCCGCCGGCCCTCCGGCGGCAGGGCCTGGGGGAGTACGCCGGCCAGGGCTTCGGCCGCCCGGATGCGCACCAGACGCGAGGGGTCGGCGCAGGCCCCGGCCAGGGCGGCCAGGGTCGCCGGTTCCCGGTTTTCCCCCAGACTGGCGGCGGCCGAGGCCCGTACCAGCGGGGACGCATCGCCAAGAGCCGCCCGCAAGGCCGGCCACTTGCGCGGGTCGGGACAGACGCGCAGCAGACGGGCCAGCGAGGCGGCGAACACCACGTCATGGTCCGGCGCGGCCAGAGCGTCGAGCATCGCCGGCAAGGCGGTGAAATCGCGCCGGCGGGCCTGGTCGATCAAGGCCGCCCGGGCCAGGACCGGAGCCTGGTAGTCCCGGGCGCGCCACTGCCGGACCTGGTCGTTGGCCCAGGCCGCGTCCTTGTCGGCGTGGCAGCCCTGGCAGGCGTTGGGCGAGCCGAAACGGGCCGTGGCCGCCGGAGCCGGCGGCAGCATGGAGTGGTCGCTGCGGACCATGCGGGCAAAGCGCGTCTTGGGCATGTGGCAACCGATGCAGCGTGAGCCGGGGCTGTCGGCCTTGTGGCGGGTGTGCTGGTCCAGACCGGCCGCCTTGTCCTGATGGCAGGGCAGGCAGGCCCGGTCCGGATCGGCGGCCTGACGGAACCGGCCGCTGGAGGTGTGGCAAAAGATGCAGTCCAGCCGGCCCGAATTGGCGCAGGGCGAGGACAGCCAGGAGGTGAGGGTGAAATTTTCGCCGAGATCCCGGCCATCCGGATAGTAGTCGGAATTTTCGAGCAGGATCAGGTCGAAGTGGTCGAAGAACCGCTCGCCCGGGGCGAAACCGGACGTGATGGGAGCCATCTTGGCATGGCAGGCGGCGCAGGCGTCGTTGCGCTGGGCCGTGGTGAAATCCTTGCCGATCCGCAGGATCCTGAGGTCTTCGGGCACGGTGCCCTTGGGCGCTGCGGCACAGACCGCGTTGTGGGCATCGCAGGGACCGTGGCAGGTCTCACAGTTGATGCCGGGCTCCCGCCAGGTGGTGTGGTAGGTGTCTGTGGCCGGATCGTAGTTGGTGGACAGCTGGCTGACGTGGCAGTCATGGCAGGCGGTGTTGAAGGTATAGGCCGGGTCGCGCCAGTCGAGGGACTCGCTGCGGCCGGCATCGGTCCCTGGGCCGTGGGGCCCTTGGCGCCGGCCGCTGGCCACGGTGTCAAACCAGACCCTGGCCCCCACGTCATAGGCCACGGGCAGCGTCTGCAACCGGCCGCGCTCCAGGGGCGTGAGGAAATAGCAGACGTTTTTCCCGCCCAGAACCTGGGCCATGGGATAGTCCCGCACCTCGCCGGCCGGACCGGTTTCCCGGACAAACCCCTGGCCCGGACCGAGAAAGGCCCGGTAGCGGCGGTCGCCGGCCACGAGGTCCTCGGCCTGGGGGGAAAGCAGGCCCGCGCCCAGGGCGTCGGTGTAGGGCTGCATGGCCAGACCGTGGCGCGAGGTGGACCACAGGCCATAAAACTTCTCATGGCAGGACCGGCAACTGGGGGACCCGGCAAACCCCGGGGCTTGCCCCGCAACCGCCGGCCCTGAAATCCCGAGTCCCAGCCAAGCCAGGGCCAGCCCCAGCAAGGGAACCAGCCCCGGCCTCCGTGTCGTCCCCGGCCACATGCGGTTTAATATCCGCCGGGCAACTTGAAGTTCGGCTTGAACTTCTGCAACACACCCTGATAACGCGAAAATTCCATACTGACCAGATTCCACATCGGAATGTGGCGAATGCCGATGGAGTCGTCTTCCTGGGGATTGGTGTAGAGGTTGAACATGACCAGACCTCCGGTCTTGTCCACGATGCCGCCGCTGAAGCCGGCGTTATAGCCCTTCTTCGTGATCAGGTCCGTGATCTGCACGGCCCGGTGGACCTTGAACTCGTCCACGCGCACGGCCGCGAAGTTCGAACCCATCCAGTACAGAACGCTTTTGCGGTTGGAGTTGCCGCCGTCGGCCAGCAGGTACGAAGTCTGGTCGATGCCGTCCACGTAGCGATCGGCCGGCAGAAGCCTGGCCAGTTCCGCACCGGGCTTGCCGGCCAGGGACAGGGCGGTTGGGAGGATGTCGGCCAGATCGAACAAGCCCTCGGACTTGCGCGGGGCGATCACGCCCTTGAAGTAGGCAAAGGTTGGCACGCGCACCCCGCCTTCCCAGGTCGTGCCCTTGTAGCCCCGAAACGGCGAGCGGCCATAGGGCGCGACTTCGCCTTCGGGTCCGTTGTCGGAGGAGAAAAGGATCAGGGTGTTCTCGAGCTGGCCTGAGGCCTCAAGCGCCTTCATGATCCGGCCGAACACGTCGTCCATCTCCACGATACAATCGGAGTAGTTGGTGCGGGCCCTGGACTTTCCGGCAAACTTGTCGTTGGGATAGTTGTCGAAATGGCAGCCCCGGGTGCCGTAGTACAGGAAGAACGGCTTCTTGGCCCCGGCCTGGGCCTGGATGAACTGTTCGCCGTAGGCCGCCCAGTCCTGGTCGAGCACCTTGATCACGTCCAGATCGATTTCCCGCAATTCCTTGCAGGCCTTCTCCCCCTTGACGCAGCGCACCTCGCTGCGGCTGAAGGGCATCTTCTCCATGAGGGCGAAACGCTCGGGGCTCAGGGCGATTTCAGGGTTGACCGACATGTCGCGCCATTCGGTGTACTCGTCGGAGACCGTAAGAAAACCGCGGAAGTCGTCGAAGCCGACATTGTTGGGCATCGAGCCCTCGTTCTCGCCCATATGCCACTTGCCGATGCCCTGGGTCACATAGCCCTGGTTGGACAGGAGCCTGGCAATGGTGATGGAACCCTCAAGGCCCCCGGGCTGGCCGTACATGGGCGGGTATTGCAGGCCGTGGTGCACCGGCAACTGTCCGGTCATGATGGTGGCTCGGGTGGGGGTGCAACTCGGCTGGGAATAGGCCGAGGTCATGATCAGGCCGTCGGCGGCGAACTTGTCGAGGTTGGGGGTGTCATTGCCAACGGCAATGCCGCCGCCGTTGAATCCGACATCCATCCAGCCGACATCATCGAGCAGGAAGACCACGATGTTGGGTTTCTTGCCGAATTTCTGTTCCAGGGCGGCGAGTTTTTCGCGCGCGGCCTTGTCCTGGTCCGGATGGGGGATGACCGGTTCGAAATTGTCGGCGATATTGACCGCTGGCAGGTGTAAATACTGATCCGGGTGGGAATAGCCCTTGGCAGTGGTGGGGCCGGTGCTGGTCCCCCTCCTGTTCTCGGCCAGGGCCGCGCCGCTGGCCAGCAACAGACAGACCAGGACAGAGCCGACGACAACCATTGATCCCAGGGAAAATGCCAAGCGTCGAGGCATGTCTTCCTCCTGCTGTTCGGGATAGTCGTCAAAGCGCAACAAAAGAGGGGCCGTCATTGAGACGTATATCTATCAGAATCAAAAGAAGTCTCTGTTTGTCAATAGTGAGTTGGCATGGCTCCCCGCCATATCTGCCGGACGGAGCCATCCAGACCGTATCGTGCCCGGCCCTGGCGATGACGACGCAGCGGGCTGCATGGGCCAGTCCCAGGCGAAGTTCGTTTCATTATACCGTCATTTCATACTCAAATACGATGAAACTGATGCATGGTGACTTGAATAAACCGTTTGCCAGTCAACTGCAGCCAGCTTCTGATGGGTGGAGTACGGATTGAAACAAGCTTGGTGAAGCGGATTGCTGCGGGTGCCCCATCGCCCCTTGCACAGGAGCGGAACAATGAGCGCCTTTCCGGGCTGCGCATATTATTTTCAATTTCGGGAAAGTACGTTGGGAATAGCGTTGACAACAAAAAAAGAGCTTCCAGCTGTTTTGCTGGAAGCTCTTTGAATTTGCTTGGCGTCCCCAAGGGGATTTGAACCCCTGTTACCGGCGTGAAAGGCCGATTCGTCAAGACAACCCCTTTTAATTCTTCGCTTTTTTGGCCATACAGTCCTTCTCCAAACGTTTTTTCAAGGAGAGACTTAATGGCGACCATTTCTGATGCGTGGGACTTGTATTCCAAACTGATTTTGGCCTCAACGTCAAGTCGGTCAATCCTTACTGAGACTGGAAGATGGCAAAAACATGTCGTCAAATACTTTGGGCAAGAGTTCAAAGTTGCAGAAATAACAAACAAAAAAATTCTACTTTTCCGAACGAACCTTATCAAAAAAGGGCTTAGTCCTCAAACTGTAGCCCACTGTCTATCACTATTACGCCGTGTACTCCATCGCGCACAGCAGTGGGACATTTTTACTGGCAAGTTACCTAGTTTTGACATGCCAAAGTTTGACAACAAGAGAGTTCGCTTCTTGACAAAAACTGAAGCCAACCTTCTTCTTCAAGAACTTTCTCTTAAATCTCCACTCTGGCACGACATCAGTTTGTTGGCTCTTCATACGGGGTTGAGAGCTGGAGAAATATTCGATTTGCGACCCAGCCATTTCGACAGAAACAATTCGGCATTATATATTTTCGACACGAAATCGAATAACCGAACAGTCCCCTTAAACGCTGCGTCTCTAGCAGTGTTAGAACGAAACTGTCGCAGCAGCGATTTCATTTTCAAAGAGCGCGAGCAGCAGATATACCAAGTAAGCCGAATCTTCAGAGATGCAGTTGCTTTTTGTGGCTTAAATATAAAAATCAAAGATCGCCGTCAAAAAGTCGTATTCCATACATTACGCCATACCTTCGCAAGCTGGCTGGTGCAATCTGGAACCCCACTGGTCGTAGTAGGCCAACTTCTAGGTCACAAAACGCTTCAAATCACAATGCGCTACGCGCATCTAGCCCCATCCCAGGGAGCATCTGCGGTAAAAATCTTAGAACAGTTTTCGAGTTATGTCAACGTAGACACCCCAATCCCAAAGCAGCCAAAAACATAGCCTGAAAGCCCCCTCCTGCCTGAACTCAGGCGGAGGGGCACCACTCCCCCTGCAAATTCAGCCACAACGCCCAACAATCACCCCCAGTGCTTCGCTTTATTCTTAATGTAACGACGGAAATCTTTGTCGCTAATACGACCATCACGTCGCAAAAGACGCATAGCTATTTCTTCATCAACACTTTCATGTACTTTAGCAAAAACGACAAACAATCTCCAAGGCCAAGCATTCAATCGACGCGTAATAGAAGTCATCGCGATAGATAGCCCAAAGAGGACATAGCCTCCACGCCCGAACAAAGGCCATCCGTCGAGATTAACGCCACAATATTCTTTAAGAAGAAGCGCAACAATCCACAAGATGGTCACATATAACGAAAAAAGCATAAATCTCGGACTTTCAAAACCAAATCCAACAAACATGAAAAACAATCCCACACAAATCACCAAAACTATATCAACTCATACCATCCCAAGCCTTGAAATAAAGTAGAGAATGGTGCCAACAATTAGAAACTTAAAGACAGACTCGACCGCCGAAAAGAGATTAATCACAAACAACACTGGGCACCTCCCTCGTCCTGAGATTTTTCACCTTGGCGTAAAATATCCTTGAGCCATTTTCCACCTTGTGCGACCTACAATAGATGCACCATGTCACTATATGTCACTATATGTCAACAGTTTTCTCCTGTTAAACCACACCATTGGCCATAATTTACCTGGGAAACACGCTTGACGTTATGTCACTATAGCAGCAAGTTTTGTCAACGTATGGAAATTATCGTACCTTGACATTAAATCATCAAAGAATGACAGAGGCAGCGGAGGCAGGACAGGTAAGGTACAAGTACCTTACGTCCTGCCCTGCGGGGCTAGCTTATTCGCCTATCGGCTCAACGCTAACAGCCAAAGCCAAAATGCCATCAAAAAAACCTGTCCTCTGGACCTACGTAACTGCCAATGAGCATGCCGAGATCCAGGCAAATGCCAAACGCGCTGGACTATCGTGCTCAACCTACATGAAACGCGTTTGCCTGGGGTTGCCGACGCCCAGCCTTGAGAAGCAGCAATGCCGAATTGAACTGCTCAAGATTAACGCTGACCTCGGCCGGCTGGGAGGCCTTTTCAAGCTGTGTCTGTCCGAGAAAGAAACCCCTCTCCAGACATTGCATCCTCAGGTGCGCCGCGTGCTTCGAGAGATCGAGGCAAGGCAGCTCGAAATGAAAACACTCATTTCGAAAATCTGATCAAAACACATCAACTCTATGATTAGTCGGCGAATATCACGGAAGGTTGAAAACGACGATTATCGACGGCTGGCCAGGTATATTCGGGCTGCCGACCATGAAGATGAGAAATCTCTCATGAGCTGGTGCGCTGGATGTTGGGCCGGCGACGACTTCGAGTTGGCCATCCGCGAAGTCGCCGACACCCAGGCGCTCAACACCAGGACCACCCGGGAGAAAACCTACCATCTCATTGTGAGCTTCCGACCCGAGGACGAGGCCAAGCTCACGCCGGAGATGCTCAAGGAAATCGAACTGGAGTTTGCCAAGGCCTTGGGATTCGAGGAGCACCAACGGCATTGCGGGGTCCACAAAAACACCAACAACCTGCACATGCACGTGGCCTACAACATGATCCACCCGGAGAAGCTGTCTCGGCATGAGCCCTTCCGTGATTACCACATCCGGGATCGCGTTTGCCGTGAGCTGGAAAGACGTTTTGGCCTGACCATCGACAATGGCCGTTCCGTGGAGAGCACGGAGCCGAAGCTGATACCAGTAGCGGCCACAGTTGAGGCCCAGACGGGTCAGCAATCCTTTGATGGCTATGTCAAGGAGCGGCGGGGGGCAATCCTTGAAGCCCTGGGGCAGGCCGCCGAATGGCAGCAGGTACATACCGCCTTCGCTCGGTACGGCCTTGAGATCAGGCCGCACGGCAATGGCCTGGTCATCAAGGACCGCAACGGCAAACATGCCATCAAAGCCAGCTCGCTGGACCGATCCTTGTCCATGGGGAACCTGGTCCGCCGGTTTGGGGCCTACGTCCCGCCTGGTCAGGCGAAAGAACACTATCCCGAGGATGAGCGGTACACGGCCAAGCCCGTACAGCGCGAGCCCAATCGCGGTGCCCTCTATGAAGAATATCAAGCCGGGATCGCTACTCGGAAAACGGCCCTGGAGGACCTCAATACCCGTGCCCAGGCAAAGCTTGAAGTCGTCCGGATCAGGTGGGAGCTGGAGCGCCAAAATATTTCCCGAGAGTTTTTCGGGCGTCATCGCTTTGAGCTGCTCAAGATTGCGCGCCTGCATGAAGCGGAGAACCGGCTCCAGGTTCAAAAACGAATCCATGTCGAACGAGAGAAGGTCAGGCAGGAGACACCCTATGCGAGCTGGACGGATTTTTTGAGGTGGAAAGCTGATCAGGGCAACGAAACGGCCCTGGCCATCCTTCGGTCAAAAGGCCGACTCATCAAACAGGAGAGGGTACTTTCTCAACGGGGTCAACGGGAGAACATCCAGGAGAAGTGGCTCAAGGAACAACTGAAAATAGCGACTTCCGCTGGCGTGAGTTCGCAGGCTCGCCGAGGCCTCTTGGCCGTGGCCAAGGCCAGCGAGCTTGCCGAACTGGAGACCTCGGCCCCCGATGGAAGACGGCTATTTTCGGGATTCTCAAGCTCAATTGACACCAAGGGAACAGTTTTTATCAGGCTGGCTAGCGGCGGATCGATCCGCGACACAGGAAAGCAGATTATTTTTTCAGCTGATGAAGTTACCCGCGAAGCAGCGTTACTTTACGCAAAGGCCAAATGGGGAAAGGCCATCAAGCTAAAGGATAATGTCCTTAGCCCGCCAGGGAGAAATCAAAAACAACTCCTTGAGATCAATTGTTAATGTCAAACAAACGCCACGTCTATGGCAACCCCGGTCTGGCCACTTGGACGCTGGAACGAGCACCAGGTTGGATCAGTTCAGCGCTTCGAAGCTGGCGAGAAAGGACCAGTGGCCAGAAGAGCTAAGGGCACGGGCAGGATCGGAAAGATGAGCCGGACAAGGAGCGTTGCAATGGCCACCCTGGTTCTTCTAACATCCCCCCAGAGCTTCCCTGGCAAGGCCCAAAGCCCACGCTTGGGTCGGGCTCCAACAGCTAACACCCTCCCCCCGGGGGCCATCTTGCCCGACAAAACTCTCATGCAATCCGCTATCGCTGCAATTTCGCCAACAAGGTCTTCCTGGTGATGCCAAGTTGCTTGGCGGCTTCGGTCTTGTTGCCGCCTGTCGCCTCCAGCGCCGCCAGTATGGCCTCGCGCTCCACCTCCTCCAAGGGCAAAATCTCCCCTGCCCCCCGGTGCGTCGGCTGCTCTGAAGGCTGCCCCTCCGGGGCTCGCGCCTGGCTGATGCTCAAGGGCAGTTCCTTTTCGGTGACGAAATCCCCCGGCATGAGCACGACCGCACGTTCCACGGCGTTTTCCAATTCGCGGACATTGCCTGGCCAATCATATTTAAGAAACATGTCCATGGCCTGGGGGGTAAATCCCTTGGCGACCTTCCGGTTCGCCTCGGCGAACTTATGCAGGAAATACGCGGCCAGAAGCGGGACATCCTCCCTGCGCTCCCGAAGCGGTGGGACAGCTATGGTCATGACGTTGAGACGGTAATAGAGGTCCTCACGGAACCTTCCCCCCCCAACCTCCGCCTTCAGGTCCCGGTTGGTCGCCGCCACGATGCGTACGTCCACCCGAAGGGCATTGTCGCTTCCCACCCGCTGAATTTCCCGCTCTTGGATCACCCGGAGGAGTTTCGCCTGCATAGCGGCGGATATTTCCCCGATTTCGTCGAGAAAAATCGTCCCCTTGTTGGCCTGCATGAACCGACCTTCACGCCGCTTGTCGGCACCCGTGAAGGCTCCTTTCTCATGGCCGAACAGTTCCGATTCAAGAAGCGTTTCGCTTAAGGCCGCGCAATTGACGGTGACGAGCGGACCGCTTTTACGGGAACTGTTGAAGTGGATGGCTTTGGCGATGAGTTCCTTACCCGTGCCAGACGAACCGGTGATGAGCACCGTGGCCTCGGAGGGGGCGACCATGGCCACCATCTCCATGAGCCGGCGCATGGCTTCGCTACGGCCAACGATGTTCCGTGGGTCAAAGGAGGAGACAAGACGTTCCCGGAGTTCCTGGTTCTCGGCCTTGAGCGAGACATGCTCCAAGGCTCGCTCCATGGTCATCCGGAGCAGGTCGAAGTCCAGCGGCTTGGTCAGGTAGTCGTATGCCCCAGCCTTGATCGCCTCCACCGCCGATTCAACATTCGAATAGGCGGTCATGATGAGGATGGGGATGGAGGGGTTGTACGCCTTGATTTCCTTCAGCGCCTCGATGCCGCTCATGACCGCCATGCGCACGTCCATGAGAATGAGATCGAAGGGCTTTTCCCTGGCCAGCGTAACGGCCTTTGCCCCGTCGTCGGCCCCTGCCGCCTTGTATCCCCAGCCATTGATGAGGGCCAAGAGAATGGTGCGGTGCCCCTGGTCGTCGTCAACGACCAGAACGTTCGCTTTATGCTTTTCGGTCATGAAACCCTCCTTCCGGCCGGTCTACGGGCAGGAGGATGTTGAAGGTGGTGCCCCGGTCGGGCGTGCTCTTGACCTTGACCTCTCCCCGGTGGGCCTCAATGATCTTTTGCACAATGGCTAAGCCAAGACCGGTGCCGGAGGATTTTGTGGTAAAATAGGGGTTAAAGATGTTCGAAAGGCTCTCGGGCGCAATCCCCTTGCCCGAGTCTTCGACCTCGATCCGAATACCCCCCCGGCCGTCGGCTGACGCCCTGACGGAAAGCGCCCCGCCGCCTTCCATGGCCTGGATGGCGTTGAGGTAGAGGTTGAGCAGCGCCTGGGTGAGGCGATCGGGGTCGATGGCGACGAGGGGCAGGCTCTCGTCCCGGTGGAAGGCGACTGTAATCATTTTCCCTTCGGCGTCCTGGCGGACCAGGCGCAGGGAATGCTCGATGAGACCGCCCACGTCCGTCAACCGCGTCTTCAGGTCCGATGGCCGGGCAAAGTCCAGGAGTTCCGTGATGACGCGGTTCAGCCTGTCCACCTCCTGGGCCATGACGGCGGCAAGCTCCCGCCCCTGACTACCCTCGGCGCACTGCCCCTCGAAGTATTTGGCGATGCCTTTGATCGAGGAAAGCGGGTTTCTGATCTCGTGGGCGACGCCGGCGGCCAGGCTGCCTAGGGCGGCGAGCTTTTCCTTGCGGCGTACCTCTTCCTGGAGCCTTCTCACCTCCCCCAGGTCGCGGAAGATAAAGAGGTTGCCGAGGTAACTTCCTTCCTCGTTGAGGATCTTCGAGGCGCTTAGGCTCAATGGAAGATTCATTTCTCCGTCAAAGGAACACTCCGTCTCGTGCTCCATGACAGGTTTTCCCTGGCCGATGACATCCTTGAGGCTGCACCAGACTGCGGGCAGAACATCCTCGGGGAACTTGCCGACAATGTCGGCTGCCTTAAGCCCCGAAATCCTCTCGGCCGCGCCGTTGACCACGGCCAGCTTGCCATCGCTGTCCGTGGTGATGAGCCCTACGGGAAGGTTACTTACGATCTCCGAGGCAAAGGCCCTCGTGTCCTTAAGTTGCCGCTTAGAGAAGCGGTAACTTTGCGCCCAAAACAGGGTCATGACGCCGCCCACGCCAAGCAGGAGAAGGATGGCGGACAAAATGACTGTGTTGCGCATATCCTCAGCCAGGGCCGCATCAAAGGGTTCGACATCAAACGCGATGAAGATGACCTGCCTTCCGGTCCCTCCCGAGGAACCCAGCCCGCTCCAGGGGCACGAATCCAGCCACCCCTGTTCCTCGCAAGCATCCGTTGCATTGCGGCTGACCAATGGCTCGAAGGAGCGGTAGACCTCAAAGGCCTTCCGCCCATCCGCTAGGTTTGTGATCCGCCATTTTTCCTTCGCCCCGATGGCGAGCGCCTTCATTTCCTCGGGGCCGTGAAGCCTTGAGCCGATCTTGCCTTTGTCGCTATCGGCCAGGATCAGGCCATCCTCACCCGTTACGGCCAGATAGAAGATACCGGGCTGGTTCGCCATCTCCTCTAGGAGCACCTGGAACTGGTCACCCCTCCAGTGCATCCCCATGCCGGTTCGCGCTCCCGACTCAAAGGCCTTGATAAGGGCCGCTCCCTTTTCAAGAAGCGTCTGAGCGGCGAGGCTTTTCTCTCGATGGGTGTTCCTCATGGCCATGACGACGACGATTCCAACCAAAATAAGAACCGAACCGAGGTAGAGCCAGGGAGGAACGTTCGCCACGACCTTGCGCCACACCTTTGGTCTTTTTTGCATAGTCACCTCTCTCCAAACAAACCGGCCAATAGCCGTCGGCTAGAAAAATATGAAGCTTTCCGAGTAAAAAGTAAACGGACAGAGAGAAGAGATGCGAGTGAATTTTACTCGTATCTGCATCACGCCAGTCAGCACTTCCTGACATAATCAAAATATAATCATTTAATTTCAGCATATTATATAAATCTAAGCGCTTTGGCACGTCACTTGCTTTAAGGGAATCAACCGAGGCGTTTTGAAAGATGACAACATCCCACGCCAAGCCAGGAGGTCGTCCATGATGTGGGACTGCGGATTCCCCCTCTTCTCTCCCTGGATGGGGGGCATCACCTTCTGGGGACTGGGAGCGATTCTGTTGCTGACCGCGCTCTTGGGTTTTTTCCTCTTCGGCTCAAGGAGAGCCGACAAAACCCGCACCGCCGACCGGGAAGATTCCCTGGGAATCATCAAGATGCGGCTGGCAAGGGGGGAATTGAGCCAAGAGGATTACCAGGAAATAAAGAAGGTCTTGGAACAGGCGTAAAATAACGGGCTTAAGCCCACAAAAGCAACCGAGGAGTCCACCATGTTCAAGCAAATCACGTGTCGTCTGTCCGTCGGCCTGGCTGCCGCGCTCGTCGTCGGCTCCTTGACCCTTATCGGTGCCGACACCGCCCGCGCCCAGGGCACCAACCCGAACCAGGCCGCGAACCAGACAAACACTTCGGCCGTTTATGGCCAGCCTGGCTATTACGGCAACGGCTATGGCTCCCCCTGCCCCTGGATGACCGGTGCCGGGTACGTCCAGTCTGGCCAGCCGGGCTACCGGCAGGCGGCACCTGGCTATGCCAACGCCCCCGGGCGCTATTACGGGAATCGGTATCCCGGCCGCTCTTACGGCTACCCCTGTTGGTAACAACCCTAGCGTCGGCGCGGCTGACCTGACATGCCGACCTGTTTCACCAACGCCAACAACAATCAAATATGGGGAGTAACATCATGAGAATTCTGAAGAAGACCTCGATCCTTGCGGTCTCGGCCGTGCTCGGCCTCACCCTGCTGGCCGGGATCAGCGCCCAGGCCCAGACCACCAACCAGGGCATGCCCACGGGGCAAACGGCGCAGGCGACGCAACCGAACACGTACACCTCCGGGGGGGCTTGGGGCAACATGATGGGCTGGACGCCCCCGACGACCAGCGCCACCCCGGCCACCGGCTACGGCTCGTCCTACGGCTACGGCGACGGTTGGGGCTGCTGGGGCTGGTGGTAGGAGCCTAAACCCTGTCCTTGAGGAGGCAACATGACCAAGATGGTACTGGCTCTTCTGGTCTTGCTGCTCGTGGCCGCCTGCGCCCCGTACCCCGGCCCAGGAGGGTATGCCGGCTGGAATTGCGGGGGCGGTTATTGGGGACCGTCACCAGCGAGCATGAACACGAATCAATACGCCGGCCCTATGGGGTACTGGCGGTAACGAATCAACCTAAAATCAAGGAGACACAGTGATGAAGACTAAGCGTTCGTTCACGGCAAGGCACTCTATGGTCGCCGCCCTCGCTCTGGTGGCCTTTCTCGGCCTGAGCGGTCTGGCCAATGCCCAGATGATGGGTTCCGGCATGATGGGCGGGCAAGGCATGATGCATGGCAACATGATGACGGGCTTGAGCCCGGAAAAGCAAGCGGCCGTTCAGAAGATCTACGCCGATTTCAATGCGGCCACGGCCTCCCTGCAGCAGCAATTCACCTCCAAGCAGTACGAACTGGATGCGCAACTCTACAGCGCCACGCCGGACGACAAGAAGGTCCTGACCCTGACCAAGGAGGTCTCCGACCTTCGCGCCAAGCTCTTCGAGGCCCAGGTAAACCTCCAGAGTCGACTGACCAAGGAAGGCGTCCCCTCCAGCAATATGGGCGGTATGGGCATGGGTGGCATGGGCTGCTGCGGCATGATGGGTGGCGGCATGGGCATGCACCACGGCATGGGGTACTAAGCCAAACAGCCTGATGC
This sequence comes from Desulfovibrio sp. DV, assembly GCF_001936595.1. Classification (GTDB taxonomy): domain Bacteria; phylum Desulfobacterota; class Desulfovibrionia; order Desulfovibrionales; family Desulfovibrionaceae; genus Solidesulfovibrio. Next base: position 19,826 of record NZ_MLBG01000009.1, read on the forward strand.
TGCATGGGGCGGAGCAAGAAAGCTCCGCCCCATAATGTTCATATCGCCTCTTCCTATCTGTCGGGTTCGATGCCGTAACCAACTTCCATACTCAGGAACAGGAAGTAAGCCACGCTGCCCCACCAAAGGTCGATGCCCTTTAGCCTAGTAGCTTTCAACGAGCAGTTGCCTCAAGAGGGTGACCATGGGCTACCGCCGTCACAGTTACAGTAGGCACAAGATCAAGTATCACTTTATGGGGGCAACAATATCTTGCCGTAAGATTCTTCAGGACTATTTGGCCTTGCGAGTCCACGAACTTGTGCGAAAAACTTGCAAGCTACCAAGTATTCTAATATTATGGCAAGTTGTAAACAAATACCATATTTAGCTTTTGATACCCGCTCCGCCTAAACTCTCACCCTTTGAGACCATGCCCTGCTTTAAGCACAAAACGTTCGTCATAGTATTTTAGATCTTACGCTGGCGAACAAGAATCACTGCAGATAATATTCCCTGGTGAATTGGCGCTTCCGCGCGAGCTGCCTAGCTTAACAAAGGAATACCTGGAACTTTATTCTGAGCATGGCCACAATGAATGCTTCAATGTTGAACAACCAGCTGTGACTTTGCCTGTTCGCAGCCGATATCTTGACAAACGCATTACAACTAATTTTCTTTAGCTGAAAAGTGTTAAGTCTATGAATTTAGCCCAACGCGAACTACCCATGATGTTCCTTAATCACAGCCAAGCAATACAATAGGAGTCATCAATGCTAGTAATGATTGGCGCATTTATCGTTATAGGCTGCCTATTAGCCGGATTTTTGCTAGAGAACGGAAATTTTGGTATAATAATTTCAGCTGCACCTGCAGAACTACTCATGATTGTTGGTGGTGCATTCGGCGCTCTGGTCATCAGTTGTCCAAAAAAATATTGAAAATTACATTCAAGGGCTCACTTTCTGTATTTGGCAGCATGAAGACCACCAAGGCCTATTACACAGAGCTATTGGTCACTCTTTCAGGATTGTACATGAAGATTCGTCGCGAAGGGTTAGTAGCCATTGAAAAGGATGTTGAAAGACCTGCAGAAAGCCTTATTTTCGGCAACTTCGCAAAGAACAAAAAAATCATGAGGTAATGACATTTATCTGCGACACGATGCGGATTTTTGCCACAGTCAACGTTGAGGCACATGAATTTGAGGCCGTCATGGACGCCGATATCGAGGCCACCGTGCATGAGGCCCTAGTGCCGGCCCACAGCGTTGCCAAGGTAGCCGATGCTTTGCCAGGCCTTGGCATTGTGGTCTGTGTATTGGGCGTTGTCCTTACCATGTCAAAAATTAACGAACCGCCGGCAGTTCTCGGCCACAGCATTGGCGCGGCACTAGTCGGCACGTTTATGGGGGTTTTGCTGGCCTATGGCTTTGTTGGCCCTGTTGCCACCAATATTGAACATCGTGCCAAAGAAATAGAAGCTGTTTTACTGGTTGCCAAAGCGTCGCTGACCGCTTTTGTGGGTGGCACCCCACCCCCCATGGCCCTGGAAGCCGGCAGGCGGGCTGTCCCCCCTGACGAACGTCCTACGTTCGTGGAACTCGAAGAAGCCATAAAGGCTGCCAAGGGCAAGTAAAACGTACTCTTCGCACCTACCGTTATGAAGTTCCCCTCCTTGGGTAGCCAACGCCGACAGGCTAAAAGGGGACGAAAGGGAACTGAGCAACCTTATGCATGCATTGCTGATCCTAGACCTGGGAGACAGCGGTTTTGCGCCCCTCAATAACTCGACCTTGTTAGTATGATTTTCGTTGACTCAAGAAGACTCCTCGGGTATTGGCCAAACCCAGCGCAGTGATGATGGCTTTCAATATCAATTGATGCGAAGGGGTTTGTGATGACAGGACATCTTTGTCTGCGGCGTATGCCGCTTAAGGGGAAAGGGCGCATCGTATCGGTTGCAGCCGAAGGCGAGCTGGGGCGCAGGATTCGGGATATGGGCTTGGTTCCCGGCGTTGAGGTCGAACTGACGGGCAGGGCACCGCTCAAGGATCCGGTTGCTCTCAGGCTCAGGGATTTTACGCTCACCTTGCGAAACAACGAGGCCGACTACATTACGGTCGAGATGGGAGGTATATAACATGCGACAGATTGCCATCGCCTTGGCTGGCAACCCAAACTCCGGAAAGACCACGATGTTCAACGCCCTTACCGGTGCGCGTCAACGCGTTGGAAACTATCCTGGGATTACCGTGGAGAAGAAGGAAGGAGTCTTGGAAATTGAGGATGGTAAGTCGGTGCGTGTCATTGACTTGCCAGGTACGTATTCCCTGACTGCCTATTCGCAAGAAGAACTGGTCGCGCGCAATTTCATCGTGGACCAACGGCCGAACGTGGTCGTGGATATCATCAACACTGGGGCGCTTGAGCGCAACCTCTATCTCGCCGTCCAGTTTATGGAACTGGGAGTCCCGGTCATCCTCGCGCTCAACATGATCGATGAAGTGCGCAAAAGAAACATCACAATCGACAGTGCGCGTCTGGCCAAGCTCATGAACGTGCCGGTCATCGAAACCGTGGCCAGAACCGGCGCGGGGAAAAAGGAACTCCTCGGGAAAGCGGTCGCAGTGGCGGAAAAACAGCGTGAGTGGCGTCCGCTGGCCCTCTCCTACGGCCCCGTCCTTGATCCCGCCCTGGAGGAAATGAGCGCCCTGATCGAACGAGAAGCCCTGCTGACGGATCGTTACCCGGCCAGATGGGTCGCGCTTAAGTACCTTGAGGGGGATGAGGAAGTCCAACGTCTGGGGCGTTCGGCGAGCCCGGCCGCTTCCAAGCTCGAAGAGCTGGCGGCCAGGGTGACCGGACACTGTAAAACAATGCTGAATACCTACCCCGAGGCGGTCATCACCGACCATCGTTACCAGTATATCACGTCAGCATTGAACAATGGTGTTGTCACGCGGGAAAAGGCGAACGAAGGAATTCAGGCTTCTGACCGTCTGGATCGTGTGCTTACCCATCCCTATGTCGGTCCGCCGCTCATGGCCCTCATCCTGTACACTGTCTACAAGATAACCTTTGGGCTGGGGAAAACACCCTTGACCTGGGTTCAGGATGGCTTTGACGCCCTGGGACAATTCGCGGGGGCGGTGATCCCGGAAGGGCTTCTCAAGTCCCTGGTTGTTTCCGGCGTGATCCATGGTGTGGGCGGCATCATGGTCTTTGTGCCACTCATCATGATAATGTTCTTCCTCCTTTCTTTTTTGGAAGATTCAGGCTACATGGCAAGAATGGCCTATATGCTCGACCGGGTACTCCGCATATTCGGCCTGCACGGCAGTTCGGTCATGCCCTACGTTGTTTCCGGTGGAATCGCCGGGGGATGCGCCGTGCCTGGCATTATGTCCACCCGCACGCTTCGGAGCCCCAAGGAGAAACTCGCCACCATCCTCACTTCCACGCTCATGGCCTGCGGGGCCAAGCTCCCTGTCTTCATCCTGCTCGTTGCGGCGTTTTTCCCCGATGATTCGGCCATGGCCATGTTCCTTATCACCATGCTCGGCTGGATCATGGCCCTCCTCGTGGCCAAAGCACTGCGTTCAACGATCATAAAAGGACCGGCCACCCCTTTCGTGATGGAGCTTCCCCCGTATCGGATACCCACACTGCGCAGCATGTGCATTCACACCTGGGAAAAAACCTCGCAATACCTGCGCAAGGCTGGCACCATCATCCTGGCCATCTCAATCCTTCTCTGGGCGGCAATGACCTTCCCGACGCTGCCGGGCGAAACGCTTCAGGGATTTGAAGCCGACAAGGCGGCGATTGAGGAACGAATTGCTTCGCACAAGGCGGGCAGCGACAGCGAATCGGGGGAAATCAAGGCCCTTGAGGAGAAGGCGACGGGCATCGAGAACGAGCAGGCTCAGGCGGCGTTGCGGCATTCCCTGGCCGGCCGGTTCGGCATCGCTCTTGAGCCTGTTTCCAAGCTCGCGGGCTTTGACTGGCGCACGAACATTGCCCTTATCGGCGGTTTCGCGGCGAAAGAGGTCGTGGTGGCCACCCTTGGCACGGCCTATTCCCTGGGCGAGGTGAAGTCCGACGAACCGGAACCCCTGTCAGAGAAGCTTGCCTCAGACCCGGCTTGGTCGCCGCTGGTGGCCGCGAGCCTGATCGTCTTCGTCCTCCTGTACTCGCCGTGCTTGGTTTCCGTTGTGACCATGGCCCGGGAGACCTCCTGGAAGTGGGCGGCCTTTGCCATGACTTTCGATACGGTCATGGCTTTTGGATTGGCGGTCGCCGTGTTTCAGGTTGGAAAGACTTTCTTGTAGAAGGAAGGGATGGGAATGCTTGAGTATTTCATCGTGACGGTTATCATCGTCTGGTCGCTGTACATGGTTTACAGACGCATCGCTTCTAGGCGGGGGTGTTGCAGCGATAGTTGCCTCTGCGACAGCATCGGGAAGCGCCGGCACCAAAAAGTCATGCTGAAACGCTGAATCTGCTCAATGGGGGGAGGCTTGGACGGCTGCCTCATTTGGCAAAGCAAGCAAGGAGGGGGTTGCGGCTGGATAAATTAGAACTCCGTATCAACGACATGGATTGCGCCGAAGAGGCCGCTATCCTCAAGCGCGTCCTGCTGCCCCTTGTGGCCAGGAATCACGACTAGGCTTTGATTTTCTACAGCGCAAGCAGAGCCTGGACCTGTCCGGTGTGTCCGTCAGCGCGCAGCAGGTCGTCGATGGCATCACGAAAAAATCATCAAGAAAAAAGAAGGCCAGCGAACGGGTTCCCTCGGGTTTCGGCATGCGGCGCGATCCGATCGATAAGCTCAAGAACTTTCACAAGGGGATAGATGTATCCGGCCCCGCAGGAGGCCCACAAGGAGGGAATCGTCGTTTTCTCCGGATGGATGGGGGCCTACGGCCGCACGGTGGACATCGACCATGGGGATGGCCTAAAGACACGATATGCCCATCTCAAGTCAATTCGTGTCAAGCCGGGGGACCGTGGTGGGCAAGGATCATGCTGTCGGCCTGCTGGGACGTACCGGCCGCATCACCGGCAACAACGTGCACTTTGAAGTGATGGTGAACGGTGAACCCTCGGCCCCTCACTAACGCGTCACTGACGCGAGCGCCCTGCTGCGAAAGGACACGAAGAGCAGTTGAGATGTACCGCAGAGTATTTCTCGGATTCACGATGGGAGTCGTAGGGGCTTGCCATGGCTGTCCCACACGATCTTCGGAGTAGCAACGGCTGGATCACTTGAGTCAACAATTCGCTGGTCTATGGAGGCAACATGAATCTGAAGACGCTCATGATCGTGGGCCTCATCGTCATGGTCACGGCCCTGCACTACGGCGTCGCCCCCAGCCATCCCGCCTTGCATTTGCTGCACCGCGAACTCTATTTCATCCCTATTCTGCTGGCTGGATTTTGGTTCGGCTTGCGCGTGGCCATGCTCACCTCCCTGGTCATCACAGGGCTCTACCTCCCGCCGATTTTGGCCGGGAAGATGCTCCACGACACGCCCTCCACGGTGGTAGCGCAGCTTATCATGTTCAACGTGGTGGCCCTGCTCGTGGGGCTATTGGAGGATCGCAGGGCCAGGGAGCAGGAGCGGCTACTCGGAGCCGAGAAGATGGCCCTTCTCGGCCGGGCCGCCGCAGCCATTGGTCTGGAAGTCCAGGACGTCGTCGTGGCCTTGCGCCGCTTGGTACGCGAGGGGGGCGGGTTCCGCAATCCCGGTGTAGAGCCCGATGTCCAGGGTGAGATCGACCGTCTGGATCATCTCCTGTATGCCCTGATGCGCTTTATTCCATCCCATCAGTTTTCCGCCATATCCCTCGACGTCAACGACTTGGTAATCGCCAGCGCCGCTCGGCTCCAGGGTTTGGCCCACAAGGCCGGGGTCAAGCTGGTGGTGGAGAACGATCCTGCAGGTTGCCGCACCAGGGCCATCGCCGAGGACTTCGGCAGCATCATCGACGCGGTGGTGAAAAACGCTGTGGAGGCTTCGCCCGCCGGGACCGCCGTCATCATCAGCTCCAGGCGACAGGGACAGGCCTGCCTGGTCACGGTGTCAGACAGTGGGCCGGGCATCCACCCGGAACACATGGATAAAATTTTCCTGCCTTTTTTCAGCACCAAGCCGGGCGGACATGGTTTGACCCTTGCCTCGACCAAGAAATTCCTCAAGGATATCGGCGGAAATATGACCGTGGAGAGCGAGCCCGGCAAGGGGGCCGCCTTCCACATGCACATTCCCCGGGAACGGGCGGGCGATGAACCTCTCAAAGGGTTTGCGGCCTGATGCGATTCGCCTGGAAGAACCAGTCCTTCAGCTTGGCGTGGTAACCCGACAGGACCGTCCGGGAGGTTTGGATGGCCGAGGACGAGAAAAAGCCCCTCCTCACAGAGGGGGCCGTAATCAACGGCAAGTGGACGATCTTGGATCATATCGCCACCGGCGGTAAAGGCGAGGTATACCTTGCCAAGCAGCGTGACCTGGAGCGCCGGGTTGCCCTGAAGATCATATCCCGGGCCTTTCTGGAAAGCCTGGCGGACGACGAGTCCGAAGTGGCGGTGGAGCTGGAACGGTTTCGCCGGGAAGTGCAGGTCATGGCCCGGCTGCGCCACCCCAACATCCTCCAGGTGTTTGACTACGACCAGGTGAATATCGACGGTTCCCCCCTGAACTATCTCGTCATGGAATACGTGCCCGGCCCGACCCTGGCCCTGACCATGCCTGAAGAGGGCCTTGGAAACAACGAGGAGACCGTTAAAAGTTGGATTCGGCAATACTTCCTGCCCGTCTGCAACGGCATGGAGGCCGTGCATGCCCAGGGCGTCATCCACCGCGACGTCAAACCCGCCAATGTACTCATCGACGACGGGACGCCCAAGATCGCCGACTTCGGTCTGGCCGGGGGCAATGTGCGCGACTGCGTGACTCGGGACCACCATATCCTCGGCACGTTGCCCTACATGGCCGAGGAACAGTTCCTGGACTTGAACCTGGCCGACACCAGGGCTGACGTATTCTCCCTAGGCCGGGTATTGTTCGAGGCCACGGTCGGAAAAAAAGCCCTGAAAAAAGCCAAGCCGTTTGAAACGGTAGGGCTGGAGCATCCGGCTTCCGCCTTCCAAAAGCGCCTGGACCGGATCATCCGGCAGGCCTCGGCCAAAAATGTGGCCAAGCGCTTGCCGTCGGTCAGAACCCTGCGCCAAGCCCTGGAAGAACTTGTGGCCGAAGCTCCGACAAAAGAGCCTCAAAAGGCCTCCACGCACCACACGCTCTGGCTTGTCGCCGCTGTCATCCTGGCTGTCCTTTCTGGAGCGGGCTTGCTCTACCACTTCCTCTGGCAAATACCGTCGCGGCAGGATGGACCGGTAGCGGCGAAGGCGGAGAAGGCTCCGTCGCCTCCTGCGGCCTCCGTCGCGCCGCAAGCATCGCCAACAGCGGAGCCCCCGGCCGGGCATCATGAGGGTGAAACCACTCCCCAGCCTTCCCTGGCCCCGGGCGAGACGCCGCCTCCACGCTTTTCGGCGCGAGACGGCTCGACATTTATCCTAATTTCGGGCGGCAAGACTTCCCCTGGGGTCGATGGAGCGCCGGAAACGGTGCGTGTGCCGTCCTTTTATATGCAGGAAACCCAGGTGACCAATCACCAGTTCGTCATGTTCCTGAACCTGGTGCGCGACCGCGTCACGGTCGAGAAAGGCGCGGTTTCTGGCGCTGATGGCATATGGCTGCTGTTGGGGGAGGCTACCCCTTGGTATGAGCCCATTACCTATCGGCAGGGCATGTTCGTCATGGACCCGGCCGCGTCCATGAACCCCGTGGTCAGGGTTTCCGTCAAGGGAGCACGGGCTTTCGCCGAGTACTACGGTTTCCGCCTACCCACTGTGGCCGAATGGCGGTTGGCGCAGCGGTTGGGGGAAGAGGCCGGGAAGGTCAACTCCCTTTCACCCTCCCCGATCCCTATCGTGCTTGCCCAGGGCATGGAAATGGACGGATGGTGGCAAGAGAGAACCCCGCCCAAGCAGAAACAGGTCAAGCCAGCCGTTCCGGCCAAACCCAAACAGGTTAAACCGGACATTCAGGAACGCAAGATTATTTCGGTGGCCGAAGCGCCGGCCAACCGGCTTGGCATCAGGGGGCTTGGGACCAGCATCAACGAGTGGAGCACCATGGAGATCGGCACGGAGACGCATTACTTTGTCACCGGTGGCCCGCCGAGTGGCCCATTCCTCATCGAGCCGCTCAGGCGGCAGGCCTGGGAAGGTTTCGCTGACGTGGGTTTTCGCACGGTCATACCCTTGCCCCAACTCAAACCCTCCTTGTGAACGAAGGCCAACCGTGCAAGCATTCGGAATAAGTGATCAAGGCCGAGTCAGACGCCAAAACCAAGATCGCTTCCTGGTCAGGCAACTTCCGGACGGTTCCGTACTCCTGGCCGTGGCTGATGGTCTTGGCGGCGCGGCGGCGGGAGACGTAGCGGCCCAGACGGTGGTAGATGCCCTTACCCGCCTGGAGCCAAGCGACGGCCCGCCCGAGTGGCTATTGGCCTTGGCCGTGAAAACGGCTGAGAACGATATCCAAAAAAAAATCTTGTCCGACCCGAAGCTGGCCGGCATGGGTTCCACCGCCACCATTGTTTGGGTACAAAACAATTTTGCCGTCTACGCCCACATCGGCGACAGCCGCCTCTACCTGTGGCGCAACAGCGTTTTGTCCAGGATCACCACGGACCATACCTTTCTCCAGGATTTTTTGGACGATGGCAGTCTCACGCCAGAGCAAGCCAGGACGCATCCGTTCCGGAACATATTGGACAAGTGCGTGGGCTGCGACGGGTCCGAGCCGGACACTGGAAGCATCGCCTTGCGCGAGGGCGATGCCCTGCTTTTGTGCACCGACGGGTTATTCAAGGAGCTTCACGAGGTGGCCATCGCCGCTGTCATGGCCTTGGGCGCAACGCCGCAGAAAACGGCGACCACCTTGCTCAACCAGGCTCTGGCGGCCGGCGGGCGTGACAACATCACCGTTATCGTGATGCAATCTGCTCCGTCATCCAGCCGCAGCAAACGGGTTCAGCAAAACCTCTGAGTCCCACTTCGAACAAGCAACGACCGAACGGCCTGCCTCACCAACACAAGATCTCTGGACGATGCCCATGGTCGATGCTCTGCTCCAAAATCCGCACTCGACACCACTTCAGCAGCCGGTTCCTTGGTCTTTCATGTTTTTGTCGCATTGGCCGACTTTGAGCACTGCCTTATAGCCGAGCGTGCTCGTGATGGCCTGGCCGTGACCAGAGTCAAAGGGCAATATACCTGGTAGGCCCAAGATCGACGAAGCCAAGATCAAGCTTGCTCAACGCCTCCTAGCTGAAGGGCATCCCAAGGCAGAAGCGGCCTGGGCCGCAGGCACCAGCCGAGCCACCTTCCTTCGTCGTCTCGCGCGACTCTAGAATCCCATGGTCAGAGTAAAGCCGGGGGTTTACCCGTTATTATTACCCAGCTTTTGGGAAAGTGAGTAAGATGAGAACCTGATATGATTTCCGGGGGAGCTGGCCCCCGGAACTCATATCTCAGAGGGAAGATAATGCACTGAGCAAAATGCGTATTGCTCAGCCGCCCCGGCTTCCCTTACGCAGCAAGGCCCCGGCATCGGTGAGGTGGCTGTCAGGGTCGACCGGCTTGCCGTTGATCCGCATCTCAAAGTGCAGGTTGTTGCCCGTGGCGCGTCCGGTCCGCCCCAACTGGCCGACAACGAAGCCCTTCCCTACACGCTCTCCGCGTTTGACGGCGATGGCCTGCAGGTGGGCGTAACGCGACTTGACGCCCTGGCCGTGGTCGATGTCCACCACGCGGCCGTAGGCTCCCTTCCAACCGGCGAACACCACGGTTCCTTCCCGGTAGGAAAGCACAGGCAGGCCGGCCTGGCCGGTGATGTCCAGGCCTTTGTGGAACCGCTTGGCCTTGCCCAAGGGGTCGCTTCGCGTGCCGAAACCCGAGGAAACGCGTTTATGTGGTTTCTTGGCTTTGGTGGCCTTGGCGGCAGCCATGGACGGCCCCGGCTTGCCGGCATCGGCCGGGGCGGCTAAGCCCAGGGCCAGCGCCGCCAGGCACAGGCCAACGGCGCACCGCCCCAAGGACTTGGCCAGGAGCGAAGTTGTCCGCTTTCCTTGCCGCATCATGCCTCCTTTCGCTTCACGGTTGCAGATTCTCCAGTTCCTTTTGCGTTTCGGCGGCCAGTTCCTTGCCCTTGGGCGCAAGGGCTAGGGCCTTTTCCAAATGCTCCTTGGCAGACTGTGGATCTTTGAGTTCATACTTGGAGAGCATGCCGATGTAGTAATGGGCTTCGGCCGCGTCGGGCTTGAGAGCGAGCACGGCCTTAAAATCCCCGACCGCCTCGGGGAAGCGCGCCTGCTCCAGGTTGACGATGGCGCGGTGGAACAAGGCTCCCAGATTCTTGGGATCAATCTTGAGAGCCTCGCCGTAGAAGTGCTCGGCCCGCTGCCAGTCTTTGCCGCGCATGAAGGCGTCAGCCAGCTTCAGAATGGTTTCCTCGTCATTGGGGTTCTGTTGGAGCTTGGCCATGAGTTCCGGCACGACGGCCATGGGACCTTTGCTTTTAGCCTGGGTACGGGCCGTTCTGGTCCCTTGGACCATGGTGCGGTCGAGAAATGAGGTCAGAAACAGGGCGGCAAGGGCCGTAGCCATCACGGCCAGGATGAGCTTACGCAAGGGATGGTCAAGAACGGCGTTTGTGGGCTTGCGTGTCATGCCGCACCTCCCTTGGGGTTTGTCGGCCCAACTGCGCGGCGAATGGCCATAAGCGGCAGCAGACAGACCATGATGCTGCCGATCCAGACCCAGTTGACCATGGGGTTGACGCTGACCTTAAGCGGCGTCAGGCGCTGGCCGTCGAGGTCGTGGACTGTGGCGTAAAGCTCATCGCCAAGGCCGGGCAGGGTTGAGACCTCGGTGTGGGGATGGTCATAGTTGCGGTAGGTCAAGCGTTGGGGCGCAAGCACGCCTACGGGTTTGCCGTCGCGGCTGACCGCGATGCGGGCCTCTTCCGTGCGGGTGATCTCCTGGCCGGGCGTGTCGGTCGCGCCCAGATCCTGGTAGGTGAAGCGGTAGCCGCCAAATTCGAAGGATTCTCCCGGAGACAGGGCCTGTTCGTGGCTGCGCTGGAACGGCCCGGACACAGCTACGCCAAGGACGATGACGGCCAGGCCGAGATGGCTGCCATGGCTGGCCCAGAATCGGCGGCTTCGTGACGCCCCCGGAACCAGGGCCAGCAGCAGGGCCACGGACAGGCCGGCGACCACGGCGGCCGAGACCCCAGCCACGGCCAGGATGGGCCGTATGCCCTGGAACGCGCCGATGATGGTCAGGGCCAGCCACAGGCCGGCCAGGCCGGCCGGCACGTCCCGGCGCTTGGGGCCGCCGGTCCAGCCGAACCAGGGGGCCAGGGTCATGACCACGGTGAGGAGCGTAAACAGGGGTAGGCAGACCGTGTTGTAAAAGCCCTGTTCTGCTCCTTTGGGGCTGACTTCCCATAGTTGGCTAAGCACTGGCCAGATAGTGCCGAGCAGGACCACCAGCCCCAACGCCAGGAGCAACCAGACCGACACGACTATGAGTCCCGGACGGCTGCCGAGTTCCGGCAGCGGCGGATCGTCGCGGCGCGGCCGGGTCGCGGCCACAAGGACGGTCAGGGCGACGGCGAACAGGACGCCGGCCAGCAGCGGGCCGCCCACGCCGCCGTCGCCGAAGGCGTGGAGGGATTCCACCACGCCGCTGCGCACGAGGTAGGTGGCGAAAAGACACAGGATCAACGTCAGACAGGCCAGACAGACATTGGTGCGCGGCAGCAGGCCGAAACGCCGCTCCAGCAGGGCGGTGTGCACCAGGGCCGTGGCGGCGAACCAGGGAATGAGCGAGGCGTTTTCCACCGGGTCCCAGGCCCAGTAGCCGCCCCACCCCAGTTCCATGTAGGACCACCAGCCGCCAAGGAGGATGCCGGCGGTCAGAAACGCCCAGGAGCCGAGAATCCAGTTGCGGGCCGCCTCAAGCCAGGCCCGCCCCTCGCCGGAGAGCGTGGCCGCCAGGGCCAGACAGGCAGGGACGGCAAATCCGGCATAGCCGATGAAAAGCAGGGGCGGGTGGAAGATCATGCCCACGTTGCGCAGCAGCGGATTGAGCCCCTTGCCGTCCGGGGGCGGCGAGGCGAGGGAGACGAAGGGGTTGTTCGGGCCGGTCAGGAGCACTAGGAAAAAGCCCTGGAGCGCCAGGAAAAAAAGCCAGAACAGCGTCTTGGTGGCCGGAGCCAAGCGCTTGTAGCGGCCCGTGCGGGCAAAGATAGCCCCGGCCAGCCCCATGGCCAGGCCCCAGAACAGCAGGGAACCGGCCTGTCCGGCCCAAAAAGCGGTGACCGTATAGAAAACCGGCAACAGGCTGTCGGTGTAGTCCGCGACGTAGGCCAGGGAAAAGTCCCGGGAAAGCAGGCCGCCCAGAAGCGCCGTCGAGGCGCAGGCCATCAGGAAAACGGCCGCGTCCTGGCAGCGTTCCAGCCAGGGAAGTTTCTGTCGTTGCCCGTGCCAGGCTTCCATGCAGGCCAAGGCCCCGCCGAGAAGCGAGGCCAGCATCGCCAGGAGCAGGGCCAAGTGCGCTGCCAGATACATCATTCCTCCAAGGTGACGTTGGTTGTTTTATGCGGCGGCCGGGACGCCCGCCTGGGCCAGTTCCTTGAGATCGCGGGCCATGGCCGCCAGGGCGGCCGAGGCCTGTTTTGAGCCTTCCACGCCCGAGGCTGTTTCGCGCGACACGGCATCGACGTCGCGGATGTGTTTGTTAATGGCCGCGTTAGCCGTGCTTTGTTCCTCGGCCGCCAGGGCGATGCGCTCCACCTGGCGTGAGGTCTCCTCGACCAGGGGGACGATGCCTTCCAAGGCTAGGCCGGAAAGGGCAGCCAGTCCGGCGGCGTGGCGCACAGCCGAGGAGGCCTCATCCATGCCGCTTATGCTTGTGTCGACGCCCGACTGAATACGCTCCACGGCTTGGCCGACCTCCTTTGTGGCGGCCATGGTCTTCTCGGCAAGCTTGCGGACCTCGTCGGCCACGACGGCGAAACCGCGTCCGGCCTCGCCTGCCCTGGCCGCCTCGATGGCGGCGTTGAGCGCGAGCAGGTTGGTTTGGTCGGCGATGTCAGAGATGACGCCCATAATCCGTCCGATCGCTTCAGCCTGTCCGCCAAGATGCCCCAGGCTTTCCTTGAGGACCTCGGACAGTTCCTGGACCGTGCCAATGGCGGCCACGGAGTCCGCGACCACCGACGCGCCGTCGCGGGCTTTTTCTCGGGCGTCGCCGGCCAGCCGGGCGGCCTTGGCGGCGTTGGTCGCCACCTCCTCAATACTGGCGCTGACCTGGCCCATGGAAACCACGGCCTCGCCAACGCGTTCTGTCTGGACTACGGCTCCGGCTGCGACTTGTTCCATCTGGCAGGCGATGCTGTCCGTAGCCTCGGCAATATGCCAAGCGGCCTGGTCCACTGCGGCGCTGACTTGCTCAAGCTGTTCCATATGGCGGATGGTTTCACGTTCCTTGCGGGCCATGGCCGTGACGTCTCGGGCGAGTTCCAGGTAGCCGAGGGCGTTGCCCTGGTCGTCCAGGACGGGAATGGCACTGGGTTGCAGGACGAGCGTGCCGGCCGAAGTCGCGTATTCAATGAGCCCGATATCCTGGCCGCATTGGCGCGCCGGGCGCAGGGCCGTGCCGCAAAGCCCCGGCTTGACAACCTGTGTGCAGGGCTGCCCCGTGAGTTCCTCGCGAGCAATACCGGCCAGTCGTGCGGCGGCGTCATTGGCCAACAGGATGATGTCGTCGTCGTCGGTCATGAACACCGGGTCCGGGACGGCTCCGAGTACGGCGGCGTTGAGAGCCAAGCTGCCGGCGATGCGATCAAGCAGGTGGTCGATGGCTCGGGAGAGTTCGCCGACTTCGTCGGTTTCGGTACGACGCAGGCGCAACCGCAGTTCTCCGTTGGCTATCCGGCCGGCCACGGCTGCGATTTCAACCAGGGGTCGCACCACGCCGCGCCGGACCAGCCACATGACAAGCAGGCAAAGGGTCAGGATGACGCCGCCGGTGATCACCATGGTCCAGCGCATCAGGTCGATGAGGTCGTCCGACGCCGAGCCGGCCGAGTGGGCCAGGGCGGTCTGGGTTTCTTTGACCGCGCCGACTTGCCCTTCCAGGGTCTCCCGTAAGGAGTCGACCTTAAGCATGGCGGCATGGTTTTGTTCCGCACCCCGGTCGTTGCCTACCCGTGCGGCCGCGAGCCCGGTTTCGATGAAGAAGCGGTACCCGACCTCAATGTCACGCATCTGCCGCAGGCCGGCTTGGTTGTCCGCTTGGTTGAACATCGCGGACAAGCGGGTGACGCTGGACGCGAATTCCTCTCGGAGCTTGGCGATATTGTCTTCTACGGAGGCACGATCATCGTGCTGCGTCGAGAGGTTGTTTATAAGTTGCTGCGCCCGCAGGAGGTTGTCACCCATCTTATCGGCATGTTGGGCATTGGGCAGCAACTCGTCCACGAAGCGCATGAGGGTACGGTCTATTTTGCCAAGGAGGATGAAGCCAAGAGTTCCATTGAAAATAAAGAGCAACGCCATGACGCCGAAGGCCGCCGAAAGCTTGGCATTAAGTTTCATCTGCATCGTTTTTACGCCTATCCTGTCTTCTCTGATGGAGCGTTTCGGAAACGTGCCGCCCTGGGGCCGGCGTTTAGTCAAAATCGAACAGTTCTCCGAGGAAAGATTTCTTTTTATGGTAGCTATGCCTGCGCTGTCCGTCGTGATGTCGGGATGCGTGCACGGGTTGGCCAGCTTGATAATCGTAGGGCCTGGGGCCGGCGTCTTGGGCCGGGGGCAGGCCGGAGCGTTCGATAATCTTGTCCAGCTCGCCTCGGTCGAGCCAGACGCCGCGACATTGCGGACAGTAGTCGATCTCGATGCCGCATCGCTCCGCCATATGGAGGGGGATGGCGCATTTGGGACATTGCATGGCGGTTCTCCTCAGTGGGTACTGTTTCTCGGGAAGCGGAGCGGAGCCTTGGCGCTCCGCTCTGTGTCTTGGACTTAAGTCCGCCTTAGAGGGTGTGGTGCATGCCCATGCCATCGCCCATCATGCCGCACCCCATAGCGCCGGACGGCAGGCCGAGCTTGGTCAACTGCCCCTGCAGATCGACCTGGGCTTTGAAGAGCTTGGCGCTCAGGTCGGACACGTCTTTGGTCAGGGGCTGGACCTTCTTGTCATCGGGGGAGCCTGTTGGCTTACGTTAGTTCTAGGATCTTTTCCATTTTCAGGTACTCTTCCTGGTCGATCTCCCCCCCGGCCAGTCGGGCTTTGATGATGCCCAAAGACGTGTCCCTGTCAGCCCGGCGGGTCTTTTAGGCTTTCCTGGAACCGGGCAGAAAGACTCCCATGAGCGCGGCCGCCAGCAGCATCGTCGCGCCCAGTCCCCAGAAGAGATGCCAGCGTCCCCAGGAAGCGACGGCGGGGACTTCGCATTCCCACATCATGGACGACCTCCTGGTCGGCGTGGGATAGTCCAGCGTTTACAGCGCTCCGATTGAACTTGACTTACGCAACAGGCGTGCCAAAAACGATGCCCTAGTTAACAGGCTAATTTTAAAGTATTAAAGTTTAAAGGCGTAGGAGTTGAGTCAATCCAGACAGAGAACTGCGAGTAATTTCTACTCGAATCGCCCCTCTGGATGTGTTTACTTTTTACGCAGGTGTTCTATTCTAACCTTCAGGGCGGCCAAACTCCCTCAAATTCGTCCATGAGGAAGGCAGACATGGCGAAGCCATCCGGGCCAGGACATCAGTTTTTGGCGAACGCCCTCCCTGGCTCTCTCGGTTTCCCTGGTACTTCATACTGCTGGCTTCCAATTCCATTTTCAAAGCGTCGAGGGGATCAGGTTCGAGGCCTTACCGACGGCATCATGTACAAGGCCGCTCGCAACCGGGAGCTGACTCCCTTGGAAAAAATCGACAACCGTCAAATCAGCAGCGTCCGCGGGCGAAAGTCGAGCGAGCTTTCGGCACCCTCAAGCGCGGCTATAGATTTGACCGCGCGAGGATCTCGGACGGGCCAAGGTCGAACTGGAGTTTCTCCTCAACACCATAATTTTCAATCTGAAAAAAGGCGTTCTAAAGGCGGCCTACTGAGGATAAGAGCCTCCTTTGGCGGCAAAAGCTGCCAAAGGAGGTGGATAATCGCCTAATACCTGTGGAAAGTGCGTAAAACTGGCGATTATACGCTCGAAAAAGACCAGAAAGACGGAATTCAGAAACCTCAAAGAATTGTGCAGTGGTCTCCTTGATGGAAGGTTGCCGAGGGCAACGGGGCCGGCGAGAAGGCTCGCCCCCCAGGCTGGGTTGAGAATCATCTCCCGCATATTCTAGCCCTCCGAAGTAGTGAGACTCCACGCCACTGCTTATTGTACTAGATGGCCAACGGCTAAAATATGCGAAGCATGCATGTCTTCTCCCGCGTCAAAAAGGATTGCTGGGATTTTGATGCGAGCGTAGATTTTTGATACGTTTTTGACTCGGCCTCAACCCGCATTCAGAGGTGGTATTGGAGAAAGACCAAAACCGGTCGTTTTTGAGGCGGTAGGATATAGAGGCAAGAAATAAGGGTTAACGAACCCTGGAGGTTGAAAACAATATGGAATTTTCCCGGGTCATTGGCCGTCGAAAAACTTTGGGGACTACTCCAGGAACCATTTCAATCGACACTATCAAATGGATGGATGATATGAATCAGTACGAAACACGTGTTCCCAAGGGAATATTTCGGTATAAAAGCCATGAGGAAGCTAATCGCGATATGGAATATTGGCTTTCTCAAACACTCGCAAAGTAAAGGCGACAGGCAATCGGCATGACTCAAAACACTGAATATACCCGTCCCGCCACATGGGGCGATGTTGTTCGCATTGTAAAATTATTAAACCAATATGAAGTCGACTTTTTTATTGTTGGCGGTTATGCGCTTGCAGCACATGACCTAGTTAGGAACACTCTGGATGTTGACATTGCCGTCTCGCCCAGTCCTGAAAATTCAAAACGCTGGGTACTTGCTTTGTCTCATCTTCCAGAAGAAGCAACAAAAGAACTTATAGGAGAACACGATCCTTTTGAAGGTGATACATTACACGCAATTAGGATCAACGATGAAATCACGATTGACATCATGCCTTCAGTGGCGGGAATTCCATTTAATGAACTGAAGGACCACCGCCAATACAAAGAAATACAGGGCGAAATGATTCCCGTTCTCGACCTCCCAGGGCTTTTGAAAACAAAAAGGACAATGCGCCCGAAGGATCAAGCTGATGCAGTAATAATTGAAGCTGCAATCAAAGAAATTTCAGCAACACATAGCCTTACTCCCAACGACAAAGACTTGATTTTCGCTGCAAGGAACTTTCTGGAAAGCCTATCCGAGTGCGGAAACACAAGAAAAGTTCCGCAGGTGGTTGTTAAAAATCTTATGAAAGCAGTGGATAAGTGTACGCGTCAATCTGGGGAGAGACAACTATTCCATCTTCTTGATAGAGAATTTGGAGATAGATCGCAAAAAATCAAAAAAACTATTCAAATAGAACAAGACAAGGGCCTTTGATGATTCTCGGTTATGCGCGAGTCTCCACTAGCAAACAAGAACTTGAATCCCAAATACAGCGCCTAAAAGATGCTGGCGCTGATAAAATCTTTTCTGATGTCATAAGCGGGAAGCGCTTTGACCGTCCCGGCCTTTCCGAAATGATGTCCTTCGCGCGCGAGGGCGACACCCTGTGCGTGGTACGCCTGGATCGCCTCGGGCGATCCAGGAAAGAACTCCTGGAGATCATGGACCATCTCAAAGCACGCCAGGTGGAATTCCGCTCTCTGGAAGAGCAATTGGATACCACCACAGCGGCGGGCTTCCTGATCTTTCACGTCTTCGCCGCATTGACCGACTTTGAGCGCCGCCTCATAGCTGAACGCACCCGGGACGGTCTGGCCGTGGCCATGGCCAAGGGCCATATGCCGGGCCGGCCTAAGATCGAAACCGCCAAGATAACGCAAGCACAACTCCTTATTGCCGGCGGCTCTTCCAAGGCTTCGGCGGCCAGGACTGTGGGTATCAGCCTCTCCTCTCTATCTCGCCATCTCAAGAGTGTCGCATCCGAATAAATGGGGCCGGGGAGAAGGCACGTAAGCCCCCGGCTGAGGTAGATAATCTCCTGCCCGCATATTTTAGTCCTCCGCATCACTCAGGCCCTAGGCTCCTGCTTATTTTACCAATTGGCATACGGCTAAAATAAAAGAGTCCGCGGATTACCTTGTTGGGGAGACAGGCTTCAGCCAGTTCACCTTCCTCCGTCGGCTCAAACAGGCTTATATCCTCGTTCGTCGGGCCGGCTAGAACGCTGGCAATACCTGGATTCTTTTTTTCGTCTTTTCGTGCTTGCGTTCTTTTTTTCTTCGTGCAATAGTGTTTTCGTGCTTGAACGAAAGCACACCCCCCGGAGGCAGACATGACCGAATACAACATCATGGTCAGCACGAACGGCGAAAAGGCAAAGTTAGGCTATGCCGGGTATAAATCCCTAGCATCTGCCAAGCGCATGGCCAAGAGCGTAGCGCCCTGGCAACCAAATCGAGTTCCACATCTTGAGGCGTGGGTGGAGGACGACGAGGGCAAGAGGGTGTCCAAGGTCTATTCGACCGAAGCTGGAACCAGACCTTAAGAAAAGAGGGACGCGACCATGAAAACCATAGTTCTTGCTAGCCAGAAAGGTGGCGCGGGAAAGACCACCCTGGCCGCACACCTGGCCGTGATGGCAGAGCGGGCTGGAGACGGCCCATGCGTCCTGATCGACACAGACCCGCAGGCGAGCCTTGCGGCCTGGTGGAACGGACGCGAAGCGGAAGCGCCTGCCTTCGCACCCACAGCCTTGAAAGAACTTTCGGGCAAACTAGAGGCTTTGGCAAAGGCCAAGTTCCGATACGCCTTCGTTGACACCCCTCCAGCAATCACCGAGGCGATCCAAGCGGTGGTCTCCTTGGCGGATTTCGTCTTAATCCCGACCAGGCCGAGCCCCCACGATCTACGCGCCGTGGGCAGCACTGTTGAATTGGCTTCTGGCTCAGGCCGCCAATTTGCCTTTGCCCTGACTCAGGCCAAGGCTAACTCACGACTGACCGTCCAGGCCATGGCCGCCTTATCAGAGCATGGGGTGGTCGCCCCTTCGATCATCCATGATCGTGTGGACTTCGCCTCGTCCATGATCGACGGGCGGACAGTCATGGAAATCGATCAACGAGGACGTTCAGCTTTGGAGATTGGCGAGCTATGGACTTTCG
Organism: Desulfovibrio sp. DV; assembly: GCF_001936595.1. GTDB lineage: Bacteria > Desulfobacterota > Desulfovibrionia > Desulfovibrionales > Desulfovibrionaceae > Solidesulfovibrio. The sequence continues at coordinate 39,253 of NZ_MLBG01000009.1, forward strand.
TTAGAACACGAATGAATGGAAGCAAGAAAACACGATAGCAAGAGGATGCCGCAATGAGCACAAAGAAAAAAACCGCTGCTTTGTCCCCCGGGTTAGTTGCCGTCAAAGGTCAGGCCGGAGTCGACCCCAACGCGCCTGCAAGGCACCTTGAGAATGAGCCCGCTGGGGTACCTTCCAAGGCCTCTTCTCCATTAAACTTCAAAGTGGATGAGGTATTTCGCCGAAGATTTCGGCTGCGGGCAGCAGAGGCAGACTTGAAGCTCAACGAGCTGTTACGCCAGTCCTTGGATGCGTGGGAAGAAAAACAGGGCATAAAAACCGAATAAATCCGGATTCATGACCGCGAGAGAACGCCCATGCCTATCCATAAGAATGAGATCGTATTTCATCCCTTTTGCGCAGAATCCTTGCCCAGTGAAGGCCAATTCGTAGTGCTTCGTTTGCAAGGCGACCTGATACCGCATACGGGAGGGGTAGTGTCGGAAGTAAGCGAAGATCAGAGCGGATTTATTCTTCGGCATGGCAACAAGGGAGACGGCTATTGCGAACTATATACTTGTAAAAACGGCCTCGAATGGGCCTATTGGCCTGGTGCTAACTCGATTGCAACGTATTCGATTCTTGTGGAAAAAGCCAACTGGGATTTAGTTGATCCGCTGTTAGGCACCATGAGCGATTATGCTTTAGCGGAAAAGGCTGGATGTACACACTGCACAATACACCAAAGGCGAGTTAAATTTGGTATTCAACCATATCAGGATCGTCCTGAATCAATACAATGGCAAGATTTTGACAAATTACTTGGAACAATGAATGATGGCGATTTGGCTAAAAAAATTGGGTGCGCGGAAACCGCTGTAAGGCGTAGACGCAAGAAGTTGGGAATTCAACGTGCTCTTGGTGAGTCGCCAAAAGAAGTGCTCAAGACGCTTTGCCGGTGTCCGGGGTGGGCTTACGGGCGATCACGAGAAGTCGGTTGGGTCTATGGCACCGAATCCAGGACGAGAAAAATATTAGACGGCCTATGCCACAGGGGATTGGTGGAGCTTCAGGGCGATAAATACTATCCGACCCAGGCCGGTACGGACGCGGCCACGATGTAGCCCCCTGTCGCCCTCCCCCACTCACCTCTCAAGCCCCGCCCTCGCGGGGCTTCGCCTTTTCCGCTCCTTTGAAATCAGTTTTGCCACGCATCTGGCCAGGCAGATGCGAAACGCCCCACCTTCCTTTTGGGGTTCTTCGACGCCCGACGTGGAATTGACCTTGGCGATGTCCAAGCGGTAGTAAACTGATGGGGGCCATCACCCCTCGGCTGAAATCCATTTCCCCAGGGAGCTTGAATGGTGTCGGAACTAATTTGTTACTGCTTCGGCTACAGTGCGGCTGATATTGAGCGTGATATTCTTAATAATGGAAGATCTACCATCATAGAACGCATTTTGGACGAGAAAAAAGCTGGTGGCTGCCAATGTAAGGAAATGAATCCTAAAGGTCGTTGATGCCTCTTCGACGTCCGCCAGGTGGTGGACAAGGCGGTGAGTGACAAAGGTATCACTCCAATCTCTCCTAAAGTGACGCTCTAGTGGTCCTTCGACATCGTCTGTGTAATTGACCGAGCCGAGGAGCGACAGGTAGTCCTCCTTTCGGGAGGGCTGACATGCGTACAGAAGACATCTTTGCCTTGGGCCTTGGGCTGGCCCAGCCTTGGAAACTCCTGAACCAGCGGCTCGACACCGAGAAGATTCCTCACGAGCTCCATCTGGAGATCGGCGCGGACAGGGGCACCGGCTATCCGTGCCCCCGCTGCGGCAAGACCTGCAAGGCCCATGACTTCCAAGACTTCACCTGGCGACATCTCAATTTCTTCCAGCATCATTGCTACCTGACCGGTCGGGTGCCCAGGATCGAGTGCCCCGAGCACGGCATCCGCCGAGTCGAGGTGCCCTGGGCGCGGCCTGGCAGCAACTTCACCCTGCTCTTCGAGCAGGTGGTCATGACGCTTGCCAGGGAGATGCCCGTGGCCACCATCGCTGACTTTGTGGGCACGACCGATAAGCGGCTGTGGCGGGTCATCAACCACTACGTGGCCGAGGCCATGCAGCGCCTGGACATCAGCGGGCTTGAGGCGTTCGGCCTGGATGAGACGGCCTGCAAGCGCGGGCATCGCTACGTGACCATCTTTATCGACCTGGACCGGGAGGAGCGCCCTGTGATCTTCGTCACCGAGGGCAAAGGCAAGGAGACGGTGCGGCGTTTCCGGGACCACCTCCTGGTCAAGGGCGGCCAGCCGGAGCGGGTGCTGGAGGTCGTAAGCGACATGTCGGGGAGCTTTGTGGCCGCCGTCGGAGAGCATTTCCCTAAGGCCGAGGTGACCGTGGACTGGTTCCACGTGGTCCAACTCTTCACCAAGGCCGTGGAGGAAGTGCGCAAGGCTGAGGCGAGGGAGCGGGCGTTGCCCAAGGGGACGCGCTGGGGAGTGCTCAAAGGTAGGGAGACCGCCAAGACGCAAACCCAGGCCGAGGCGTTGCAGGAACTTGAGGGCGAAGCCTTTGCCACGGGCATCGCCTACCGCATCAAGGAACAACTGCGCTGGATTCGCCGCGCCGAGACGGGCCAGGCCGCCAAGTGGAGGGCCACGAACTTCCTGAACTATGCCCGCGAGCAGATCGGCTGCGAGCCGTTGCTCTCACCGATGGCCAAGGCGCTGAGAAGCTTTGAGAAGCACCTCGACCGCATCCTCTTTCGCTGGCGATCCTGGCATACCAACGCCCGGCTGGAGGGGCTCAACGGGCTCTTTCAGGCGGCCCGCGCCAGGGCGAGGGGATACAGGAACGTCGCCAACTTCATTACCATGATCTACCTAATTGCCGCCCCGCTCGGGGACCTCTTCGTCATGTGAATTCCACGTCGGGCGTCGAAGAACCCCTTTTGGACGGTGGGGCATCTCGCGCTTATGTCGAACCTAGTCCTCAGAGTAGCCAGGCCGGACATGGTCGACAGAAGAAGATTCCCGGTTAAATACAGCGGCATTCCGGGACACATCGTTTGCAGGAACACCTGGTGGATTGCTCAAGGTAGCGTAATCGACCTCCAGTGTCCCACCACTTCCATCAAAAAATTCAATACCGACCTGCCCTGAAGACATGGTATTGTCATCGGTGAAATATACTAAAGTTCCGTTGATGTAAAAATCTAAATGCGATCCTACAAAAACAGCCCGAAGGATATTCCAGTCATTTGGCTTAACAACAGAGCTTGCGTTGCCAAAGTATAAATTTGTCCACTTTCCATGATACATGTAACCAATATAAAAATCTCCTGAATTTTGGTATCCAAACCAATACCCTGAATACCAGTCTTTTGAACTCGAAAGAGATGATGTATCGCCGCGCAAATACAGACCTACATCATTTGCCCCTGTCGTTCGTAGTTTCACATTGTAATCAAAATTGTCGTAGGAGCCATTTTTGTATGCAATGCTGTACCACGCTTGCGAAGACGACCCTGCCACATAGGCGCTTCCATTAACGACTGACCATGATCCATAAGCCTGATTCCAGTTGCTTAAATCAGCCGTAAATTGCTCATTGAACTTAAAGTTACTGTTTCCCTTAGCACAAATAGTAGCTGGAATATCCAAAGTCAAAAGAGATACACAGCCACCTTGCTGCCCATGTGCCCGTTGAACCAAACACAGCAATATCGAAACAATTAAAAGCATCAACCAAACCACACCAGACGATACACGCATTATATTCATACATCTACCCCTTATTACTTATCACTTCTGATCGTCATTGGACAGCACGGATTAAATATCGCACCATTGTATGCACTGGGGCAGTCTCCGTATCACCAAAATACGATCCTGTTTGGCCGGCCACATACGCTGTACCTGTCAAAGCTCCGCTGTTGAGTGAGGCAGAAATGCTGCCGCCACTCGTCGATCCGTTGGACCACCCCATATTTGGAGATTGCGTTTGTCCCATATTAGGTGCGCCGTCGACCCACGTAAGAACAGTAGATGACCCAGTAACAGCCTGATAAGAATAGCTTTGCGGCGAAGCTGATCCTGAAACACCTAATGAGCTTAAGTTTCCACTTACAGGAGCATTCTGTCCTGGTACATTTACTGTATGGGTCTTGATGGTATCCGAAAATTTAGTGCCTAAGAAAGTTTTTGACGTAGTCCCTCGTAAAAATTGATTGTTATAGTCAGGAACATTGCTTCCAACGATCGCACGCAGTTTGTCATATTGCGTTCCGGACGGCACGGCCTGGCCGTTGCACTCCAGCCACCGGCTGGCGTCGGGTGGAAATGACCTAGACGTCCACGGGATGACGGCCCCTACGGGATAGGTCCCCTGGCTGGTTACCGTGATCGGGGTGGGGTTAAAACTTGTTCCATCAGCGGCCACGCTGTACTGGCCGTGGCCCACGAGGCCCAGGGCCAGTAAGAAGATGATGCGCAGGATAGCGGTCACGCTAATTGCCTCCGTTCTTCTTGGCGTCAAAAGTAGGCTGCCCGCCGGCATCCGGAAAGGACTCTTTGCATTTCGGATATCCCGAGCATCCCCAGAAATTGTAGCCTCCGGCACCATCCTTTATGCGATGGATCAAGGGCTTCTTGCATTTCGGACACAGGTAGTTGCTAAGAGGAGCCTTTTGACGGGCCTCCAGGCGTTCCCCAGGCTTGCCGCCTGCGTTGGCGAATGTCGCAGAGCAATCCGGATAGCCCGAGCATCCCCAGAAATCGTAGCCTCGGTCTTTCTTGCCCGCTGGCTTGGTGATCCGGCGCAAAGGCTTGCCGCAGGCCGGACACGCATGGGAGGTGAGGGACACGAAGCCTTTCAGCTCGCCTTCGAGGCTCGTGTGGAATTGGCGCATGACCTCGACATAGCGAGCTTTACCGGCCGCCAGGGCATCGAGGCTTTCTTCCATGCCCTGGGTATAGGAGTAGTCCAGAAAGCCGAAGTGGCTGAGTAGCGCATCCACCACGATCTCGCCGGCTTCCGTTGGCACCAAGTTGCGTTTTTCCAGGCACACGTACTCCCTGGCCATGATGTTTTCCAAAATGGCGGCATAGGTGGACGGCCGACCGATGCCGCGCTCCTCCAAAGCCTTGACGAGCGACGCCTCGGTATACCGTGCCGGCGGTTTGGTCCTGTGCACCGTCACAAAGCCGGCTCCCACCGTCAGTTGGCTGCCGACCTGGAGACGGGGCACGAGATTCTCTTTTTCCGGCTCGCCTTCCATGGCATCATCTTTTTCCAGCACCACCTTCCAGCCCGGCTTGACCAAGGTTCGCCCTTTGGCCTGAAAGACAGGGCCTTGATCCGAAATGACATTGCCGGCCAATTGGACCGTGCGTACGGCATAGGTCGCGTCATCGAGCTGGCTGGCCAGAGTACGTCGGCGGATCAGCGTATAGAGGGCCTTCTCTCCATCGCTCTCTCCAACCTCTTCGACCTCGATGTGGGTGGGGCGGATGGCTTCGTGGGCCTCCTGCGCGCCATCCTTGCTCTTCCACCGCCGGGGCTTGGCCACCACCGGCCAATCCCGGCTGCGGCAATACTCCTGGATAGCGGCCACAGCTTCGTCACTGATGTTTGGCGAATCCGTTCGCATGTAGGTGATATGGCCAGCCTCATAGAGCCGCTGCGCGAGTCCCATGGTTTCCTTCGGGGATATCTTGAGGGCCGCCGAAGCCGCCTGCTGGAGCGTCGATGTGGTGAACGGAGCCGGCGGCGCGGACCGGCTCTCCGTTTCCTCGCAGCTCAGGACCGTGACTTTACGAGTCTCGGTGGCGACCCGGGTGGCCAGTTCCTTGTCCAGCAAGTAGCTTTGACCTGGTTCCAGCCAATCCTTGACCAACCAGGTGGCCACCCAGCCGGGGGTGATGTTTTCGACATGGTCAAAAATGAGATCGACCCCGTAATGTGTCGTGACCGTAAACGCTCGAATTTCGCGCTCACGATCCACGACCAGACGCAGAGCCGGGCTCTGGACGCGCCCGGCCGACTTTTTGCCGCCCACAACGCGCGAAAGGGGGCCGGAGACCTTGTAGCCCACAAGGCGGTCCAGGACGCGCCGACCTTCCTGGGCCGCAACCAAGTTCATGTCCAGGCCACGCGGGCTTGCCAGCGCCTTTTTGACCGCCTGTTCGGTTATTTCGGCGTAGGTGACGCGCTTCGGGTCTTTGAGCTGCAAGGCGTCGGCCAGATGCCAGGCGATAGCCTCTCCCTCCCGGTCGGGGTCCGTGGCCAGATACACGGCCTGGGCACCTTGTACGGCCTTGGCCAGTTTGGCGATCACGCCTCTCCCCCGTTCGGTGGGCAGATAGCGCGGCCGGTAGGAGGTCTCGTTGACGCCGATGTCATCCCTGGGCAGATCGCGCACGTGGCCGACGCTGGCCATGACCTGCCATCCTTCACCCAGGAACCCTTGTATTTTTTTGATCTTGCCAGGGGATTCAACAATCAAAAGGTTCATGTACTACCTCACTTTTCGTTGCTGGCCATTTCGCGACGTTTGACGACCATTGGCGAAGCTGCCGGTGACACCGTCTGTCGCGGACTCGAAGAGGAAGACGACACCATCGCAGGAGCTTTGCTGCCGAGTCTGGCCAGGACAGCGGCGGCGTAGGCCCGCCCGCGTTCAGGGTTTCGTTCCAAGGGGGTGTGATAGGTGGCCACGGCCTCCCAGGTCAGGCCATAACGCTTGATGGCTTGGGCCAGTATCCAGACGCCCACCTGGACGTTGCCGCGAGGCTCGAACACCAGCTCCAGGGGGAGGTGGTAGCGCCGAAGCCACTGCGCATTGATTTGCATGAGGCCGATGTCGAAGGAGAGCCCGGCGGCAAGCGCGGCCCGGGCCACCGCCAAAGCCTCCTCCTTCGAAGCGTGGAGGATCGGTCGGCCGGCTATGTTCATGACCCATGGCCGTCCGCCGCTTTCCTGACCAGCGATGGCCAGGGCCAACGGCTTCGGCACGCCGTAGCGTTCGCAGGGACCATCGAAGAGGCTGACCAGGTCTTCGGAAGATTGAGCCCAGACAGGGGAGCCCGCGGCAAGCAGCACGATCAGGGCCATGCCGGCGCAGACTTGGCGGATCGTGCTCATCGGGTCATCTCGCAGCTCAGTTCACGACCAAGATGCTGGTCGTGGCCCCGGGTCACCCCCCGGGCCTTGGACACTTGCGCGGCCACTTCCTTGAGCCCCCGAGAAAGATGGAGATCGTTGAAATCCTTTAACCCAACGGCCATTTCCTCTTTGTTGAAGACAGGGACGACGACATTTCCACCAATGCTCTGGGCGGCCTGCTTGGCTTTCTCGACCCCGACGTTGGAGTTGGGATTTCGATAGTCGTTATCCGCGCAGATCGTGATTTTGGCAGCGGGATACTTTTCACGCAGCGCCTGGGCCACCGGCTCCAGATTGCCGGCGTCAAACGCCACGGCCACAGGCTTTTCCGTGGCCATGTGCACGCTGGCACCGGTGGCGTAACCTTCGGTCAACAGGATTTCCCCTTGATCAAGCTTCCGTTCAGGGTCGATCAAGTGGAAGCAGCCTTTTTTCTGCCCACCAGGCTGGAACCGCTTGCTGCCGTCCGGATGGATTTCCTGGACATTGCGCAGTTCCCCGTCCGTATTGCAGAGGGGAACGAGCAATAACTCACCTGCCCGTTCGTCAGTCCGGGATTCTTTGATTCCAAGCGGGAGTACGCCCTTTTTCAGGAGATAAGGGTGATCGGCGGATGCGAGAGTGCGTTCGGCAAAGGCTTGGCTGCACTGGTGGGCTACTCGATCCTGCTCATGGAGCCGTTCACGCTCCCGGCGCTGACCGCGTTCCGCCGCTTCCAGCTTGAGAGCAGCCTTCTGATCTTCGGTTAAGGTGTGGCCATGGGCTTTCCACGTGGTTTTTTCACCGGTCACATAGTTTTGGTACCAGCCGGCGGGATGGCCATCGAGGAAACCTTGGTAGGCTCCATCCAGAGCGTTCGGTCGGCCGGCGATTGGGACCCGGTGAATCTTCCCATCCATGACGGGCGCGCCCTGAAGCTCCAGGCCGGCTGCACGCAAGGCCTGGGCGAACTCTTCCTTGGGGTCCATGGTTTGGGTCGGACTCGGCTCTTTGGACGGCAGCCAGGTACCGAGCGTGGTCATGTCTGCTCCCTCGGGCGCATACCAGAGCTTGGCTTTGCCATCCCACTTGGCCCCAGCCGCTTTCGCCCTGTCTTTTTCGCGAAACGGCACGGCCAGGAAGGTTTTTTCCTTTGCTGGAGCGGAGGGCGTCTTTTCAACCACACCCTCGCCGCGAAGAAAGGCGGAAAATTCACCATCATTGAGCCCCAGAAATTCTTTGAGGGATTTGCCGGTCTCATTTTCGTGCCAAAAATGAACACGGTCATCGAGGGCCTCTTTCTTCTCGGCCGGGAAGATGCCGGCAGCCACTTCCTGAGGGAGATCCTGCTTCTGTTCCATATTGAGCACGTGCTGCTTGATTTTCTCCGCATCGCGGCAGGCGCGGACGATTTCATAGGGGTCCTTTTCGAGCACCGAAACCCACGAATCCACGTAGGCCAGATGCTGCCCAGGATCATGGCCGATGCCCAAATCCTGGCCGAGCATCCAAGAGGCGATTTCTGCCCGCAGTTCCTCGCGGGCATAGGGCTCGGAACCGAAGGGACCGAACTCCCGGTCCATCCGGGAAGGATGGCCGGTCCAATGGCCAAGTTCGTGGAGCGCCGTGACGTAGTAGCCATCAGCAGAGGGGAAATGGTCTTTGGGGGGCAGGCAGATTTCATCGGAGCGCAGGCTGTAATACGCCCGGTTGCGCTGATTGTGTTTGATGGTCGCGCCCGAGTTTTCGAGGATCGTCTCCGCCTTTTGATTCGGGTCCCAAGCCAAGCTGACCGTGGACGGGTCCAACGGCGGGATGTTCCCCTCCAACTGGCTGATGTGGAAAACCGAAGAGAAGCGCACAATCGGACGGCTCAGCTCCACCTTTTCCATGACCTGGTTGCCCTCGCCATCAAGCTTCGGCTTCCCGTCATCGTCCCGGGCCGGCTCCTCCTTGGAGAACTGCCAATAAACGATGGTCTGGGCTTTTTCGCCCTTCCGAACCCGGCAATCCAGGGAGTTGGCCTGCTTCAACGACATCCAGCGCGGGTCCTCGTACCCTTTGCGGGAGAGCATCACCCGATTGATGCCGCTGTAGACCGTGCCGGAGACCGGATTCAGCGGCGCGTGCAGTTCCCCGGGCTGCCAAGGCTTTTGCCAAGGAGCTGTGCCCTTTTTGAGGTCCTCAATGAGCTGTGCGGCAAATTCCTCGTGGAAGGGTTTGCGGTCTTTATGCGCCACGGCCGCCCTCCTCGCCCTCTTGAAGTTCGTCCAGATCATCGAGGCCGATGGCCTGTTCCTCAAACGCGCCCAGGAAATCCGCCACCTCGGGATCGGCCGGGATGCCAAGGCTGGGATTTTCCGAGGCCTGGACGTCCACCGCCCGAGCCGCCGCTTTGAGTGCTTCTCGTTCCATTCATTTTTCTCCTGTGTCGAAGAGTTGAACCGGCTTCACCAGTTGAAGCGAAGTGAGGGGGACCAAGCCAAAGTATCGGCCGTCAAAACCGCCTGGATGCCCAGAAGAAAGGATCAGGGCCATGCCCTGGGGAATCCGGCCAGAGCGGAGTGCGAGCGGCAGCGGCCTGCCGGAGCTGTCTTGCGAATGAGCCTGGCTCTCCGGCTGGAGCTGGCCGTTTATTCGGATGCCGTCCGTAGCCAGGCTCACCTCGTCACCAGGGAGCCCCGCTACGACCTTGAGCAATGGCTGGAGCCCACCCGGACATGACCCGGGCCGCAGGTAACCCCGCTCCAGAGCCAAAGGCGTGAAGGTTGCGTCTTCCAGGCAGAAGCTGACGAGGGCGCCGTGCTCGATCACCACAGCCTGGCCAGGGACAAGCTGATAAAACCCCCTGGGCATCGAGGCGGTGGCGTTGAACCGAAACCCACCCTCAAAAAGAACGACTCCCGCGCACCCCATGACGCACACGAGAAAGACGACGCTGGGCCTCATACTTGCGCCCCCTGCGCTTTTTTGAGGTAGGCAGCGTAGCCACTTTGCTTCTCAAGGGCGGTTGTGGCCTTAGGATTGGCTTTAGGGTTGGCGCTGGTGGCCGCACCGAGGGAATCGGATTGGACTGGAGCCGGTATTTTAACCCGTTCGGAAAATGCCGGGTCTCGAAAATACAGGATTTGATGGCCGTAGATTGGAGACTGGCCGGCAACGAAAATGAGCATGTCGCCGGGCTTTTTGGCTTTCTCGCCCGTTTTCGTGAGGCCCGGAAGGCGCATACATTCGTCGGGCGTCAGAAGCGGCCGAGCGGTCTCGGAGATGCTGACCGAGGCGTTTTTCAAGTGCCCACTGCGAGAGCCTGACAAGGAAGTTCTTTCGGTCACGACCGTCGTCTTGCCTGTCATTTCCGAGAGTTCCTTGGCCGTCTCCAGGGTATTCGGTGCGTAGGCGATCCGGACGTGACAGTTGCCCTTGATGCCATTTTCCTTGCCGTAGGTCTCATTAAGTTGCTCGATGTTTTGAATAACGAGCAGATAGTTGATGCCGTATCCAGCGGCATAGGCGATGGATTTGTTAATGACTTCCATCTTGCCGATGGAAGTGAACTCATCCATAAGCATGAGCAAACGGCGAGGCGGTTTCTTTTGCTCACCGTTCTCGAAGTCCATGCGTTCGCAAATACGACTGATGATGATGTTGAGGATCAGCCGGAGCAGTGGCCGCACTCGGTTCACATCCGTGGGGCTCACAACGAGATAAAGACTCACCGGCTTTTCATGATGAAGAAGATCGCGCACCCGAAAGTCCGAGCGGGCCGTGTTCATGGCCACCACGGGATCGCGGTAAAGCGCCAGGTTGGAAACGGCCGTTCCCACGACGCCCGAGCACTCGTTGGCGCTCTTGTTGAGCATCTCCCGGGCCGAGGAGGCGATAAACGTATGAATGTCCTGGCCGCCTATGGCTCCCGAGGGAAAGCATTCCGCGACCAGGGCCGCATGATCGGTTTTGAGCATCTCCTCAAAGAGCTCCTCAATCGTGCGGTCCTTGTCGGCAAGCATGTTGCCCAGATCGCTGAGGGTGGCCGTCCTTTTTGCCTTGTGGCGCACCGTCACCAAGCAATGGAGCAGCGCGCCGGCAATGAAGGCAAAACCCGCTTTGGCCCAATAGTCTTGGAGTCCCTTGCCCTCGGGGTCCACGATCATGGTGGCGATGTTTTGCACGTCCGGGATGGCCTTGAGCGTATCCAGCCGCACCTCATCCAGGGGGTTGAAGCAGGTGCCGAGTCTGTCATCGCCAAGGCTGGCATCTGACGGATCAAAGCGCAGGACCTTGTGCCCCTGGGACCGTCGCCACCCCGCAGTCAGCGCCCAGTTTTCCCCTTTGATGTCCAAGTTGACCGTTGAATCGGGGTAGGAAAGCAACGTCGGCAGGATGACGCCCACGCCTTTGCCGGACCTGGTTGGCGCATAGAGGAGCACGTGCTCGGGGCCATCATGGCGCAGATAGCGTTGCGTCTGCGCGCGACGACCCCGTAGCCATTGCCTGACGGCCTGCCACCCATGGAATTTCTTGAGCCAACCGCCGACATAGATGCCTTGACCGCCACAAAGACCCATCTCCTTGATCTCATCCTCCGAGGCCCAGTGGGCGGAGCCATGAATATCGGACGTGTCTTTGGGTTTGCGCATGGACAGCAGAGCAAATCCCAGGATCAGAAATTGGGGGACGATAAAGAGCATCTGCCCATGGAACTCGGCCCGGCGCACGGCCTCGTATTCGTTGCTCCACTGGTGCCATGAAAGGATCTTCCAGGGCGCGTACCAGACCATGCCGAAGGCCGAGCCCCAGGGGGTGCCCAGAGATTGGTGGTTGCCGAAGGAAGCCGCCACCTGCTGGGTTGCCAAGGACAAGCTGACCCCGGCCAAGAGCACCATGAAAAGGAGGTACCCCCATCGCAAAAGCTTACGGCGCGTCTTGATGCCGCCCAGGCCATGCTGAATGATCTCACTGCTCACGATACGGCTCCTTGAAAACCAGGTCCTTGGTCACGATGACGTTGAACCGGTAGCCAGGCCGGATTTCCAGCGTCGGCTTGATGTTCATGTTTTTTTCGAGAAGCTTGGAGGTAGTCTGGCCGAACTGCGTGGCCAGGGCCGAGGCCATTTCCTGCTGGAGCGTCGGCGTCGAGGAACTGTTTGTGGAATTGGAGCTATTGGATGTCGGGGTCATGCTGTCCACGGCCCAAGAAGTGGTCCCGGTGATGAGCGACATGAGCAGCGCGCCGCCAAAAGTCCGGAAATAGTGATTGTTCACCTCATCGTTGAAGCCCGAATAGCCGGCGCTGTCCGTGCCGGGCATGGATTCCAGGGTGATGGCCGAACCGTCGGGAAAGATGATGCGGTTCCAGGCCACGAGCACCCGGGATTGGCCATAGATGATCCGGGAATCATAGACCCCGTACAGCCTGGCTCCTTGAGGAATGAGCAGGAAGTGGCCATTGGCCGTGTCGAAGACATTCTGGCTGACCTGGGCGATGATTTGGCCGGGCAAATCCGAGTTGATGCCGCCGATCATCACCGCCGGGATCACGGCACCGGTTTTGACCTCAAACCGCTGCCCCGCCATCCGAGTGTTGGGGGAAATCCACTGCTTATCTGTCTTCTTCGCTCGGTCAAAGAACGCTTCCTTGTCTTTGTCCGCCGCCGGGTTGTAGTCCCCCTCCCGGGGCGCTCCCGCGAGCCGCTCAAGTCGGTCAAGATGGTCACCGGTCGACTCTTTTTCGGGCTTCAGCGGATTGTTCTCACCCGGGAGCCCGATCTTCGCCGTCGAGTCGTCCTTGACCTTGCGAATGACCAGCGGCGAAGAAAGCGCGGTCATGGCGGCTTGATGCCGCTGCCTGCGCAATTCTTCCAATTCGCGTTTATATTCCGGCGGCTCGTTGCTGGTAACCACTTGCACGATGGGCTTGGGTGGCGTTGTCGGCGTTGGCGGCGGTGGAGGCGTCGCCATGCCCATCCCGCCAGCGTTGTCACTTACAAGGGGCTTGTCATCCCGAACAACTATCGTCGGTTTTTCTTTTACATCCTTCTTGGCCTTGCTGGTAAACTCCACAGAGTAGACCAGGACGCCAAGCAAGATGGCTCCGACTACGATAGAAGCATAAAGCGGCCATTTCCGCATCCGTTGGGTTTCTATATATTCATTGGGGTCATTTAACATGATCAGCTTCCTTTGACGCAGATTGTATAGACCATGACACGACCATAATCAGAAGCAGGGTTGACCCAGCCCAAGGTGTCGTCTGTGGTCAACAGCCGCAGATGCACCTGCCATTGCCTATCGTTGCGGCTGACCGCCCAGGCTTGAAACGAGGTAATAGGAGGAGCCTGTGCGCCGGCAGCGACGATGGTTGGAGCCACGAAAATTTGTGGGGTGGTATCGGTGCCAAGCGGGCAGGCCGGTTTATTGATAAGGTCCCCGTCCTTGGCCAAGGTGGCGTTTTTAAAAAGTGTGCTGTTTCCTGTGTCGGCCAGGATTTCCATGTTGCTGTTCCGGCAAATGTAAAGTCCCTGGGCCGCATCGAAAAAGACCTTGCCTTCCGCAGAGGAATCACAGGTTTCACTGCCAAAGGTTCGTTCCGTAAATTGGACCTCATAAAGATTTCGGATCGCGTGATCCGTCATATCCAGTTCGGTTTGCATCTGATTAAGTTCCGGGTGGCCCGGGACGGACACCCGGTAGAGAAAATCCTGGCCGAGGCTGGAGCTGTCGAACGTGCTCAGCGCCCCAAGGTGGCCAGGGCCTGGGGATGTGATCCCGACGCTGGCCAGGTTGAGAGTCCACCCGCCGAAAGCTCCGCGTAGCGAACTCGACGGCTGGTCCGGAATATCCCCAGTGGGAATGAATCCGCCGGCTCCACCTGCCATCGCAGCCGCTGAGGGGACGACCGCAGTAGCGAACCGGACATCCTTGGCTTCCTGTCCGCGCCCACCCGTAGTCAGCACCACCGCCTGCAACGTGTTCGCTTCGGGTTGCCTGAAATATATTTGATACGTCTGGCCCCAGACGTTGTGTCCCTGAAAGCCGGCCGCCAAAAAGCCTTCCGTGACCAGCGGAGCGGTGCCGATCATTGGTCCGCTATTGGCCGAGGCCTGCGTCACCAAGTCGGTCTGGTGCTTGCGAACATAGGCGGAAGCTGCCTTCGTCACCGCAGAGAGCTGGTCAGCGGCTTGCCGTTTTTCGAGTTCATTTGAGCCCAACGTCCACAAGTTCAAAAGAAGCGGAATCATGATGAAAAGGACCAGCAGCGCGCCAATAGTTTCAACTAGTTTCATGCGATTACTCCACGCTGACCACGCTTACGATGTCGCCCTCGGAGACGAAGGCCGGGACCGGCGTAACGCCGCCGTAGCTGGGGAGGAGCTGGCCAGCAGCCGCGCGGCCGATGGCGTAGCTCCCCCAATATAAATCCCGGACGAGCGCTATCTCTTCGGGCGAGGCTTCCCCCCAGACATAGAGGCAACCCGCCTCGATGCGGGCGTGCCACGGGCGCAGCATCACCCAACCTGTCGGCAGGCCCAGGGATGCTGTCGCAATATCTCCAGGCGTTTTGTGGCCGTTGAAAACATACCGATGCACTTCATTCCGGTAGATCGCGAAGTTAGCGGCTATTGACTCTGCTCGGTGGGTGTCTTGTGAATCCATGCTTCCAAAACGAAACATAGCCAAAACACCTAAAACAAACATGAGGACAGCCAATGCTTTCATATCGCTTTGAGTCCATGGTCTGCTATGCGGTTACGCAAATCTCTCATGTCATCACCAAGCGATTGTAGTTGCCGCTCACGTAATTTCGCTCGAATGCCTTTCACGCGCATCGCGTTTTCTGGATTGGAAGCAGTAAACGGGAGCAACAGATATTGAGGACACTTCTGCCACTTTGGCTCGCTTTCCAAATCCTGCAACAGAATGGCAAGGAGGGAATTGGCAAGATTCTCGCAGGCGTTCGCTCCATCGAGTTCCTGCGCCCAATTAATGAGTCGCTCCAAGGCTGCGAGCACATCGAAGCCATGGATGGTGGCCACCACCAGTTGTTGTCTGGAGCCCAGGGCCACGCGCAGGGCTTCCAACGCCGCGAACTTGGTGTGAATCTCTCCGATGAAGATGACGTTGGGCGAGGCGTACAGGTGCGCCCGTTCGATTTGCATGGGGAGCTCATGCTCCCCTTGAATCTCCGTCTGAAAGCAGTGGCCGTGCTCTCCCCAACTACCGCCGAGGGGCAATTCCGCCGGGTTCTCAAACGTCACGGCGTGCCCGCCATGTTGCTGTAGCCGGCTGGCCACCAAAGCACTGGCCGTCGTTGTCTTTCCCGAGGCCTGCGCGCCGGCCACCAAAACGAGGCCTTGCCGTTGCTCCGCGAGGAGTAGCCATTCGCTGAGATACGGCGGCAGCCCCAATTTCGAGAGCTGAGGCACCTCTGATGGCAGCCGACGCATGAACCATGTCTGGCCGGCATCGACATCCTGGATTTCGGCCACCCGGTAATACACTCCGTTATGGGAATACCGGATCGTTCGGGGCTCCACGCGGAGCCCCGTGGCCGGGTCCGTCTGGCGTCTGGCCAAGACGGCATCGATCAGTTTCTTGGGCAGCTCCTTCACCTCGTCCGCGCAATCCGGCGGGACGGGGATGAGCTGCTGTCCTGACTCGGGGCAGCCTTTGAGCCGCGCAGACCCGTCCGGCAAGATGATCAGGTCTGAAAAGAACAGTTCCGCCAACGACACGGTCATCTCGCCGTAAAGATGATGTTGTTGGTGTCGTTGCAATAGGACACGATATCCGTGACAATAGACTCCGAGAGCCGATCCACGGCATGGCCGTTCACATCAACGGCAAGCCAAGCATCCGTCTGGAATTTTGCCAGCTTAGTGCACTCTTCCTGGGGAATGGTTGTGAGTTCGATGGAAAACGCCGCATCCGCAGTCACCGGGGCCAAGGTAATATCGCCACCAAAGGCATTTTTGAGCACTTCGCCCTTAATAAATGATTTGGGCACCACCCCGGCTTTCAGAGCCAACGCGTTGTCCAGGCCAGTGTAATCTGCCGAACCGGAGAACATATGCTGCACCTGCATACGCAGGGTGACGAGATTTTGTTCTGTCTCACCCAGCTTGGACGAGGAAAATGCTCCGCTGAGACCCAAGGCGGCCCCGGCTAAGACAATCAACCCAACTAAAATAGCGCCAAGAGTTTCAAGAAGCGTCATCCTAGTATCCTCCAGATTGTAAGAGTTGAGATTGCAAGGAACCTATCGCCATTGCCAAAATGCAAATCAAAACTGTAATCAGGACAATTCCAACCAAATTCATTATCCTGGATTGCTGCTTCACCAACTCCACGCCTTCATGCATCCATTCTGTTGCTAATTCGTGCATCTGACGGTGAAATCCCGGAAGAACGGCATAAACACGCAAGTCATCAATAAGCTCTTGATCTGGAAAATTCATTCGGCAATCATACATCGAATCGCCAAGGTTTTTTCCATGACCGTTTTCAATGGAGATTGCTAAAATGCGTTCTCGCAAATAAGGGCTTACTGTCTCAGAGTTGATCATTGATTCCAGAATATGCGAGAGCTGTACGCCAGAATGCATCAATGTGGACAGTGTGTAGAGCCAGACCGAGCCCACCGTCAGGCGGTATATTGACCACGGAGGCAAGCTTTCCACATAGAGACGTAACCGACCTGTCCAGATTGGTAGAGTCAGCAGCGCCGTAGCAATGAGGCCGAGAATAACAAGCAATGTGACCGCACCGGCAAACGAAGCCACAAATGAGGTCATCTTGTAGAATGCCGCCGCCGCGCCATGCCATTTGGCGGGATCGGAAAGCATGGCGAACTTCGGCATCACCATGACGGAGACGACACCCAAAAGCAGGATACAAATACCAAAGAGAAACACGGGATAAGCCAACGCGCTCACCACGGCCCCAAGGATCTTCTGACGGGCAGCCAGCAGGCCGGCCGCCAGCTCCAGCCCTTCAGGAAATCGACCCGAGCGCTGACCACTGGAGATGAGCATGACCTCTTCCGGAGTGACGAAGTCGCTCAGGCTCGCTCCCAAATTGTGTCCCAAACCCAAGTGCTCCAGCACTCGGGCGAACACCAATGCCGCAGGGGATCGACGACTTGTCGCCCGGAGTTGCATCTGGCGCAGACTTTGGTCCAAGCTCATGCCATGTCGGGCCTGGGCTGCCAGCTTTTTCCAGGTCCGTTGCCGTACCGAACTGCTGAATGCCAGGCGCGCCAGGAGTTCTGCCAAGTACTCGCGCATCAGCGTCCACCGGACACGAAAACTTGGTTGAAGTTGAGAGGAACACCAAGCCGCTCCTCCGCGAGGTAAGGATCGACATGGCCCTCTTTGATGAGTTCCACGGCGTGGTCGACGTAGCTGCGTCCCCCTTTTTCCTTGATCCAGTATTCGTGGGCACGTGGAATATTGCCTTCGCGCAAAAACCCGAGCATTTCCTGGTCAGTGGCCACGATCTCGGCCGCGACGGTCTGCCCGATCAGCCCTCGCTTTCGGCATTTCTCACAGCCGTTGCCCCGGACGTACACGGATTCCCGGTCATCCAGGACTCGCCGTAACCGGCTGGCAACATCTTCGGGCAAATGCTGTTGACGCTTCTCGGGTTTGAGGTCCATCAGCCGGATTTTACAACTCGGGCACAGCATGGGCAGTAACCGCTGGTATTCGAGCCCGGCCAAGACGTTATGATCGCAAATCTGTTCCAGTGGATTACGATAGTGGGTGGCCAGGATGCTGACCAAGCGAGCGATGATGCCCATGGCGTTGTTCGCATGGATCGTGGCCCAGACCGAATGCCCGGTCAGCGCCGCGTCGATGGCAGCGACAGCGGCCTCGACGTACCTGATCTCGCCGATCATGAGCACGTCCGGATCGCTTCTCATGGCCCCTGCGATGGCGTCACAATACGCACCGGACCGGGTGCTTCTGTCGTTGCTGGAGATAAGGACTTGACGCACCCCCTTGAGAGGATATTCTGGTGGGTCTTCGATGCTGAAATAGGCCTTCTCGGGATTGCGCTCCGTCATGGACTCCATGACATGCTTCAAAAAAGTGGATTTTCCGTGCCCCGTGGGGCCTGAAATGATCGTCAGGCCGGTGCGCCGGGTGAGAAATTGAGCCGTGTCGCATTGGTTCGGCGTGAAGCCAAGCACCGCCATGCGCTCCTGCAAAGAGCCTTTGGCGGACGTCGCATCATAGAGAAGCCGCAGGGACATGGAGGTGCCCACGCCGGACTGCGCCTGGGCGCACTCAATGGGCTCCGAGTGCACACGCACGGAATGCACGTTGGGCGGCAGGTAATTCCGTTGAGCGATCCGCCCATCCTGCCGTTCGGTCGGCGAAAAGCAGGTGTCAGCCGACTGGGAAAGTTTTTGGTAAATGCAGGCGATCAGGCGCTGACCCAACTCGGCATTGAGCTGCGTGTGGTCCGTCAGCATCCCCAGGCAGCGAAATCTAATAATGGTATAAAGGCCGGAATCCATGAGATGGATGTCTGACGCTCCTGTATCAAAAGCATCCTTGATGAGGTCGATGGCGTACTGCTGCACCTCATTTTCCGCATGGCCCGTCCTGGCAGCCTGACTGGCAAAGGTGCTGTCGAATTCTTCCGGCTTGTGAAACTCATAGGTTAAGATGCCGCGACGCCGTAAACTGCCGTAGAAATCAACAATCTGAAGATTATTTTTAAGTTCCGCCGAGATATGGAGAACACCATTGACGAGCGCCACGCGGCCTCGCAAGGCCGCTGGAATGTTGTCAATAACGCTAACTTGTTCCATAAAGGACCTACTCAAAAGCCAGTGTAGTTGATGAATTACCGCGCCGGACCAACACACCGGTGCGATTGACAGCGGTGATGACACCACCGCCGAACTTGTCACCGGGGCGCACAGTCACGAGACTGCCAGAGCTGGACCGGATCGTGGCGCTGGCGTGGCCGTCCACCCCCTGGATGGAGATGACAACCGGGGAAGCCTCTTTCGGCTTAACCACCGGTTTGGGAGGTTCAGGCAAAATCACCTGGGGCTGAGGCGCGGGTGTGATTTTTTTGGAAGTCAGCTTTTCCTTTTCCTGCTCAATCGCGACCATCACCTTCATTTCTTCGAGATCGGCCCGCAGTTCGGTCATGCGTCCCAAATTCCCGGATTGTGGTACGGTGATGGCACCTGCTTCCTTGACGGCAACAGGCTGCATTTCGATGCCTGAGGCCTCGCCCTCCTTGCTCTCCTTGGGCGCTGAAGCCGGCACCGCACCGGCTCGCGAGGCAACTTCCTTTGTTTGGATTTTTGCCGGGGTTTTAGGGGCAGAAGCAGGGGGGGAAGGAAGCTGAGGTTCCTGCCAACTCCGAATTATCAAGACGCCAACAAACACCAGGACCACAGTCGCCGTAACGCACCCAACTATCCAAAGTTTTCGACTACTTTGCTGCGACATAAACAGCCCCTTTGATGACCCAGACGTTTTTTTCAAACGCAATTGATTCGAGCATGATGCCAGGGATGCAGGAAAATACTTTTGGCAGTGCCGCATCTTCGAGCATTGCAGACGGAATCTCACTCACCTCCCACTGGCCACGCATCCAGGGGGCAGTAATTTCAACATTATCAACACGCTTTTTTCTGGATTATTGTACGTGAGCCGCAGATGGGCACCCATGAGTTGCGTACCTTGGTACAACAGGCGGGTGCATTCCTCTCGTGGAAGCAACGACTCAACAGGGCGCATCACACGGTGCCCGGAGACCGGGAGGCGAGAAATCGCCTTGTGCGGGGACTCAATTCGAGCTGAAAGTGGCAAATGCACGTAATCAGCGCCGGGCCTGTGCCCCCAGGTGACAACCACCCCCAGCCCGTCAAAGACCGCGCGTTCCAGGACCCACCCCGAGGCAGCCATGGGCAATCTCAACAGGGCCGCAACGCCACGCGAAACAAGTTCATCAACGGCCGGGGCCGTGATCCATGGCTGCTGGAAATAACGTTCCGGATGCGCCAAAAGCTCCTGTTTATGCTGTTCCGTGTTGGCCATGGCGATCCGGGCAGCCTCCATGGCCCGTTTGCCCGCCTGATGATCCAGGAATTTTTTGAACCCGTAGCCGCCCAGCAGCAGCACTGCCGCCACACCGCACATGGCCGCCAGCTTGCGCCGTTGCCCCGGCAGCGGTTGTAGGGGCTGCAAATAACCGTTGCGGCCCCGGAAACGGCTGAACGGCCCCGCGCTGATAAGAGGCGTGAGCCAATGAAGGCTTTCGTCCACGGTCTCGCAGGAAACCGTTTCTGCGAAATCGCTGTCGAGCAGCCCTTTGAGCGACTGAATCCATTCATTGGCCTCAATGCGGGTCGGGAAGACCTGGTCACCCATGCCCACGATCAGCGACTGGGATGTGGCGAACACCCACCAGAACTCACCATCCTGATCCGCAAGACAAAAAAGGCCCAGAAAAGACGGTGAGGTAATGCGTACCGCAGCCGCCAAGGCGCGAACCCCAAGCCAGTCGCGCACTGATCCGCCACTGACAGCGAACCCGTACTGGCGCTGGCGGTAAGCAACCATGTCCAGAGCATGGTCGAGCTTCCCTGCCTCTCGCCGCAGGTCGGGCTCGCTCTGCTTGGCGTTGCTGGTGAACCATTGGAGACCAACAGCCCAATGGCGTTTATTGATGACAACCCGGCGCATTACAGTTCCGCCGATTCCACTTCGATGGTAATGACCAGCAACGACCGCCCATAATTCCCGGAATGAGAGGTCTTGGTAATTCCCAAAGCATTATCCGTTGTGGTGGATTCTTTTTCGAATCCGCAGAGAACGAGAGTTTGTCCCATTTTCATGGCTGACCGCTGGGATAACGCTCGCGTTGAAGTCTGAGGCAATTCGACAGTTACGTCTGATGTCGTCAGTTCTTTCATCTCATCGAGAGCTGAGATATTGATATTGTATTGCAGTATCACGCGGCGTTGATCCAGTATGTGAGGTATAACGGTCATAGCAAAACCCGTAGTGACCTCGCCTGGAGTGATTTCCGTTGTCTGACTGTAGTCATTCGTGGACTTGCCCACGCCAGCCAGATAGGCGCGCCGCTCAATGGCTAAGACCGGAACGGGCTGGTTGCTCATCACCAGTCCACCGGCAGACGTGACCTGAGTTGCTTTCCCCCATTGGCGGAGGGCTTTGAGAACAGCCGACGAATCCTTGAGCCGCCCGGAAACAATGGTTGCCGTGGCCGTGTTGATGCTCCCGATCCCGCTTATGCTGCCGGCCGAGAGGGCCACATCGGAAACATTGGCATTTTGGAAAAGCGTCTGGATGTTGAAGCCGATTTCGGCGTCGTCGGTCAGTTTGAGAGACCAGACCCGGACCGTCAGAGCCACCTGCCGAGACAGGCGGGTATTGAGCTCGTCTATGTAGGTACCCACCCGCCGAACGCTCTCTGGAATGTCACGGACGGTGATCGTGCCGGCGGCCTGGTTGACGACCACCACACCCTTGGGAGTGAGCAAGGCCTTCACAGCTTTTTCCGTGTCCGCCCACACGTCGAAAGTCAGGGTGGTCCCCGATGTTTGCGACGTCTGTGCGCTGGTATCCTCCCGGGAAACAGGCTGACTCACCAAGGAATTGCTGATGCCGGGCGAACTGTTTTCCTTGGATTTATTAGTCAGCTTGTTTTCATAGGTCACTTTCCCAGGTGCTCCCAAAATGGTGTAGGTACGCACGAGCATATGAGCGAAGGTGACACTGTTATTGTTCTCATCGAAATCCCACCCGTACCCCGATAGCGCGGCCACCTGATCGAGCAGGCCACGCAGAGGACCCTCGTAGGAGACATTGAGAACCTTGCCTCCGCCATACCCAGCGACGGAAACGCCACTTCCACCGTTCCCACCTCCCTTCAGCAGGGCTTCCAGTTCCAGATTCACACCCTGTTCTCCCGATGGGGCAGCAGGGGCTGAAGCCGGGGGAACAGGAGGATGGTCGGTGGATTTCTTGGCCTCATCCTGATCCGCTGCGACCTGGACCGACAGCGAGGAAAGCTCACTGATGGCTGCCGCAATGCTGGTCAGGGTACCCTTACGGCGAAGCATCACCCGTTTATTGAGAATTGGGTTTGAGGCCGTCGAGCGAAGCATCGTAGCCTTCGCCCCCAGATAGGGGGTCTCCACCACTTCCACGGTGCGCGATCGGCTTTGCTCCCGGAACTGTTCCCCTTGGCGTTCGACGGGGTCCACTTGAGGGGTCGTTTTAGCGCAGCCGCCAACGGTGAGTGCTAAAACGAAAAGAAGAAAAACATATTTCGTCTTAAACATCTTAATCCTCCGCAACTTCGAGGACATTGTTGCCCCGGTAGAGCGTGACCCGCAGGGCATGGCCACTCCGGTGCAGCCCCGCAAACAGATTTTTAATGGCCGTCTCGAAATCCCCTTCGAAACCGGCCCGGGCCTCCAAATCGAAATCATGCTGGGCTTTCCAGATCAGCTGATAATGGGCGCGTATCGCCCAGTGTTCGAGTTGAGTGCGCAAACTCCCAGGGGCGACATCCCACCTGGGGGTGGGAAGGACCGGCGGCGCTGACGGCTGGCTCACTTGCCCCTGCGCAGGCTGGGCACCTTGCGTCGAAGCTGGTTGAGCAGCCTGAGGCGGCTCAGGTTGAGCTGCGGGGGCTGGCGCAGGTTGTGCAACAGGTGTCGGCAGAGGTGCCGACGTAGGCGGGGCTGAAGGGGCCGGCGTAGGCCGGGCAGCAGGTGCAGGCGTAGGCTGAACTGCGGGTGCCGGTGCCGGCTGGCTGACAGGTGCCGGCGTAGGCGAGGCTGAAGGGGCCGGCGCAGGCTGTGTTGTGGGGGTAACGCTCTTTTGGCCATCAGCAATCAGCCGGGAAACAGGCGTGACGGACGCAGAGGGCAAGGCAGACCCAGGAACTGGATGAACCTCCGCAGGCTGACTCATCGCATACGGTTGCTTGCCCATCACAGGCTCATGGATCACCACCCGCCGCCCAGCAGGAATATCCGTGTCCGGGGACACGTTGTTGAGGCGGCAGAACTCATCCACGGAAATCTTGTAGTACTTGGCGAGTCTGGCGGCCGTGCTTTTGCGGTGCACAATCCGAGTCTTGCGCTCAATTTTGGACGGCATCACCGGTTTCGGCTGAGGGGCCGGCGCAATCGCAGGAGGCACATCATGGAGAGAACGCGGCTCCGGAGCCGAAGCCGAGGCCGAAGCCATTCTCTCGGAGGGAGTCACTTCTCGCGCGAGTCGTCGGGGTTCACCAGTCAAAACGCGCAGTGTTCCAAAAGCAGTTCCATCCGATGTCTGGACACGTAAATAGCAGTTGGAAGGCGTCTCATCGCGGATGACATCCAGGGTGTACGCTACGCGCACGCCGGATGCGTCTGGAGCGGCAATGGGAAAGCCTTGCTCCCGCAAAGCAGATTCCAGGTCCTGGCCGAAGGTGGAATTCGTCTTAACCAACGCCAAGGTGGTTCGTGCCGGCGGATAGCGATGGGCCATCTCCTCAGCGGCCGAGGCGGCCAAGGCTTGGGCATCACCAGGGAAATCGGCACTTACGCCGTCATAGGCCGTCATGCCGCCGGTATCGACGCGCGCCCCGTGCATGGCGCACCCGGGAAGAAGGGCCAGGACAACAAGAAGTAAGAAGGTGCTTCGCATCACCAACCTCACTTCGCTTTCCGGATGGTGACGCGTTGTTGTTTGCTGCCCACGCCGGAGATCAGCTTTGCCTCGGGAAAGACCCCGTCTACGAGCAGGGTCAAGTTTTTCATCCGGAAGTTGGCCAAGGTGTCCTGGCCGCCGTTTCGGACCAGGACCACCGGGGCATCACTGGATTGGACCGCCGCCGGCAACTTGATGAACATTTGTCGGCCGTCGTCGAACACCTGCAACGGCTTCCAAGGGGCGTCACCGCTGATCTCGTACCCGAAGTTCAGTTGGCTCATGTCCTTGGTCTGGCCATCGACCTCAGCCGTTTTGAACTCCTTTTCCTTGGCGTCCTTGGCCTCCTTCTCGCGAAGTCGTGTGACGTTGTCGCCAGGGTAAAGAAAGGCCACCTGAGGGGTATGCCCGGCCTGCTGGCTTTTCAGTGTGAGATGGTAGGCCCGGCGATCCGTGGTAATCACCGCGCTGGTGGAGAGTCCCGCGTCCACGGGCTTGATAAGGATGTGCGCCGTGTTGCCGGATTTGGCGATTTCCAGCATCCACCGGGCGGAGTCGCCGACGATCACTTCATTGACTGTCTCGCCTGGCTGGAGTTCGACGTCGCAAATCTGGAGCGGAGCGCCGATCACCGTAGGCGAGGACACGCCATAGGTGAACATGATCTTGCCATTGGCCTGAATCGGAGCTGGGGTTGTGCCTTCCCAGTCTTTAACCATTTGGACGGATTTTTTATCACGAGTGGAAAGAGGTACATTGGGACTGATGTACTCCAAAGGAGGCAAGGATTTTGGCTTTGTCCCCTCCTCGCCCTTTGTGCCCATCCCCTCCATTTTATAGTCTTCAGGAATCCATCCCTTGGGTTTTTCCTCAGCGCCGGCCTGCGAGCCAAGGAGCACGGTCAAAAACAGAACCGTGTACAACAAATTTCTCATTGCAGCATCCACCTACTTCCTGGAGGTTGAAGGGGCAGGCTCCATGACTGTGGAGCTGGACATGGCCGTCACGTAGACGCCGCCAGGGTTACGAATAATTTGGGCATCAGACGAAGGCGGCTGGATTTGTATAGTCAAGGTCGCTTGGTACGTTTCACTCGCAATTTGTACACCAGAATGGTTCCGCGTTATTTCATCCCATTCAACTCTCCAGGAATCAGTACTCACTTGAGAAGGAACACTTTTGATATAGACTTGGACCAACTTATCCTTGGCACGCTCATAGGGATTGTTTGTCTCGTACCATTGCCTCATTTGTCCCTTCGCTGCCCCAGTAGCTACGAAAGAAAGGCGTTCAAGCATTCGTTTTTGCAAATCGAGATCGGCGGTCACGCTGCGCCAGTTAATGACGAAATCCGAAAGAGTCGCCTGAATGACCCGCGTTGGGGTGACCGATGCGTCCGAGGCGCGTTCGACGGCCGCGATCCTGCCCAACTTGTCGACCTCAACAATGTAGGGGACCACTTTGTGTTGGCTGGCCTGGATTACATTGCCGGCGACAGCCACGGCAGCGACAACAAGGCAGCCGAAAGCAGCCATGCGCCATTGGCGAGCCCGCTGGATGTAGCTGCCGTAACGCTCAAGCCACTCCTCGCGGCCGGACACATAGGGGTCCCCGGCTGGGACGCCTCGACCGAGTGTGTCGGTTGTTGATTTCGGTTTACGAAGCATTCGGCTATTCTCCCTTACTTCCTTTCGTTTTTTAGTATTTTCGTGCTTTCTTCTTTTCTACTTCAATAGATTTATTCGCCTTCCCCTTTGTCACCGCTCGACATCTTGTTCATCTTCATTTCCTTGAGTCGCCTGCCTGCATTTTGGGACATATGTGCAAAATGACCGGCTTTTCGACGATCAAACCGGGAATCCCTATGTGAATCTGCGAGGGTTTTTCCGAACGTGCCCATCTTGCCCATGAATGATCCGTCTGAGGCGTTGGCAGTCTGAGCAGCCTTTTTTACCGCTTGGCTCGCTCCCCACGTACCAGCGGCCCCGCCAATGGCTCCGCCCACAGCGGCAGCCGCGCCGCCGGCTAATGCCGCTCCAGCTTGGCTAAGGGCTGACCCGCTACTTACGTTGGAACCATTAATGACACCGGCAATGGCGTCGGGTAGGCTTTTCACCAAAGCAAACAAAACAACAGAGACGCCTATTACAATAATAATATCTTCTAATTTAGCTTCAGCGAGAGACATGTCCTGAATGAATTGTATACCAAGACCCATAACAAGCTGCATAACAAACAGCTTAAAAGCTACCGACAAAACATATCGCATCACATTAATTGCATATTCTTTAAAAAATGACGCACCACCTAGGCCTAGTAAAATCATGCTCGCATTCATAACTAGAGCGGCTTCACATTTAATCAATACAACTTGTGCTGTCATAAGGGCGAATGTTATTATCACGACCAGAGCACCAATGACATAACCAAGGCTGTCTATGGGATTGCTGAATAAAGCAATTTTATCTATTATAGACTTAGATAAATTGTATCCTGTCACAAGAGGCTGATCTGCATTAACACTACTTGGACCAAGTTCGCTTGCTATATTTTTCAGTCCATTGATTACATTCCAAGACCATTCTTGATAATGATTGATTACGGCAAGGATAAACCCGCAAAACAATAAAGTCATAACAAATTGGCCAAGCACTTCTCCAAGCTGATGTCTGTTAAGAACAGCCTTGACACCAAACATTGAAATCGTTAATATTGCACAAATTCTATACACACTAAGGGCGTACTTCTGGAGTGAATTACTCCACGCAGTAGACTTTTCATAGAAAACTGTAACAATTTTATTGACAACATCTGTCGACACTCCAGATTGTGCAAAAGCGTCACAAGCTGAAGCCATGGAAATAACCAAAACAACAAAGGAGACAATCCACATGAAGCGAATGATCACAGTCGTTCTCGTTCTCATTATAGGCCTTAGCTCCCTTTTCATTCTTCAGGGTTGTGAATCTGAACAGGCCAAGCTTGAAACAGAGCGTACTCGCCTTGAAGTCGAAAAATTAAAACGTGACGCCGAACAAGAGGCGACCCAAAAAGAACTCCGTGAAAAAATTTACAGCACAGATAAATTAAAAAAGGCTGTCTCAAAGCAAGACCCGTTTTAAAAAGGGTCCTGCTTTGAAGTGCAATCTTTAAGCTTACTTGTTGACAATGACTCTTTCCATGCATCCTGACCTGCTTGGCTAATTTTTTCGTCTTTCATTGTTTTTTGAATATTGGCTTGAACAGAGATAGAAAGGAGGGAACGGAGCTTTTGAGCTTCCTGAAGTTGCATCGTTGCAAGCTGATTTCCGGCCTCAAGTGCCTTCATTTGTCCGTCTGGCGTCGTCAAAAGGTCATTGAGCTGGCCCTCCAGTTCAGTGGCCTTTTGTTCGAGGTCTTGGATTTGCATTCCGGATTCTTGAAAAGCCGCCTGCTGCGAGCGATCCACTTCATCGGACCACTTCTTGCGCATCTCATCGAAGGTGCCGGCAGCCGATTCCATCGTCTCCCTGGTGGACTTGGCCAGGTCCCGAATAGTGCCTGTTCCGGCATACGTGCTGCTAAAAATCTGGCTCAGCGCAGAGGCGTCACCTCTTTGCAGGTTCAATGATTGCGACAGAGACGACAGCTTTTGGAATGTCCCAAGTATCTTCGTCCTGATTTTATCTGGGAGACTGACTGTGTTTTTGACCATGTTTTCCAACTGATCTATATTCTTTTGAACAAGCTCAATTTGTTGCTCTGTCTGCTTAATCGCCTCTGTAACTTGCTTGTAGACTTGTTGTAGTTTTTCAAGATTCGTCACTCGCTCAAGCGACTGTGTAAAAGTATCGCTACAGTTTGTACAATGCACAACATATTGAGCGCTTAACGGACTTGAGAAAACGAGAATCGTCAAAAAAGAACAAATACAAGCACTGGATAAAGACGAAATTTTCACAATAGGCTCCTTATGCGGCACGTTTTTGGTTTTGCTCTGCAACCCATACCCGAGGCCAATCGGTGCCGTATTCTCTCTTGAGTTCTTTTATTCTTGAGATGTTTTCCTTGTCGCTAATACCTACAAAAGCGAGTTCTGCTTTTTGCAAGGCTAATTGTATTAGTCTTCTTCCGTATGGCGTAACAACGTAGTAATCACGCTTTGGCGTAGCCGAAGCAATGATTTCTATCTGCTTGTTGTTCAGGCCCATCTGCTGGTACAATTCAGACTGCACTTCCTGGCGTGCCGTGATGTTCGGCAAAAAGACCTTTGTCTGGCAGGATTCCACCAACACATCCAGTATCCCGGAGTTTTTGGCGTCGGAAAGACTTTGCGTGGCCATCACCACGGCGCAATTGGCCTTTCGTAAGACCTTGAGCCATTCGCGGATTTTGGCGCGGAAGACGGGATGCCCGAGCATGAGCCAGGCCTCATCCAGGACCAACAGGACTGGCTGCCCGGTGAGGGCTTTCTCAATCCGGTGGAAGAGGTAGAGCAGCACAGGGATCAGGTTCTTGTCGCCCAGATTCATGAGATCCTCGATCTCGAAAACCATGAAGGGCGAAAGGCCAAGCTGATCGGTCTCGGCATCGAGCAGGTAGCCCATGGCTCCGGCCCGGGTGTAGTGCTGGAGCCCCTCCTTCAGGCGTTGATCCTGGAGCAGGTTCACGAAATCGGTGAGGCTGCGCATCCCGACCGGGCTGGTGCACAGCAGGCTCATGGCCTTGTGGATTTCATTGCGATCCCGAGGAGTGACCGGGGTTCCCTGTAGCTCCAGGAGAGTGCCCACCCACTCTTCGGCCCAGGCCAGTTCGGCGGGATCGTCTATGCGCTGCAATGGGGCAAACGACAGCGCGTCACTGCCGCCGACATCGTAGTGGGTGCCACCCACGGCTTCGCAGAGGGCGAACATCGACATGCCCTTATCAAAGGCGAAAACCTGGGCCTGGTCATACCGGCGGAACTGTGCCGCGATCAGAGCGAGAAGCGTTGATTTGCCTGCGCCGATGGGACCGAAGATCAGCGTGTGCCCGACGTCTCTCACGTGCAGGTTGAACCAAAACGGGGTGGAACCGTCGGTCGTGCACACCATGAGGGCCGGAGACTCAGCCGGATAAAACGGACAAGGACTATTCCGCTCGCCCGCCCAGATGCTGGATAGGGGAAGCAGATCGGCAAGGTTCAAGGTGTTGATGAGGGGCCTGCGGAGATTAGCGAACCAGTTGCCGGGGTGCGTGCCGAGCCAGGCGTCTAGGGCGTTGATGGTTTCGATTCGGCAGCCAAAGCCAAGCGTGAGGATCGCCCGGCGGAGTTCGCGAGCCCAGTCCTGCAGGACGACCTGGTCCTCATGGAGCAGCACAATGCAGGCGCTCAAAAATCCGGCCCCGACATAACCACCCTGGACCTCCATGAGCGCATCGCCAGCGTCATTGACCATGTTGGACGCGTCCATGTTCGGGCGCGCGTTGGGCAAGTTGAAGTATTTGTCGATGAACCGAAAAACGTTTTGCTCCCACCCCTTCCTGTACGATGTGATCTCTTTTTGAGCGTCCAACTGATCCAGGCAGATGAACCGGGAAGAAAACCGATACTGGAGCTGCAAGCCGTCCAGGACCGAAAGCATGGCCGGCCAACTCTCCTGAGGCAGGCCGTCAATGCTGATGACCGCGATGTGCTGGTCGCCGATCCGGGGCGTCAAACCGCCGATCAGCTCCTCACAGCCGAGAAGAGCGTCCAGGTACATGGGCGTATCCGGAATCTGGACGGGCTGCTCAATGCCCGTCAGGCACAGCTGGAGATGAGATAGCAGCTCGCTGTAGCGCGCCGAGGAGCCGCTTTCGTCCACTTCGGTATAGTCCGCGAGCCGTTTCAGGTGCAGGACCGCCGAAAGGGCATCCTCGAACTCAAGCAGGGTATTCTGAAAGAGTTCCAGGCTGCGCTCCAAAGCGGTGGAGCTGCCGCCGCCGGTCTTGGCGGCGGCAGTCATCTTTTCAGCGCCGAAGTTCGGCTTGAAACTCAGGATGACGACGGTCTTTGTTCGATAGCAAACGCCGCCGCTGAAAAAGTCACGGCGCTCGTCATCGATGAGCTGCGAGACGGGGTCGGGAAAGTGGCTGTCCTCTGGCCGGGAATAGGCATGGTGGATGCTGCGCACCGCATCCACATGCAGCATCCAGCCGGAGCCCAGGAGTTTCACCGCGTTGTTGAACTGGGCGGAAACAAAGGCCAATTCGTCGGCGGTACTGGATGCTGTGTCCTGCCCATGCGCGACAAATCCCGCCAGAAACGTCCCGTCTTTGCAAAGCACGATGCCCGGGGCAATGAGGGCCGCATAGGGCAACAGGTCAGAGACGCCACGTGCGCGGGAGCGGAACTTGCGCAGATTGAGCATCAGTTTCTCCTCCAAATGCTGGCTTTAGCAGGGTAGTAGAGCTGTTGTTTGATATGGCGCATCCAGACCTTGCTCATGATCGGGTCAGCCTTGGCCATCCTCCTGGCGACAAGAAGCCCCCCTCCATAAAACAGCACCGCCGCAAGTCCTGAAATCCAGGTCATGCCACCTACGCCGACAAGCATGGCAAACAGGCAGATGCATAGTGCGATTTCCCGTTCAGCACCCATCACGTGATTGTGTCGGTGCAAAGACTGATGGATAGGGAGCGTTCTCATGTTAGATTATCGCGCCGCTGAAGGAGAAAACGGATTCAACGATGTTCGTTGCGAAGGCTATGAAAGAAATGCCGAAAACAACGGACAGAAGAAGCTTAAAGCCGCCGGAGATGTCCTCCTTGTTGAAAATGTAAACCGCGCCACAGATAGCCATGGCGGTAATGGAAATCCACTTTCCGGCGGAACCGGTGATCGTTTGCACCACTTTTTCCAGAGGCGACGAGAATTCGGAAATGCCGCCGGAAGCCAGGGCATCCGAACAGGTCATCAAAACAAAAGCCGCAGCCAAAACGAAACAAACATCCTTCTTACGCATCGCAATCTCCTTTGATATATTCTTGATACCACTTACCTTGATCCAAGCTCATATTGCTCTTGAAGACGTATTCAAGATTATATGTATGGCTTGAAGAGTCATAACCATGAACGAAAGCGACTTCTGAGATTTGCCGACCCTCGGGAGTCTTGCGAATGAAGACGATCACGTTGATGGCTCGGCTGATCAGCCGGTGCATCGGAGCGGTCAGGCGTTCGGCGACCAGGTCTTCCAGGCGGCCGAGGGCGTCTAAGGCGCTGTCGGCGTGCAGCGTGGCGATGCCGCCAGGGTGGCCGGTGTTCCAGGCTTTGAGGAGATCGAGCGCAGCGCCGTCGCGGACCTCGCCAACGAGGATTCGGTCGGGCCGGTAGCGCATGGTGATCTTGGTCAGGCGCTGCATGTCCATGGTGTCACAGGTCCGGAACATCACCCGGTTTGGGCTGGACACCTGGAGTTCGCAGGTATCCTCCATAGCAACAATTCGGTCATCAGGGCACAGGCGAGAGAGCGCCTCGATCATGGCATTGACGAGAGTAGTTTTCCCGGAGCCAGTCCCGCCAACCACAAGGATGTTGCACTTGCGCAGGATCGCCTGATGTAAAAAAGGCAGGAGGCTCGGAGGGAGGATGCCCTTTTCGACATAGTTTTCGAGGGTGAAAATCGTGCTGGGCTTTTTGCGGATCGTAAATGACGGTCCAGGGACGATCGGGAAGTCGGTCCCTTCGAAGCGGCTCCCGTCGATAGGGAACTCGCCCTCTACCACGGGCTGCTCCCGGGTGATGGTTGTCCCGAGGGAGGAGGCGACAAGGGAGACAACCTGGCGACCCTGCTCAGGCGAAAGGTTGCCCACCTGGCGCATGGGTTCCCCAAAGCGTTCCAGCCACAGGAGGCCACACGGGTTGAGCATAATCTCCAGGACGTCGGGAGCCTGGAGAGCGCCGAGGACCATGCTGCCCATGGCTTGCTCCAGACTGCGGATCAGACGGGGGTCACTCATTGAAGGACTCCCGGGGAGATAACCGTATGTGATCCCATCGAAGCCTTGACGGACCACAACCTGGCACGTATTTGAAAATGCTTATGAAAACACACATTCACTCCAGTGATGATTTGTTGGTTGTCAGCTTTGTCGCTACTATTCTGACCATCAAAACCGCTCCCGTGGGCTTGGCATTTCGTTTCGTCACGGAGGCCAAAAAAGAAGCTGTTATCCATGTGTTTCTCGGGACACTTGAAAAGCAGATGGAATTATTCTTAACATTCAAAGAAAAAAGAGTGCGCTCCGTTACAGACGCTGAACTCCCAGAAAAAAAAGCAAATATCGCTATCAGCTCTTTGGTGTTTGGCAAATTCTTGCCAGAGCCCAAAAACTCCGATTTAAATTGCACCGACTCTAGATCAGTTATAAACATTGCATACACTGAACTGCCCGATGGAATTACAATGCTTGTGACACACAAGGACAAAAGCTCACGATCATTTATTATCAGCGATTACCTTGTCTTTAAGATGCTCGATTGTGTCGAACGATTTTTCGCAATTGCCAGAACTCCGTATATTGGAGAAGACAGCATCCTTCATTAGCTGTCCATCACCCCCTCTTAGTTCGCCAAAAACCAGGGGGAAACGATCTTTTTGAAGGCATTCTTCAACCACTGCAATGTATTTTAATTTCGCATCACTCATCATGTGTCTCCCAAGCTAAATTTAACAATAGCAGTTTATCTTCTTCAAAGCTGACGCCAATCATCGCAATGCTCCACCGACAAAAACCGCCACGTTGAGCAGCGCCGAAATGGCTGTGATCGCTGCCAGCCATTTCATGTTCCCCTGGCACACGTTCACCGCAGCCGAATGCTTCCGGCAGGTCTCTTGGATGACGCCGACACCAGAGGCGGCCTCCGCCGCGACCCGGGCCACTTCCAGGTATTCATGCGCTTGATCCACGAGGAAGGCGGTCAGGGCCTCGTTATGACGGTCGAGCAGCTTGTCGTATTCGCCTAAAAAAGCGTTGTTGATGGTCACCAGCATGAGCATGGGGTCGTCATCGCTCATGGTGGTTTTGTGCGCCTGGATCAGCAGGGTCCGCACCTGGTCGAAGCTCAGGCCGATGCCGTCCGGCATTGCCTGGCCCGGGGCCTCATCGCGGGTTTCTGATTCGGGAGCCATTACGCCGCCACCCCCAGGAGGAGGTTGGCCCGGTCCATGATGGCCACCACGTCATCCCAGTATTTGCTGAGCCGACGCCGGACCATGATGGGCTGCGAGGAATTAATGGCCGCGTCGAACGACAGACGCCGGGCCAAGTGGTCGGAGAGGTCTTTGCCGAAGGTAGCCGTGTTGCGGTGGGGCAGCTCGATCACGGAGTGGAACTGGCTGCCATACTCCTTGTAGACCTTGAAGTCGTAGAAGGTCAGGCCGTCCAGAGCGATCTCGCCATCCTTGGGATTGAGCCAGACAGCCAGATGGGCCTCGGGGAAGTACTTGGCCAGAGCAGCCAGACCGTTGACCGTGTCCATGATCCCCTGGCCACCGGTCACCACGGAATGCAGCATGACGGTGTGCCCCTCGGCCTGAAGCAGATTGATGGCCTCGTTTTCGAGGAGGTAGGAGCAAAGGGGAATGAAGCTCGATGCGCCGTTGTCGATGACGAGATGGGCGTCCTCAGGCAGCCCCAGGGCGGTTTCCATCAAGCTGTCGAACATGCGCGGATCGACGTTGTTCTCTCGCAAGATGGGCAAGATGCTGACATCGAATTCTTTGTAACCGGCAAGAGTGTTGTTGACGGGATCGGTGTCGATGGCATCGACCGCGCAACCCTTCAGTTTGAGATACTGCACGAGCAGGCTGGCGATGAATGATTTCCCAACACCGCCTTTTCCTTGCAAAACAAAATGAATTGTCGCCATTGAAAAGCCTCCTAGAGAAAACTAAATCTTATAAACCTTGTCACTCAAATTACAAAAAATATGACGGAATATGCCAAGCAGTGCCGCATTAAGAGCTTTATCAAGAGAATGCTGCCTTATTTCACTAAATGATTTAATATTACACTTCGTGCATATGAATGATATGATGTTTTCACTACTTTCACCTATACACTTTTCCCAGAATAATAAAATTCCATTAAACGCAGCTTGCTGTTCTTTAGTTAACTCAACACCAGATTTATTTCTTATTTTGAACAATGAGCACCAAATAAAATTATAAATGTACACAGTGTCTTCTTCTTGTATTTCTTGCAAATTATTGACCTGAAGAACTGTGCATAGTTGCTTTACAGCTTCATCAAATTCTAGATTATCAATCTTACACCAATAATTTAGCCATCCAATAATGCCTTTAAGCTTTTCATCATCAATCGACTCCCATTGCTTGAATTGAAACTGTTGCTTATTCTCTTCGTTAGCTGCATCTAATTCTTGTTGAGTATTGCTTTTTAATTGATGCAGAATATTCTTTTCCATGGCGTTAAACGCTTCGATATAACGAATTTTCCAGGCCAATGCTTTGGAGCCAGTAAACCCCATGATGACGAGCGCAAAGGCATCACGAGTCAGGTCAAAAGCAGGCAGGGTCCGGACCCCACCATTAGGTTGAGCGACCTCAACGGATGTCTCCGCAAAATTGCGGGCACAAAAATCTTCAGGCAACCCCCCAGAAATATTTCTGATCGCCTTCAAAACATCGTCATGCCGTTTGCGGAAATGTTCGGCCACCTTCAGGCTGGAAACGACAGGCATCCCGTCCACGAGGGCAATCTCAACCTCACCCTTGTCCCGAGAGCTTTTTCCCGTCCTGACGTCTGTGGCCATCTAGTCATCATCCCCTGTTATATTGTTTGACGGAATTGCAAATGTTTGCACATTGGTCTTCACGACAACATTTCTTGGGCCTTGTATTTCTTTTTTAGGAAGGATTACCTCTTCAGTGTGCCTTGGAGATTCTATTTCAGTCTTCTCTGAAGACTCATCAACAAGCACTGATGTATCTCGTGTTTTTGAAGGCCGAGATATATTAGCACGTGAT
Source organism: Desulfovibrio sp. DV (assembly GCF_001936595.1). Lineage (GTDB taxonomy): Bacteria > Desulfobacterota > Desulfovibrionia > Desulfovibrionales > Desulfovibrionaceae > Solidesulfovibrio. Next base: position 74,068 of record NZ_MLBG01000009.1, read on the forward strand.
TTAGGAATCAAATCATACAGCGCTCTCAAAAAGTCCTGTATGAATACGATTCGCCAATCAATTTATTTGATATTAGCCCATAATAAATCGCTTCAGCATTAAACTGATCATCAAGCCATTTCTCTATGATCGCTCTGTTCGCAATAACATCAATGCGTGCAACACCACGACGCCGCACATATTTCTTGGGATTTTGAATTTTGCCTTTGCTGGAAGACATGGAGCCACCTGCTAAAGTTGTTTGTTGCCGCGCGCGCGATTTGCAAAAGAGTTTCCTGGGCAGGCAACTGACCCTGGGAATACAGATAACGCCACGTGCCTCGCACGTGGGAAAGCTGGGCTTCGGTCAGTTCCCCTGGCCAGACACCCAAAACGGCATCGAGCTGCTGCCAAACTCCAGCAGGGACAGGCGAACAGGCAGCGTTCGAGGTGGCTGCCTCGCCTTTTCCTCCTTGGAGTCCAACAGTCTTTGACCCGATCTTGGCCGAGGCTGATTCGTCAGGAGTGGAGAGGACTTTCGATTCGGAAAGAGCCGGTTGAACCGGGGCTGCATCTTCCCAGCGTCGCCCCTTGAGCCAAGTCACCAGAAAGGGGACAAATCCCCGTTTCCACCTGGGATTTTGGGCTATGTGCGCCCTGACGGCAGCCAGGATGTTATCGAGGGTGGGCAAGCTGCGAAGCCGCCACAAGCGCATCCACCAACGCAGAGCCGCCTTGCGGGCTTCCTGGACGGGCCAGACGGCCCACACGCGATCAAAGGCCGCGATCGCCTCCGGCTTCCAGGCAGTGGAGCGAGCGGACCGCGCCCCCTCCTCCCCCTGTTGGGGGGTAAGGGGGGTATTCTTTTCTTCTTTCTTAAATACGGGCGCAGTTTTTGCGCAGCCCCCTTGCGCAATTATTGCGGGGGTGTCGCAGGAAGCGGCCTGGGCTTCTGTATGGGCCGGGGAGTTATTTGCTGCGCAGCGGCGCAGGGCGGCCACGACCACCGGATGCGGCAGGAGGCGATAGGTATTGGTCTCGCCGTCATGCCCGCCAAGGATGACGATAAATCCTAAGCGGGCCAGCTCTTTGAGGTACTTTTGAATTGTGCGGATGCTGACACCGAGGCGTTCCGCCAGATACTTTTGTGATGGCCAGCAGTGATCCGATTTCCCTGACAACTGGGCCAACACGCCATACGCGCATCTGGCCCCCAGGGAGATCTCTTGCTTTTCGAGGTTTTCAAAAAAACTTGGAACGACAAGTCCCTTTGTCAGAATAATTCCGCAAACTTCCATGATTTCATGACCTTACAAGGGACACGAAAAAGGCAATAACATAGCAGCGCAACCTTGACGGTGCGTTCCCCTTAGGGTAGTAGTATTGCCATTCAGACCTTACTGGTCGGTGGCAACACCGAGCTGGTATTGAAACCCGCTGTTGGCGCAGCGGGTTTCGCCTTTTTCGGCCTACTGGTTTACGCCAACGGCGATTCTCCGTGGACAAGGTTGAAGAGCGGCTGGCTCATCAGGGGCGGGACACCACGCCCGACCGACCGCCCCGAAGGGCGGTTTCGCCTTGTGAAGGTTTCATACTTCGTCTTATCCCACTTCAACTCATAAGGAGACGTTACGATGCCCGCTAAACTCGTGAACTGCGTTGTCTGTGGACACGATGTCGCAACCGATGCGAAGGAATGTGTCAACTGCAAAACAACCGACCCCACAGGGAAACAAGCACTACATCGCAAATTTCGCAGACTATTTGGCATAATATTATTGATCATTGCTGGATTTTACATCTGGTTCGAAGCTCTTCCTGAGCTTCAACAATATGGCTTCTTCAATCACCTTGGACAACGCAAGTAATTCAGCATCAAGCTTTTTACGCATCACCCAGTATGCCCATAATGACCAAAATATTTTCCAGTAATTTTCATCATGATTTGGAGAATGGAGGGTAAATGCTATTTTATACTCTCCTGTACCATCGCAATCTTCACGAAAACTTCCCTCTACTGTCCAAAAATTACAACGCCAAGATTCTCCTAGAGAATCAGCATTCCTAAGGCGCTGTTCAATAGCCGCTGCAACTTCCACAGGCGCTTCAAAATATACATATGGCCTACCGTTACAAATGTGGCCATGACATGACGCAATAGTTCGAACAGCACCAGTTCCATTCATTTTATTGACCAATGGAGCTATAGCTGAATCAAGCGAATCATATGACCGCTTCTTCCAAAACCAGGGGACCAGGTTACGAAACATCATCTTTTCCGATGAAGACGCTTGGTCTTTCTCGGGTTTCGAAGGTTCTTGGGACGGGAAGCGGCCGGGCCAATGGGAAGCAGGACAAAGGTGATCCGGCCATCAAAATGCCAGGTCACCGAGATCAGCTTCTTATCCTCCAGCTCTCGCAGGTGGGCCTTTAACCCCTGGACGGACTGTCCACACTCCCGGGCAAGACTTTCCACCGTGCTGGTGTAGGGCTTGGCATTAGTCAGTATCCAAGCGTTGTGCTCATCAATGCTGCTTCGCGACTCGTCACGACGGGTATGCGCCAAGCTGGCCAGCATACGGCCTCCTGAAGGCCCCTCTGAGATTTCACGATCTCGGAGCGGCCTTTGCATGGTTTGCTTTATGGATGATTGAACGAGGGGAGCCATGTTAGCGTGGCTGACGCCCGCACCTGGCGCGCCAATGGGCGCGCCGAGATCGGCTGGGACCTGGCCGAAGCAAGGCAAGGCGGAAATACCCTCCGCGAGCTTGCCGGACGACTTGGCCAAAATCCCGGCCGTCCCGCCCTTGCGGGACGGCCATAGCGAGGGGTGGGGTTCAACAACAAAAAAACCCGTGACGTGCAGCAGCACAGCCACGGGCCGGAGGGACATGTCGAAAGAGCGGGAAGAAAAAAGGAAAGGCGTCAAGACCCCGCTATCGCGGGTGCTTGACGCCTTGAATTTGCTTGGCGTCCCCAAGGGGATTTGAACCCCTGTTACCGGCGTGAAAGGCCGATGTCCTGGACCAGGCTAGACGATGGGGACGTTGTCAATTCTTGGCTGGGGGACTAGGATTCGAACCTAGGTTGGTGGAGTCAGAGTCCACAGTCCTGCCGCTAGACGATCCCCCAGCAACCAAGAAAGCGCAGCCTATGCTCTCATCCCGTCACTGTCAAGAACTTTCTCAAACTTTTTCAGCCAGACCACTAGGCCTTGGCCAGACGACGCGTACGCTTCTTCAGCTTGTTGATCTGGCGACGCAGAATTTCCTTCTGCTTGCGGGAACCATCGCCAGCCACATCCGTGCGCTTCGTGCGAAGCGCGCGCATCTTCTGCTTCATCGACAAAATCTTCGTCTTGTACGGAGACGTCTTCACTCCGTCCTCGCCGCCCATGCCAAGCGCTGCCTTGATCTGCACCAGAAGCTCGTCCTTGCCCAGGCCCGAAGCGCCCGTCACCTGCGGAACCTGCTTGAGCACCAGCTCACGCAATTCCTTGGCCGTCATCTTGTCCAAGGGCTTCTTCAGATCAAGTTGCATCCCGTCGCTCATATTCGCCTCCAAAAAAATTTATCCCACCATTGTGGTCTGCCTAGCCCGCCTTCGTGCGGCGTCCCCGGCGACGTGCGCCGGACGGACCTGGCCCGGAATCGAAATACGCAACATACTTGGCGTAACAGCGACCGACCGGCGAGTTCGGATCAAGCACTCCCGTCAGCCCGCCAAGCCGGTCCGGCCGTGTCTCTGCGGGCGTGGAAAAACGCGGCGGGATCGCCCGCAACGCATCCAAAGGAACCCGGCCTCCTAGCAGATCAAACCGCACTCTGTCAAAGGCTTCGTTCCCCAAAGCGGCATTGACCAGCGATAAAATTTCCGGAGCCGCGAAAAGCATCTCCTGGAGCGCCACCGGATCGTCCGCCCCAAGATACAGGTCGCGACGCTTATGTCCCAGCGGACGCAGCAGTTCTGCCGTCTCGGGCCCGACGATCTCGGACCAGCGGCGGCAGACCTCCACGAAATTGCGCCGGGCCGACGCTTCCTGGGCGGCCATGAACCGCTCGACGCTTTCCGACAGGCGGCGCAACATATTTTGTCCTTGTCCGGCGACGGCCCGCCCTGTCAGAGCGGGCCGTTGCCAGCCGCAGCGGTCTTTAGATCTTAAGCGCCGTGCGCAGGTCGCCGGCCGCATCGGTCACTTCCCAGGTGAACCCGGGCAGTTCGCGGCCGAAATGGCCGTAGCACGAGGTCGGCGTGTAGATCGGGCGCTTGAGGTCCAGACGCTTGGAGATGTAGTAGGGGCGCAGGTCAAAGACCTGGCGCACGGCCTTGGTCAGCACCTCGTCGGGAATGTCGCTCGAACCCATGGAGGTCACCAGCACCGACAGCGGCTCGGCCACGCCGATGCAATAGGCGATCTGGACTTCGCAACGCGAGCACGCGCCGCTGGCCACCATGTTCTTGGCCACATACCGGGCCATGTACGCGCCGGAACGGTCCACCTTGGATGGGTCCTTGCCGGAGAACGCGCCGCCGCCATGGTTGCCCATGCCGCCGTAGGTGTCCTGGATGATCTTGCGGCCGGTCAGGCCGCAGTCGCCCATGGGGCCGCCGATGACGAACCGGCCGGTGGTGTTGATGTAGATCTTGGTGTTCTTGTCCACCATCGACTCGGGCAGGGTGTGGAAGATGACTTCCTTTTTCACCGCTTCGCACAGGTCGTCGTGGGAGATGGCTTCAGAATGTTGGCAGGCCACCACCACGTTGTCGATGCGCACGGGCTTGCCGTCCACATACTCCACCGCCACCTGGGTCTTGCCGTCGGGGCGCAGGAAATCGAGCACATTGGTCTTGCGCACCTCGGACAGACGCCGCGACAGCTTATGCGCCCAGTAAATGGGAGCGGGCATGAGCGTCTCGGTCTCGTCACAGGCAAACCCGAACATCATGCCCTGGTCGCCGGCGCCCTGCTCTTCAGGCTTCACCCGGGAAACGCCCTGGGCGATGTCCACGGACTGCTTGCCCACCGAGGAAATGACGCCGCAGGTTTCCCAGTCAAAACCCATGGTCGAGCTGTTGTAGCCGATCTCTTTGAGCGTCTCGCGGACGATGGACGGGAAGTCGGCATAGGCATTGGTGGTGATTTCGCCGGCAATGAAGGCCAGACCGGTGGTGACCAGGGTCTCGCAGGCCACATGCGCGTCCGGATCCTGGGCCAGGATGGCATCCAGGATGCCGTCGGAAATCTGGTCGGCAACCTTGTCAGGATGCCCTTCGGTCACGGATTCGGAGCTGAAAAGGTACCGGCCCTTGGCATTGATCATACAGGATATCCTCCTTGAGCCGGCCGCTTGCCTGTGGCGGCGCCTAGCTCAATATGCAAAATATGTACATCATCGTATTCAGAAATTTGCCCTACTACCCCGTCACCGCAAAAAAGGCAAGATGGGGCGCATGACGTTACCGTGACGCCACCGGCATGTCTACATACCGGTTGTCGATAAGCCGGACCGCAGAAAATTTCACTGCCGCCGCGAAAAGTACCGGCCCGGCAATGGTCGCGACCGGTTCTATGGTGGCCGGATCAACGCACTCCAAATAATCCACAACACCGGACGGCATGTCCGCTGCATACCGCGCCCGGACTTCAGCCACAATGCATTCGGCGTCGCGCTCGCCGCGCTGCACCAGTTCCCCGGCCAAAGCCAGCCCCCGGCTGATGCCCACGGCCTCGGTCCGCTCAGCCGGCGTCAGGCGCACATTGCGCGAGGACAGGGCCAACCCGTCGGCCTCACGGACAATGGGCGCGCCGACAATCTCCACGCCAAAGCCCAGGTCGGCATTCATGCGCCGAATTATAGCCAGCTGCTGCCAGTCCTTCTGGCCAAACACCGCCAGTGTCGGGCGAACCAGCAGAAACAACTTGGAAACCACCGTGCACACGCCCCGGAAATGGGTCGGCCGCGACGCGCCGCACAGATGCCGGGCCAGCCGCGGCACCTCCACCCAGGTGGCGGCCTCAGGCGCATACATGGCCTCGGGCCGGGGCGCAAACAACACATCCACCCCCACCCTCTCGGCCAACGCGACGTCGTGCTCAAGATCGCGCGGATAGGCGTCCAGATCCTCGCCCGGACCGAACTGCGTCGGATTGACGAACACACTGGCCACAACCACCTCGGTCCGCTCCCGGGCCAGGGCCATGAGGCTGGCATGGCCGGCGTGCAAAGAGCCCATGGTGGGCGCAAAACCCACCGACCGACCAGCCCGCATCCACTCCCTGGCCCGCTCGCCAAGGACCGACGGTTCCGTGATGATTTCCAAAAAAAGCCTCCTTCTCGGTTCCAGCGTCATCTAATACTGCGCTCCCGGACTGTAAAGCCGGCCATGACAATTGCGCCCCATGGGCGTACGCTGTCGCCCAATTCCACCCCCCAAGGAGCCGCCCATGCCCGCTTTCCGACTGCCAGCCGCCACCCTCGCCGCAGTGCTGTGCCTGCTGCCAAGCCTCGCCCTCGCCGCCAAACCCGCGCCGGCCGACGCCACCGAAAAGCCGCCCGTCCTGTCGGCCACAAGCCTCCTGCCCGATGGCGTGCTCGTCGGTCCCAACCACAGCGTGGATGAGAAGGTCGACAACGACGGCTATATCAATACCTACACCCTGCACTCGCCCAAAGGCGACCTGCGCGTGGAATCCACCGCCCTGCTCTATACCCGCATCCAGGAGCTGAACGCCGCCGCCGCCATGGCCCAGGTCAACGTGGGCGCGGAAATGGGCAAATCCGTGGCCAAATCCGCGGCCGGAGCCGTCACCGGCGCATTCAACCTGATCGTCCACCCGTCCGACAGCCTCTCAAGCGTGGGCAAATCCTTCTCCCGCGCCCAGGCCAGCGCCAAAAGCGACCGGCCCAAAAGCGACGACGGCACCGTTGCCGAACTGCTCGGCTACAACAAGGCCAAACGCGACTACGCCAAAGCCTTCAACGTCAACCCCTACTCCGCCAACCCCATCCTCCAGGCCGGCCTCAAACGCCTGGCCGGAGCCGGCTTCTTCGGCTCCTTTGCCGCCACGGCCGCCATCCCCGGCGGCGCCGCCCTGGCCGTCTTCAACAATGCCAGAATCACCCCCCAAAGCGCCGTGGACGTGTCCATCCCCCCCGAAGACCTCTTCGCCTCCAACCGCGAACGGCTCAAAGCCATGGGGGCCAATACCGAACAGGCCGACCTGTTCGTCGACAACGCCCACTTCGATCCCATCACCCAGACCCGGCTCGTCCTGGCCCTCGACAGCATGACAGGCGTGGCCGGCCGCCCCAATTTCATCAAATTCTCCATCCTCACCGATAACGACGACCTGGCCTTTTTCCGCACCCGCATGGCCGAACTCTATGCCAACTTAAACGCCACCACCGACCCCATCAAAAGCTTCATCTACGCCGGCAAATTCCTCGTGGGCACAACAGCCAATAACGGCGTCATCGCCGCCTTCCCCCTCGATTACCTGGCCTGGACACCCACCGTGGCCGATATCGCCCAGGTCCTCGGCGACGCCGCCAAAGCCCAGGGTGCGAAAACCAAAAAGCTCGTCGTCACCGGCGAAGTCAGCCCCCTGGCCGCAAAAAATCTCAAGAAAGCCGGCTGGACCGTCGTGCAACTGCGCGAAGGCCTGCGCGGTCAGTAAATCTGGGGCGCTGCCCCAGACCCCGCTGGGGCGCTGCCCCAGACCCCGCCGGGACGCTGTCCCGGACCCTGCCGGGGGGGGATCATCCC
>NZ_MLBG01000010.1 GCF_001936595.1 Desulfovibrio sp. DV
CCGTCATTATATCGTTTAATTGAATAGTTTCAATAAGTATATAGCAGCGACCTTGTCAATCACCTCTTCGGCCAGGGTCGCGTCTCCGGTCTTGTACCGCATGAAGACTTCGTTGACCTGCATGTGCAGTTCAGGGGAGAGCCACTTGGCATAGGCCAGGGCAATCTGCCAGTGGGCGAAGGTTCCGACGCCGTGCTTGACGTGGATGAGGGCCGTTTTTGGCCCTCCACTTTTGGCCGCAAGGTGATTGATGAAATCCCTCGGGCCGGCGCTCCGAATCCAGTTCTTGGGACGATCCTTCAATTCACCTCCCGCCGCCTTCCACAAATCCGTCAGACTGATAAGCCCGTCAGCATTCGTGGCCACCAGCTTGTCGCCAATCAGGAACTTCGCCGGCAGGGTCTTGAACGGGGCCTGTTCAACCGGCTGGACTTGGACCGGCTTACGAATGGCCGGAAGGTTGAAGATCGGTGCGGCAGGCTTCAGCACGGCCGGATGGTTGAAAGTAACGCTGACCTCAAGACCCAGACGCCGAGCATAGGCAACAGCAGCCTTCCAGTGGGCGTAGGCGGAGGTAGGACGTCATCCCTTTATTGCAAACCGAGACTCCTTCAAGTACGAGAGATCAACGCCGAAATCCAGCTTGAGCACATGCGGCATCAGCATAGCCGGATCAGTCGGCAACTTTGTATATCGTCCCGCCGTCTCGCCTTGTGTCGCATGTCCGGTCAGCCAGTCAACAACTTGGACGGGAACTTCTTTGTGTATCAGATTGGTCGTAAACGTGTGACGAAAGCTGTGAAACGACTTCGCACCAGCGATACCAACCCGCTTGACGTACTTGCCGAACCATGTTGACACCGAATGTCCATACTTGAAATTGACCCTATTCAATGCTGGAAACACTCTAACAACTCCTGACCGCCTGACTCCATCAACGTAACGACTGAAGCCCAGGTCTTCATCAATAAACGGGTGAACCGGGACAATGCGTTTGCTTGTCGCCGTCTTAACCCTTTTATCCTCAGCGTTGTCATTGATGTCGATGACCAGCAAGCCGCCAATACGCTTAACGTCATCAACGTGTAGTTGTGACAGTTCTTCGATCCTAGCGCCCGTATAGAGTCCGAGCAATGGAATCCAAAACGGCCATGGCTCCTTCATCCTGTCCCCAGGATAGCCCTTACCGAACATGATGGCGAGGTCATCACTGGAAAACATGTCTCTCTCATCCCGTGCGCTGCGCTTTTCTGGCATAGATAACCGGTGAAACACGTTCTTATCAACGTAGCCATGCCGCTCGGCATAGTCGAACAACCCAGATGCAGCCTGGATCAAGTTGTTTATCGTCCTTGGAGACAGGTTCTTCCCTTTGCTGACATGGGCCAATAGCCGTTCCTTGTACGTCCTGGCGAACTCGTGATTCACCGCTGATATTTCGGCATCGCCCATCAATTCAGTCAATGTGGCTATTTTCCTCGGGTACTCCAACCGCGTCCGTTCGCCCCAGGCATCCGAAACAGTCTTTTCCTGGACATACAAAGCGATAACATCTGACAACTTGCGCCCATCAATAGAGACGACTGGGGCATCAACCTGTTGAACGACAGGGGCGGGGCTGGAAAATGGTTCGATATTGTACTCAATATCCCCGTCGCTCCTGCGTCGAATGACGTCCAGGGCAAGAGCCAGCCCTTGGGTGTAATTGTAGCAGGCCTCGCTGAACTCTGGTTCCCAGGGCGAAACATCGGCCTTGTTCTCTACCAGCAAGTCCCTAACGGGCTTAGACATGTGCGTCCACCGCTTCTCTCTGACAAGCCCGTCCAGAATCATTTGCCCTTCGTCTGGATCATCGATTGGCACAAGCTCATCATACGGACCATCAGGCTTCGGGAGATCGACGGTGAATTTATACGACCAGGGGTCTCGAATCCTGTTAAGTCTGTCCTGCTCAAGGATGCGGACCAGTTCCTTATGAACAAGCTCGTAAACGGCGTCACTGCTCAACTCAGACATTTTTCCAGCCCTCAATTCGTTGACGAACGCAAACACGACGACAGCCAGGGCAAGGGCTTTAACCCTCGCTTCTCGCAGTCGTCCAGTCCCCAGAGACATTCGCAGTTCAGTGCGCCCAAGACGTGGGCGAAGATCAGCAGGAAGACAAAATCGGAAATGAACGGTGCCCGCACGGGACACCAGATACGAGGGAGCGCGACCAGCCACTGAAATACCCTGCCCTTGGTCCGTACCAGCGATTCGGACCAGCAGTTCGTACCAATCACCCAAATGACGGGTTGGCCGGTGAAAAGAACGAAACATCCCGAGAAAGAAAAAGAAAAAGGCCGGGACGTTATCCCAGCCTTTTCCAGATGTATGGTGCGAAGGGGGGACTCGAAATTTAGCTCTATTGCTTAGTAATTACAGAGAAAGATAAATTATATTTTTTGCATACCCCGAAATATACCCCCAAAATAATTCCCTGGACCGCTTCCCCTCCCCTACCCATCGCCACCACCGTGTCTGATTTTCGTACACGGTGAGCAAGCCGCCGTCGCCCCGATCCAGGCCCGCGCCACGAGTTGACGATATTTCGGCAATTGGCACCCGGCCACCATGTCGATGCCCGGCCTTTTTTAGGTGTAGCACTCCCGTAGCACTTCCGGCGCTTTTTCAGGTGTCAGCCGATTGTCAGCCGCGCCACCCTTTTTTATGTGTAAGTTTGGTGTAAGTTCTGACGCCAGCCACCCCGGCCCACAGCCCCATATCCTTCCCAGGATCGACGCCAGCCCCAGCCATGACCTTTGCCCCATGCCGACCACCTGGGGGGCTACAGCATCGCTAAGGGCCTCGGCAGCACGGCCAGGATTATAAACCTCGGGGCGCTTCTGAGGAAAGCTTGGCCTCTATCAGATGGGAGGGGAGGCGGCAGACGGGGTCATTGAGGAGGGCCAAAAGAGTAAGGCGGTACTCCTCCTGTGTGAGGATCGATTCCTCCAGCATCCGGTCCAGTAACCAAAGGGTTCCATTGCACGGTATTTTTTCCCGTTCTGCAAATTTCCTCATCAACCCATCACCGGACAGAAGATGCCATTCACGCTTTGCCGCCAGGGCAAGGGCTACACAATCTGGACCACTCAATCCTTTGGCTTTCATCTGGAAAAATTCCGCAATCGCCATCTCGTCGGCATCCAAGCTTTCAACTCGAAGCCCCCAGTCCAACAGATTGTCTTTGCTGCATGACGCCAATGTAATTAACTCATTTTCATACAATAGGTCAGGAATTACGATCTCATGTGGCAATTTAAAAAGATGTTTAAGGATGTTATGTGCGTCAAACTCTATGAGGATTGAAGTGTCACTGACAAGTATAAGCATTGTTTTATTCGGTACCAACCAGTTTGAGACGAACATCTTGTACCGACATACCAAGCAGCTCAGAAGCTTTTGAAAGTGAAATCATCTCTTCAGCGAGGGCGCGCAAGACCAGACGAAGAAATCTGTTGGGCTTTTCGTTACAGTCCTCACAGGCAAGCGGCTCCGGTTCAATTTTGCGCCATGAACGACCCTGCGGACTCATGCTAAACCTTTCGTATTCGTGTCCAGGGATGATTTTTAAGTCCTTGAGACGATAAACTAATGCCGATGCACTTATCCCGAGGAGCCGTTTTACAAGCATCAACTCTGCGAGTGCCAAGCAGCTGCGATCTTCCCCAAACTCTCGACGAACAGCTACCGCAGGTGCCAAGAATGCACCTGCAAATCGCTGACAGGCCTTTTCTTCTTTAATGTCCCCAGCAATGTCGAGGACAGCATGCCCTAACTCGTGAGCAAGAGTTAAACGGCGACGCTCAATCCCCTTGGACTTATTACATGCAACTGCCCTTACAGGCGAATAACCTTGCCGTTCTACCTCGCAGGTAATGCCATCGACAGAATCAGGAAGATCGCGGATCACAACCTTGATACCATGCTCCTCCATGAGTTCGACCATGTCTGGGATAGGATCGTGGCCCAAATCCCAAGCCACGCGCAACTCTTCAGCCGCGTGCTCAGCGTCCTCCAGGGTCTCAACCCGGAGAGGGAATCCTTCGGGCAATTTCCACGCAGTCTCCGGAGCACCCACGATCTCCTCAATGATCAGGTACCGCTCTAGAACATCAAGGATTTCCGCTTGGACCGCAGCGCGTTCGCTCGCTTTAGTGATCGACTTTTTTCGAAAATCAAGACGGCCGAGACGAATGCCTGATGCCGACATCAGGAAGGAGGGGGCAACGTCTAGAGCTTTGGAAAGAGCAATTAGGATTTGGGAGCCGGGTCGGCTTCTGCCGGACTCGTAGTGTCCAATTCCTTGAGCAGAAACGATACCACCAGTCTTATCCGCCAGAGCCCGTAATGACAGCCCTACACGTTTTCGGGCTAGTTTTAGTCTCTCAGCATTCATGCGTCCCCCTACTGTCTGCTTTACAAAATACTCCTGAAATGGGGAAAATGTAAACAAAGGATTTCAGTCCCAGGGCATCTTCAAACTCCCCATGAGGCGATATTACCAGCCCCGGCAGCCCGGCCAGGATGACAAGCCCGGCCTCGGCCTGCTACCAGCCCGACATGGCGAAACCGATGCTTACCATTCTCCCCGGCTGGGACATGTACGAGTTCCACCTCGCAGCCGTCGCCGCATTGCGAAAGGCTGGCCTTCTTGACCAAGCCCGGGAGCTTCACCAGCGAGGGCTGGACGCGCCGTCATTTTACCACATGCGGGAACTGGTCTTGGAGTATGTGGCCTTACGGACGGGTTGACCCAGACCACCCCTTTTTCCCGGTCGAAAAAGTCCTGAAATCTTGTCCCACGCGTCCTATCCCCGTGGGACAGGTTTAACCCGCGCCAGTGCTTGGTTTGCGGGCTTTGTCCCACTGTCCCACGCTATAGGGTTGGGACAGTGGGACAGCGATGGGACAAGACAAAAAATATGCTCTCCAAGACCGAAGGCGGCAGCGGGAATATCCACTTCTCGCGCGGGGGAATCCTGGTAACCATCCTGGTAACCACCAGCCGGTTGCCACCCCTCGCGTGAAAGATCACTGGCAACCCCCCTGGCAACTTGTCCCGGGAGGTGCGCACTCGCGCGCGAGGGGAATGCCGCGCACAAAACCGCGCAACATCGCACACCCGACGACGGGAAGCCTCGTCCTTCCTGGCTTCCAAGGGCATGGGCTTGCGCGGTTTGCTTTTCGCGGTGCGCACTCTCTCGCGAAGGAATTTCTGCGAACCAGGGCGTGAACTGCGAACCAGACAACAGGTTTTAAGAGGTTCCCGCACCATCGGCAGATCGGCTTTTTCTGACTATTGCTTACCCGCGGTCTGACCTCGGGGGAGGCGAAAGCGGGCGTGGCTATCTCAATATTTATCAATACGACGCCAGCGCCGGACACAAGTTTTCCCAAGTAGCCGGCCTGCCCACATGCGGCCGACTTCAGGTTTTTTCAGGTCCGACACCGTGGGCGGCAATGTGAGTTTTTGTGAGGTCCGACACCATGGCCGGCGACTGAACTTTTCTGAATCAGGCCACACCCGCCAACGTGAGTTTTCGTGACCACCTGGGCGAAGACCATACCCGTGCATCTGCTGCACCCGAACCACTTACAGAACCAGGAAGCGGCCCACCTCCAACCGGAGACAGGCCGCCTGTATATCGTATTTGTTTAATACACCTGTTCTTGCCTGGACCTCGACGGAATCTTCGCCGCAGGTTGATAGCCGTATTTGTCCGTATTTTTCGGGCCAACTGGATGACACATCAAGTCACTGTGTCATGTTGTCGGTTCATTTCTTACGCGCACGCGCCCGCGCGCGTACATGTCCGTTTACTAACCGTGGCACTACCCAGCGCCTTGGCAACTTTCCTTCCGGCCGGCGTCAGATGCACCCCGGTATATGGCTTTCGTACCACCAGCCCTCGCGCCTCCAACCTTGTGATGGAGTTTGACAGAGCGACGGTTGCGGCCTTGTATTTCGGTCCCACATCCCCCGGGGAGAAGTAGTTCCGCAAGCACTCCCGGGTCCGGGGAAATCCATACACAAGCATGAGAATATCCCGGCGTCTGACACTGCCGCCCATTTTCAGGGCTAAGGCCAGGATGCTTTTTTGCAGCGAGGACAAGCGCGTGGTCGAGGGGCAATTTTCTTTCACAACGCCTCGCCGGTTCCGACCGGCTGGGCCGAAGTATGGGTCGGGATGGTTTCGCTAAATCCTGGGGCACTATCGGCCTCCTGTGTGGCGCTACCGAACAGAGAAATAGCCCGCGCCCGTCGCTGTTCCCGGGTCTTGGCCGAGTAGTACGGCGACACACCCCGGCGGAAGGGCCAGACCGGGCACGGGGGCAAGGACAAATAGCATTTGCCAGCAGTGCAGCGGGGCACGTCGCCTTCGGGGGCGCAGGCTGCGCAATAGTCCTTGATGACCCGCAACAGCCGCCGGGATGCGCCGTCCGCGATGACTCCTGATCTGTAGGCGTAAAAGGCGCAATCCGAGGACGGGCATTCCGGCACCAGCGAAGGGCTACCGCCCATGCACTGAACGCAGAACATGCGGATGGATTCCAAGGCGGTCTTCCGGGGGCCGTCGTAACCAGGAACGGCTGGCGTTGATTTCTTGGGCATGGTGACTTCCTCCATGTGGAAATCAGAAAAAATTCTTGGAGCAGGTACTACAGCACAGGGGACCCATGCGCTTCATGGGGGGCATAGCCGGGGGGTTATCCCTTGCTCCCCTGTCCAAACTTATTGGACCCCACGGGGGGGGGCTACCCGCTTCCGATTCCCTGGCGTCTCGCCCACCATGCCAGAAGCAAAGCATCCGCACGGCCGTGATCCTTCTTCCGGCCGAGGGCAGCGTCGGGGAACAACCGCCTTGCTGTTGCCAGCGATGCGGCCTTCGTGTCCTTGCCTGCCTTCTTGTCCACCAGACCACGTTGCCAGTCCTGGGGGCGAGGCGATACGTAGGGGATGGCGAGGGCAGCAAGGATGCCGTGCCATGTGCCGACGTTCTGGCCGAAGCTGAACATGGAGACGGTGCCTTGACCGGGCATGGCGTGGACCTTCTCCAGTGCAGCGAGGCGCACGTCGAACCGGGCAAGCCAGTCGGCCAGCCTGGGGACAACAAGCGCAGGGTCGCCGGGCCAGTCCATCAACTCGTGGCCGGCATCATGGACCAAGGCAGCGCAGCCGGTAGCTCCGGGGTCAATGCCGATGAAGGCGACGGGGCGGCCTGTCTGCTTTCGCCCTGCATTATCAGGCACAGTAGCCCGGTCTTGCGATTTCTTGCGCTGCAACTTGCGGTCGAGGGCTTCCAGTTCGGCAATGGCCTGAGCCTCGACGGCGGCTTCGGGATCGGTCGGGATGAGGGGGAGACGCTTATTCATGGCGGCCACCTTCTTCACCAGCATGGTGCAAGGCCGCAGCCACGGAATTGGTCACGTCGTCGCTGCCGCCCACGCAATCGCATGTGATGTACTGCCGGCCGCACCTTGGACATTGTTCGAGGTCGCAGCCAGGATGATGCAGGCCGCCACGTGCGACGCCGCACTCGGGGCAGCGGTCAAACTCTTGCCAGCGGTCCCCATGCTCATGGCCGAATGTGATCCGGTCGAATGGCAGGCCGCCCACGAAGATGATCTTACCGCCGCAGCTATCAGCCGTCTTTTTTTCTTGCCCGCAGGCATGGCATATGCTCATTGCTCCCCCTCACTGCACCATGCTGATGTCGTCGCGTTGGTTCAAAGCATCCGGTCCCAACCAGCGTAGGGCCTTTTCTTGTGCCTCTTCCACGGATAGGCCCAAAACCTGGGCCACCGTCTCGATGGAGAAATACCTTTCGCCATTCGGGCCGTAGGCATCGGCCTTGACGCCAAAGGTCTTTTGGAAGGCCGACCGGATGGCCTCGCGCACGTCGTCAGATCCATTTTCGAGCACGTACTCAAAGGCCGCCACATGGAGCAGATTGCGGGCCTCGCTGTTTTTGATAGCCACATCGACGGCGTGATCTACGTCGCGGAACTCGTATTGCAGGGCATCGACCAAGCGGTGTTGGTCTTCTTCCGGCAGAGCGTCACAGATGCAGAGAACGGCGTCGCCGCCGCAGGCGGGACAGGGGAAACTTGTCATTGGTCGATCTCCCTAAATTCGTCTCTGTCCAGGGCATCGCCGGCCGCAAACCAAAGAGTTTGAACCGTCGCCCGTTGCCCGGCGCTCCATTCCCGGGGATAAACCGGCCACCGGCTCCCACCGTCGCCTCGGCAAAACCGAAGCCTCTTGTGCGCCCGCATGATGTCCAAGACGATTTCCACGGCCTGGGCCTGGGTCAGGATTGGCAAGCGGTCCATGTTGGCGGAAAGGTAGTCCTGGGCTTCGGCCAAGAGTGATCCGGTATAGGCCACCAACTCCGGTTCCAGCGCCGGGGGATAGATGGCGAGGACGCGCTTGCCGACACGGACCACGCACACGCCGTAGAGGCGGCACACGTCGGCCAAGTCGAAGGCGGCCCACCTTGCGTCGAAGTCGGGGGCGGCATCATCGGCAGGCCAGACGATCCACTCCAAGCCGGTCGAAAAATCGGCCGGGACAGGGAGCGGGACAGCCCCGTTTTGCTGTCCCACGCCCTCCACCCCCGTGGGACACTTTTTCGGGCACTGTCCCACGGACTGTCCCAAGCACTGTCCCACTTTTGACCGTTGTAACACCCTGTTTGCCAAGGACTTTAAAGAGACTGTCCCACGTGCTGTCCCAGTGGGTGTCCCATTATTCTTTGACTGTCCCACTGTCCCACGCCCTAGTAGCTGGGACAGTGGGACACCTTGGGTCAAAGCGATTTCGGGCGTGCTCATGACACACCCCCACCCAGCTTTTTGACCATCCGCTGGACCGTGCTTTTCGGGATGCCGGTTTCCTCGGCAATGTCCCGGATGGACATTTTTTCGGCATGGAGTTGACGCACCGTTTCAAGCTGCACGTCCTCGATGTCGCGGCAGGCCCAGGCCATGGCATCGCCATCTTGCATGAGCTTGGCCTCAAATGGCTTGGCGTCGTCTCCGATGATGCCCCGGGCTTTTTCGAGGTGGACCTCGAAACGCGCTCCTTCCTCGGGCCGGTAGTCCTGGGGCCGGCGCAAACTGATGACGGTATCGAGAACGTCCTCCCGGCTGGACGTACCGCGTTGCCCGCCGCTCTTGTTGGCATGGTGAACCAGCAGTACCGATATGCCCCGGCGACGGAGTGCGAGAATCCACTCCTGAACCGGGAGCCAGCCCTCGGCCTCGTTCTCCCGGCCGGCGCGGCAGAGCGTGGCGAGATTATCCACGACAAGCAGCTCCACCCCCTCCAGGCAGGGAGCCAGGGCCGCCTGTCCTTCCGGCGTGGCGAGGTTTGGCATTGCCAGCGGTTGCGTGTCCGGCGTGATAATCTGCATGAATCCCGGCAGCGGTTCCTTTGCATAGCTGGCGACGATTCCGGCCAGCCGTTCCTGCATCGCGTTCGCCGGCATTTCCCCGTCCAGGTACAGGACGCGCCGTGGAGTGACCGCTTGCCAACGGAAGACCATTTGCCCCGTTGCAACCGCGTAGGACAGATGCAACGCGAAGTGCGTCTTGCCGATGCCACGCATGGCATAGAGCATGACAAGCCCCTGGCACGGGATGACCGGCGATATGACGTACTCGCGGGGCTTTATGTCCAAGGCCAGGAAATCGCGGATGTCGAAGATTACCAGCCCCGGCTTGTCGGTCTTTGCGTCGGTCGCCCCCGGGGCTTCGGCCGCCTCCAGTGCCGCCTTGACCGCCTCCAGGCCCGACGCCTGGGCCATGTCGTTGAAGTCAGTCCCGCCGGTCGGGTCCGTGAACCTGGGAACGGCCAATAGCGCTTTGACCGCGACGGCCGCCTCGGTCGCTTTCGACAGGCCGGGGTTGCCGGCGGTCTTGGCGTCGTCGTCGGCGCAGATGATGATTTCCCGATCCGGGTATTGCGCTCGGGCCATTTCCGCCACGGCCAAGAGGTTGCCGCAGTTGAACGCCACCAGCACGGCCGCCCCGGTCGCGGCGTGGATCGTCGCCCCGGTCGCGTAACCCTCGCAGACGTAAAGGCGGCCCTTTTTCTCTCCATTGGCGGCGAGGATGGGGGAATACCCACCTTTGAGCTTTCCGCCCGCGAGAAAGAGCTTATCGCCCTCCAAGCCGATGAATTGGAGCGACATAACCGCGCCCTTGGCGTCGAGGACCGGAACCACCAGCCGCCCGTCGTCGGCAATGCGGATGTCCCCCACCGGGGCAACGCCCTTGCGGACCAGATATCCGTGGTCGCTGGGGGCCGGCATGGTCGCGGCCAGGATGCGCTTTGCTTCGACACGGGCCTCGCCCTGGCGCTTGGCTTCATCTTCCTGGCGGCGCTTTTTCTCGGCGGCATACCGGGCCTTGAGGCGGGCGCGTTCCTCGGTCGTCAACTCGCGGTCGCCCTTGGCGCAGAACTTGAAGCTCTCGCTGGTTCGCCAGTCGCCGTAGGCAGCGGACACCGGATCATCACCGTGTGCGATGTACCAGCCATTAAGGCCATGCGGTTTGTCAGCCGTACCACAGCGATGAATTCGGCCGTCGAGGACAACCTCGCCGGGAATGACGCCGTTGCCCTCCATGGCGGCGGTCAGGGATTCCACGGCTTTTTGCACGGATATGATAAGCGGCGGCATCGGCGTCTCCATTCGGGGGGAATGAGGGGCAGCGTCCATGCTATGCTCCCGCCTTTCCGCGATAGAGATAAAGTGCGACGCGATGCACGTTGCCTTCTGCCGTAACGTCGTCGGTCCAGACGGTATCAATCAGGTGGCCGCGATTGCGTAGCTCCTGCACGCGGGCGGCCGGGTGAAGGATGTCATATTCTCTACGGGCTTTGAGGGTGGAGACGGGGCCTTTGATGAGGGCGGCCAGCAGCCGGGACCGCTGGGCAGATGCGGAATTGTCGTTGCCATTTTCGGTAGGGCTGTGCAGGATGGGCTTGTCGTCGCAGACAATCCCTTTTTCCACGCCCTGGCTGGCTTCGGTTGGGGCTTTTCCGTTCTCCATGACCTACGCCCCCTTGCCGGTCGCCAGCCGATCCACCAGTTCATCAACTACGCTTTCCGGCCACGCCACAGCACGTCCACCAGGAAGGCGGACAGGCGCGGGGAACACGCCTTGGCGCACGAGGTCGAGGAAACGGCTACGCTTGTAGGGGATGCGGTCTAAGACCTGCGGGAGACGGAGAAGACGCTCGGGTTTCTGATACTCGATTTGCAACTGGCATACTCCGGTTGGGAGTGAACCACCCTCGCGGCGAGACTTGCGGGCCGTGGGCGGGATGACCAGTAGAAACCAGAAAATGCCGAAGGGGTGTTAGTACACTAGATCACGATACATTGGTATCGCTGACCAAGAGGAAGAGGGTCAGAAACGATTACCAACTGACTAGTCATTGGTCTTCTTTTTTCGACCGTCACCTTTTATGCTCAATACGTCACAGGCCTCTATGCAAGCCGCTGTCCGATGATACCAATTTCGATAGGTCCCTTTCTCGGTTTCTTGATAGCCTAACTTTACATAGTCAAACTTATCTTTAAATACTCTAATAGCTTCGGCATAGGCTTGTGGTGGTTTTTCTCTCCATATGTATTTTCAATATAGTCCCACAGCCAAATGCCTATTGCCCTTGGTGTATCGTCAACAGAAAAACCCCTTTTTTCTTTATCTTTGTAGTTTTTGTTGATTTTGTAGCATGCAACATCATAGAAGGATTGGTTCCATATTGCTGAAACTTGCTCAAAATCGCTTGAAAGGTATTTTTTATAAGCATCATTGTCGTGATCATTATTTAGCTTTGCCTTTTCCATTGCTTCGTACATTAATATTGTTACTCTTCGTTCCCAATACACTAAAGTTATTTCTTTTGTGATTATGTCTATATCGAAGCTTGTGTCGATAGTGACGACAGCATCCCTAAGCCCATTAGCCTTGGAAATTGGTGAACACACCTCGTTCGCCTCATGGGATATCGATTCATACCTGTCCGGAACATTATCCGAAACGTTTAGGTGTTGTTTGTCAATTTTTCCATTTGTCAATATATCGTCAAGCATTTCTTCCGGTGACTTTGTAGATTTCAAGTCAAATTTGTATTTTAATTCGTCACGAACTATTACATCTTTACCAGTTTTTAAAAATAAATCACACTTATCCTTTCCTAGGATTCGTCGAAGGCCGTCCAACGTTTGTTGGCCACCTGCTAGAATTCTTTTTGTTCCACCAAGGCCATATATATTTAAATCGATTTGCCTTCTTAACTTATAAAAATCCATCCAGTTCTCTTTGTACATATCGAAGAATTCTTTTTCTCTGGCGACTTTGGCTATATAGTCTCTGTTTCTCAACGAATATTGTTGTTTCCAATAAAAATAATAGTTGGCAAATGAAATTTCTTTTTCTTCCATCTTCCAAGCCCCCTCGGCTCATCCCTATAGTGAAATCCCCGCCCAGGCCGGTAGGGTTCCGGCTTTTTGGGAGCTACCCTAGGGCGGGGAAATGTCTATGCGGTCGCCGGCTACGGCTGGGGAGCCTCGGCAGCTTCGCCCATGGCTTCACACAGGTTGATGGCCGTCTCAGCTTCGGCCGCCAAGTCTTCCACCACATCCACCAAACCGGGCAGGGCTTCCGTGCTTTGCAGATAGTCCTTCAAGAAAATGATCTTCGAGGAAATGCGGTAGAGATGGTCTTCAAGCGTTCTCGCGTTGGAGCTACACATGGGCGGCCTCCTTCGGCTCCCACTTCACGGCCAAGATGGTGCCGGTTGAGGCCCCGGGGTAGGTTGCCTGGGCGCGAACGAATCGGACTCGCCCCACGTGCTTTTCAAAAGCATCGTCCACAGCGTCGATCTGGCTTTCGGCCTGCTTCAACAGAGATTCGATGATGGACCCCAAGCGCACAGGGTCTATCAGCGGATTTGCATCTCCAATTATGTCCATGTCGAGAAGCATATCCTTGAGTGACCAGAGGGGCAAAAGGGCCTCCTCCGCAATCCCGCTCACATGGTCGAAGTACGTCTTATCCTTGTGAGGTAAGCCCGGCTCCTCGACAGGCGGGGTAGATTTCTTGGCGTCCTCATCTTTGGCATGGACCAGCAAGGACACATTGAACAGGCTCTTGGTCAAAGATTCAAAGATTCCCTCCCCGGCAAGGCGCGCATCATCGTCTGTCTGCACATCGTCAAGTTTGGCCTTGGCACCTTTCAATGCGTCGGTTACGGTCTGGAGGCTGCCGAGCAACGCGTCCTTGAGTTCGTGGGTCTTGCTATCCATGGCGCTATACCTCCACCTTGAAAGCAAAGTCGCCGCACCAGCTATCCGCCGGCACTTCGGGCCAGATGCCGACATGGCCGTTTCCGCCGGCCACCTGTCCCGCGACGATCAAAGGTGCCCGCTTGTGGCAGGCGTTGTCAAACTTCCATCGGCAGATGGCGCAGCGGGGCCGCTTGCTGGTCCTCTGTCCATGCTGTAAGGCCGTCTCAGTCATGGCCGTACCTCCTCTTCAGGTCGGTTGTGATAGGCCTCGGCCGGTGCTGGTACCACCGACCGGGGCCGCATTATAAGGTCCGCCCCTTTCAGGCGGGTTCCTCCATGGTGGTGGTCATTCTCCGGCGGTCGCGTGAAGCGGCGTAATCTTTGCGCCGGCCTTTAGCTGGTCCAGATAGTCGGAATATGCCTGCATCATTTTCCGGCGCTCGGGCAAATATTCGGCCCGGTTGTAGGCGGCTCTGATGGAATTGCGCTCGGCGTGGGCAAGCTGCCGCTCGATAAGGTCACTGGACCACGAAAGCTCGTTCAAAAGCGTGGAAGCCATGGCTCGGAAGCCGTGAGCGCACATTTCCCCTTGTTCATAGCCCATGCGCCGAAGGGCGGCATTCATCGCCATGTTGGACATGCAGCGGCCGTTGGTACGGTTGCAGGGGAAGAGATAGCGGTCATGGCCGGTCAAAGAGTGCAAGTCCGTGATGATCTCCACCGCCTGCTTCGACAGCGGCACGACATGATCCCGGCGCATCTTCATCTTCTCGGCAGGAATGGACCAGCGGGGGCCATCGGCTGCGTCGAGGTCGATCTCCGACCACTCCGCTTGCCGCAGTTCACCAGGGCGCACAAATACCAGCGGGGCCAGCCGCAAGGCCGCCACCGTGACGGGGCTTCCCTGATAGCCGTCTATGGCCCGCAGCAGTTGCGCCACACCCTTGGGGTCAATGATGGCTGGCCGGTTTGTAGCTCGACAGGGAGCAAGCGCCCCACGTAGATCAGCGCCGACGTTTCTTTCGGCAATGCCCGTGGAAATGGCGAAGGTAAAAACCGCCTCGCAGTATTGCCGCAGGCGCTTGGCTGTCTCGTGATTGCCCTTGGCCTCGATCTCCCGAAGCGTGGGCAGAATGGCGGGAGCGCGTAGCGTGGAAATAGGGATGCTGCCGAAGGCAGGGAAAAGATGCTGTTCGATGCGCCCCAGGACTTTGGCGGCGTGCCCCTCGCTCCACACTTTCACCTGTTTGGCGTGCCAATCCCTGGCGACCACCTCAAAGGTATTCGTGTCTTCGGCGGCCTGGGCCTCGGCGTCGGTCCTGTCCTGCTTGCGCTTTTCGGACGGGTCCACACCTTGGGCAACCAGAGCGCGAGCTTCATCACGTCGCTGCCGGGCCATCTTCAAGCCCACGTCGGGCCACTTGCCCAGCGCTAGCAGCTTTTCCTTGCCGTCGAAGAGGTACTTGAACCGCCAGAGCTTGCCGCCGGTTGGGGTAACTTGGAGAAACAGCCCGGCCCCGTCGAACATCTTCACCGGCTTGTCGGCGGCCTTGGCGTTTCGGATGGCAACGTCCGTTAGGGGTATCGTCTTTTTCGGCATGGGGTACTTCCTCACATCGAAATGTGATGTCGCCATGCGGGATTGAGGCAAAGTACCCCAACGATCTCCGCATCGGCTCGCGTACCCCGACAAATACCCCATAAAGAGTGGATGTCAACGGACGTAAAAAGACTAAGCCGGACTATCTCTAGCCCGGCTTAGTTAATGTTTCCAGGTGTTTTCGGCCTTTATTGGACCGTCCTGGACTGTGATATGGTGCCGAAGGGGGGACTCGAACCCCCACGAGCATAGCCCACCACCCCCTCAAGATGGCGTGTCTACCAGTTCCACCACTTCGGCAAATATGAACTTACTGCTTCGCTGCCCCACCGGCCGGAGCGTTCGCTCCCGGTGCCGGAACCTCTTCGAAGGTAACGCCCTTCTTGGGTTCCGCATCCTTGCCAGCGCCATCCGGAGTCGCCGGAATCTGAACCGGCACACCGCTCGCATCCATCATGACCGATTTGGCCTGACGCCGGTGCGAGCCGGAATAGACGTTAAAGGCAAGCGAAGTGATAAGAAAGATCGCTCCAAAAAGCGCCGTCAGCTTGACCAGCAACCCGCCAGCACCTGTGCTGCCGAAGACGGATTGGCTGCCGCCGCCGAAGATCACCCCCATGCCTTCCTTGCCAGATTGAAGCAGGACCAGGATGATGACCGCCACGCAGGCGAGTACATGTACAGTAATGATGAGAGTTGTCAACTGTTTTTTCCCGTTATTTTCACGGACATGGCCGCGAGTTCTTTAAGCTGTCACAATCGCCGCAAAGCTCTCAGCGTCAAGGCTTGCGCCACCTACCAGCACTCCGTCGACATTGTCAATCCCTAAAATCTGACCGGCGTTGCCAGGCTTCACGCTGCCGCCATACAGGATGCGGATTTTCTCTCCCCCCGCCCCGAAACGCCGGACCAGAAACGCCCGCACCACTGCGTGCGCCCCAGCCACTTCCTCGGCACCGGCCGTAAGGCCCGTGCCAATGGCCCAGACCGGCTCATAGGCCACAGCCAGGGCCTCGGGTGCGACATCGGCCGAAACATCGGCCAGCCCGGCCGTGAGCTGGCGGGCCAGCACCGCCTCAAGCTCCCCGGCCTGGCGTTCCTCGACCTTCTCCCCGACGCACAGGATCATCGACAGCCCCGAGGCCAGCCCAAAGGCCACCTTGCGCCCGACCATGGCGTCGTCCTCGCCAAGGATATGGCGGCGTTCGGAGTGTCCGGCCAGGGCGTAACGGCAGCCGGCGTCGGTGAGCATCTCCGGCGCGATCTCGCCGGTAAAGGCCCCCTGCTTCGACGGATAGAAGTTCTGCGCCCCGAGCGCAAAGCCCGTGGCCTGGGCAAGGGCCCCGCCCACACCGCAAAGCGCCGTGAAAGGCGGAATCACCAGCACCTCGCGGTCGGCCGGAAGCTTGCCGGACAACCGCGCGACCAGATCGGAAGCCGTTGCCGCCGCCTCGTCCCGAAGCTTGTACATCTTCCAGTTGGCAGCCATCAGCTTTTTCATGACTGGCACTCCTTGAGGGCTTTGAAGGCGGGCAGTTCCTTGCCTTCCAGAAATTCCAGGGACGCGCCGCCGCCGGTGGAAATAAAGGCCATCTTATCCGCCAGCCCGGCCTGATGCACCACCACGTCGGTGTCGCCGCCGCCAACGATGGAGAGGCCCCGCACCCCGGCCACAATGTGGGCCACGGTATAGGACCCCTGGGCAAAGGCGGGATTTTCAAACGCGCCCATAGGGCCGTTCCAGACCACGGTCTTGGCCGGATCCATGACCAGGGCGAACAGGCCGGCTGTTACTGGGCCGATGTCCAGGACCACGGCGTCCTCGGGAATGGCGGCAAAGGGCACCTGTCCGGCCGGCTGCATTTCGCTGATGGGTTTGCCGGCATCCTTGGAAATAATGAAGTCCACAGGCAGGTAAAAGCCCACGCCGCGTTTTTTTGCCTCATCCATGATCTCCAGGGCCGCACCAAAAAGTTCCGGTTCAACCAGCGACTTGCCGATGCCATAGCCCATGGCCGCAAGAAACGTGTTGGCCATGGCCCCGCCAATGCACATGGCATCGACTTTGGACAGGAGGTTTTTAAGCACCCCGAGCTTGGACGACACCTTGGCCCCGCCGGAAACGGCCACAAAGGGACGGGTGGGAGATTCCACGGCCTCGCCCAGAAACTGCCATTCCTTCATGAGCAGGAAGCCGGCGCAACATTTGGAAGCGACCTGGGCAAAGGCCACCATGGAGGCATGGGGCCGGTGGGCCGTGCCAAAGGCGTCGCAGACATAGATCTCGGCCATGGACATGACTTCCTTGGCAAAGTCCATGTCGCCGGCAGTCTCCCCGGGATGAAAGCGCAGATTCTCAAGCATGAGGATCTCGCCGGGTTTGAGCGCAGCAGCCATGGCCCGGGTGGCCTCACCCAGACAATCCGGGGCCATGCGCACCTCGCGCTCAAGCAGTTCCGAAAGGCGCTTGGCAGTCGGAGCCAGAGAGTACTTGGGATCGGGAACGCCCTTGGCCTTGCCGAGGTGGGAACACAAAATGAGTGAGCAGCCCTTGGACAGGGCGTATTCAATGGTCGGCAGGCTCGCCCGGATGCGCAGATCGTCGGTGATGACGTCGCCCTGAAGCGGCACGTTGTAATCCACGCGGATCAGCAGTTTTTTGCCGGCGATGTCGATCGTATCGATGCGGGTAAGGGCCATGGGTGCTCCTTGGCGCTTTCGTTACAGGGTTGGCGAACTGACGGCCTGCTCCTGTCCGGCTGTCCGGACCATGACCAGGGCGTCCTCCCCGGTGTCGGCATAATAGCGTTTTCGCACGCCAACCACGGCAAAGCCGTGGCGAAGATACAATTTTTTGGCCGGGACATTGCCGGCGCGCACTTCCAGATACCCCTGATTCATGCCCGCTTTATCGGTATGTTGCAAGACATGGCCGAAAAGGCGTGAAGCCAGCCCCCTCCCACGCAGCCCGGGATCGGTCGCAATATTTATGACTTCGAATTCCTCGCCCAGAAAATGGAAGGTGGCGTAGGCGGCCAGCCCCCCCTCCCGGCGGATGCCGAAGGCGGCAAAAACCGGGCGGGCAAAGGCGGCGGCAAAGGCGGCCTCGTCCCAGGCATCGGGAAAAGTCATGGCTTCGAGTCCGGCCAACAGGCCGGCGTCGGCCGGGCCAAGGCGCACCGGATCGGAAAGAGGCGGCAGCGGTTGCATTTCCTGTATCCCCTGGCAGTATGGCCGCTTGCAGGAGGTGGCGGCATATGGTGAAAAAGACCCAGACAGCGCCGCAGGTCGAGCTCGTGGATGTCGTTGACCACAACGACCGGCCGCTCATGGTCATGCCCCTGACCGAGGCCCATCGCCAAGGGCTTTTCCATCGCTCGGTCATGGTGCTGGTCTTTGATCCCGACGGGCGGCTCTATCTGCAAAAACGCGGGCACAATAAAAGCCTCTACCCGGGACGGTTCGACCTCTCGGCCACCGGCCATGTCCGGGCCGGCGAAGCCCGCACCGAGGCTGCCGTCCGGGAACTGGCCGAGGAATTGGGGCTGGCCGCGCCCTCCCTGACCCTGCTCGACGCCGCCCCGGCCAGCCGGGAGACGGCCTATGAATTCGTCACGCTCTACAGCGCCGGACGCACAAGCGAACAACCCCGCCCCAATCCCGATGAGGTGGCCGGCGGCATGTTCGTGGATGCAGCTGAACTGGCCGCCCTGGTGCGGGACTACCGCGATTGGCTCACCCCGGCCGTTGTGCATTTCTATGAGAAACAGACGTTGTTCCCACATGCTTTGTAACGGGAGGGGAAAGAGAAAAAATGCCTCCGGCGTCCGGGGGGATGATCCCCCGGCCCCCTACAAAGGGGAAAAGGGGGAAGGCGTGGCTGCGACGGTGGGAAGAGCGAAGAAACGGCTGGCGGGGAAAATCAGTCCAGCAGGGCCAGCAGAGCCTCATGCAGGACGCCGTTGCTGGCCAGGATGCGAAAATCCCCCAGGGCATAGGGTCCGGCCGGCCGATAGCTTCCCACCCGGCCGCCGGCTTCGGCCACCAGCAACACCCCGGCGGCCACATCCCAGGGATTGAGCGCCAGTTCGTAAAAGGCATCAAAGCGCCCGGCCGCCACATAGGCCAAATCCAGGGCGGCCGATCCGGGACGGCGAATGCCCTGGGTTGCGGCCAGCATCACCCGGACATCAGCCATGATCTCATCGAGATTTTCGACAATGGCGTAGGGAAACCCCGTGGCCACCAGGGCGGCTTCGGGGCTGTCCGTGTTGGAAACATGGATGGGCACGTCATTTAAAAAGGCCCCAAGGCCCTGTCCGGCCGTGAAGCACTGGCCAAGCATCGGGGCGTTGACGCAGCCGACAAGCGGGGTCTGGCCGTCGTAGAGGGCAACCGACGTGCAGACAAAGGGAAAACCGTGGGCGAAATTGGTGGTGCCGTCGAGAGGGTCGATGATCCAGGTTAGGCCGGACAGGACGGTTTTGGCGGCAGTTTCTTCGGCCAGAAAGGCTGCTTCGGGCAGGATGCGGCCAAGCGACTCCTTGAGCAGGTCTTCCACGGCCAGATCCGTGGCCGTGACCAGATCGATGCGGCCTTTATGGCGCACTTCCCGAGGCGAACCGAAATCGGCCCGGATGCGCTCTCCGGCCAGTTCGACGGCGGCCCGGGTCCGGTCCAAAAGCTCCTGTGTCGCCTGCGCCATGATTCCCCCGGCCGGACCGGTCAGTTGATAAAGACATCCTTGAAGCGCACCCGGTCGCTCATGGCCCGGCCGGTGCCGCGCACGACCGTGGTCAGCGGATCGTCGTCAAGGAGCACGGACAGGTTGGTGTCCTGGCTTATGCGCTCGTCAAGGCCGGCCAAAAGCGCCCCGCCGCCGGCCAGCAGCAGGCCGTTTCGGGCAATGTCGGCCACCAGCTCGGGCGGCGTCTTTTCCAGGGCCTTCCTGACGGCGCTGACAATGATGTTGACGGGTTCGCGGATGGCCTCGCGCACATGGGTGTCGGTGACGGTGACGGTGGTCGGCGTGCCGTCGATGAGCGACTTGCCGGCAACCTCCATGGTGCGCGGTTCGGGCAGGGGCATGGCCGAGCCGATGCGGATCTTGATCTCTTCGGCCATGTTCTCGCCGATGAGCACCTGAAATTCATCCTGGACAAAGCGCTGGATGGTTTCGTTGAGCTCATCCCCGGCCACCCGCACGGATTCGGCATAGGCAATGGCCGAAAGGGAGATGACGGCCACTTCAGT
Organism: Desulfovibrio sp. DV; assembly: GCF_001936595.1. GTDB lineage: Bacteria > Desulfobacterota > Desulfovibrionia > Desulfovibrionales > Desulfovibrionaceae > Solidesulfovibrio. Next base: position 20,203 of record NZ_MLBG01000010.1, read on the forward strand.
GGTGCCGCCGCCGATGTCCACCACCATGTTGCCCGAAGGCCGGTCGATGGGCAGCCCGGCCCCGATGGCCGCAGCCATGGGTTCCTCCACGAGCTTGACGTCGCGCGCCCCGGCCATCTGGGCCGACTCGATAACCGCGCGCTTTTCCACCTGGGTGATGCCGGTGGGCACGCAGATGACCATCTTGGGTTTGGCAAAGCGGAAGCCGGCCAGGACCTTGCGGACGAAAAAGGCGATCATGGCCCGGGTGACGTCGAAATCGGCGATGACGCCATCTTTCATGGGCCGAATCGCCCGGATGCGTTCCGGGGTGCGGCCAAGGTATTCCTTGGCTTCGGTGCCGACGGCTATCAGTTCACCGCTGCGGGTGTCGATGGCCACCACCGACGGCTCGGCCAGGACGATGCCGTCGGCCGAGGTGTACAGCAAGGTATTAGCCGTACCGAGATCCATGGCCAGGTCTTTTCCGAGGAAACGAAAAAAGTTCTTGAAAAACATGCCCACACCCGCGTTGGCGTTCGATACCCAAGGACCATGGCCCAGTTCCCGACAATTGGGCCATGGTAGATGGCTGCAGTGAAAAAGTCTACGCCGAAGGGCTGCCGAGACGGGTGCGCAGATGCAGGTTTTCCAGAAAAAGGGCCAGGCTTTCCGACACCATGCCGACAAAGGCCTTGAGTTCCTCGCTGATGGGAAGCGGCCTGGGGTCGGCCAGGGTGAGCACACCCCGGGTCTTTTTGGAAAAATGAATGGGCAGGCAGATGACACTTTTGCAATCGATGGTGGGCACATCGAGCCCGAAAAGCGGCAGCCGGCTGGCTTCGTCCTTCTCCCCGGTGTAGACCGGGGTCTGGTTTTTAAACACCCAGCCAACCAGCCCCTGGCCGACGGAAAATCGCGTCGGCGCCTCCCGGCCGCCGTTAAAGGGGCTTTCGTTGGCCCCTTCCAGAAAATACGATCGACCCGATTCGTCGCGCACGGTCAGGATGGCATGGCGAAAGCCGGTGGCTTCGGACAAAAGCGTCAGCAGGCCGGAGCGGAAGGCCGCCCACTTGGGAAAGGTCTTGTGCAGGGTGGCGATGCGGCGCTGGGCCTGATAAAAGCCGTGTTCGACCAGGCTTTGGGCCACTTCCCGGGACCGGGCCAGATGGTTTCCGGCCAGTTCGGCAAACTGGGACAGGATTTTGAGGTCCTTTTCCCCGAAGGTGTAGGTCTTGCGGCTGTCCAGGCAAAGCGCCCCGCCGGTTGCCGCCACGGGATAGCCCATGAAGGCCCGGATGCGCTCTTCCTCGCCGCCCCGGTAATAGCCGAGGACGCCGCGGTGCTGGTCGAAATTGCTGATGAGAAGCGGCTTGTTCTCCCGGATGATCCAGCCGACCAGCCCCTGGCCCGGAGCAATGGCGGCTTCGCGGTTGAGCGCGTCGCCGAGGCTGAAGGCCGCCGCTGCCCGGCAGACCTCGGAGTCGGCCTCGGGCAGGAAAAGCACCGCTGAATAAGCATCGAAAACATTGCCGACAATGGCCAGCAACTGTTCGTAAAAAGGGGTATCGGGCATCTGGGTCAGCATGTCCGGCCCAAGGTGGCGTCGTTTGCCAGGCTTTGCCGACCGCCGGGCACGGCCACACGGACCGGGGGCGGGACGACGCGCTCCCTGTGAAGGAGGCCTGTCGGACAGGCGTGATCCATGGTCTTCTCCCTGTATCGATGACGGCTTTGAAACTGCGGCCCATCTTACGAGGCAAGGCCTCTGCCGTCAAACCGGCCCGGCAGACGAAAAGGACCGGTGGGCGGGAAGAGCCCGGGAGGGCTTTATCATAAATTGATATTAGGCTATAGAGTGATTTTTGGCAGTGGAAGTTGCCGCCCGGCCCGCGACCCGCAACCCGCCCATGGAGCGGCCATGACGTTTGACTGGACGACCGCTTTTTCCCAGGTTCCCGAAGCCGCATTCCTCCAGGGCGAACACCGCCCCCGGGAAGGCGAGATTCTGCGCGTCCAGACCCTGCCCGATCTGCGCCGTTTCCTCGACTGGGTCCATATCAAACAGTGCCTGCTCAAGCCCTATTTCGAACACGCCAACTACCCGCTGGTGGATTTCCGCGAACTGTTGCCGTCCTTTGAGGCCGACGCTTACGAATACAAGGAACTCCCCGGGTTTTCCATGGTGGCCGTGGCCAGGCCGCTCAAGTACTTCCAGGAAATTTTCCAGTACGACATCCTGCACTGCCTGCTCGACTACACCGATGAGACCTACCGCGACCAGTGCCCTCTGGAAACCTCCATATTCGGCCAGAACATGCGCACGTTTTGCGCCCGTCTGGCCAAGTCCAGCCAGGATGCCTTCCGGCATGAGTTTTCCGAGACCGACGTCACGAGCCTGGAAAACTACGCCGCGCTTTTGCCCACCATCCTCCAAATGGACCGGGCCCATGTGCTGTCCATGGACAGCCAGAACGACTTCTACCTTTCCGGCGTCTACTGCTCGTTCCCATCCTATCTCGACACCGAACTCAAGCGGTTCGGCCTCAATATCAAGAAATTCGCCGTGGGCGACGACCGCCGCTACGAACGCCACCGGGGCTTTGTCTACCAGTTCCTGATGGAACTCTACGGCTTCCCCATCGTATCCGAGCGGCGCACCTCCTCGGCCCTTTTTGCCCGGCGGCTGTTTCGCATGGGCGAACGCTTCCTGGTGCGCGTGCTCGGCCAGACCGACCGCACCATCACCACGCTCTACTCCCATCCCGAAGCGCGCTTTTATCCGCGCGTGGAAAAAATCGCCCTGGTGGCCGTGGACAAGACCCATACCGAAGCCCTCAAGGCGCTTCGCGAAGGCGGGTACTTCGTCGATCCCGAGCGACGGGTGGTCATTACCCGGGTGGTCTACCGCCAACACAAGTTCGATCCCAACAACGTGCGCCAGGACCGGGCCTTGTCGGTGGCCTCCCAGGAAGTCATCCACCCGGTCACGGGCAAGAGTTTTTACCGGCTCAATCTGGTCAAGGACACCTACAGCCTGTTTCTGCGCTTAAACGACATCGTGCGCGGCGAATATTCCGGCCGTATCGTCTACAAGCGCAACGAGATCGTGGAAAACACCGACACCCACGAGAAAAAGCTCAAATTCCTCTACGCCTGGCTGTCCAAGCACCAGCGCCGCATCATCGGTTATTCCGACGAGTTCTACTCCAATGTCGTCAAGGTGCTCGACAACTATCTGCTCTCCGCCGACCACTACGACGACTTCAGCAACATGCGCGACATCTATCAGGAAGTCTGGAGCAAATACAGTTACATCCAGCAGGCCCGCAAGGTGAAGCTGCTCGAAGACCTGCAGGATCGCAACTACAAGGGCGAACGGCTGTCCTACCTTCGGATGCTGACGCTTTTTACCGAGATTTTAAACGACCTCAAATTCGAGATCGTCAACTACTTTGACGCCCTGGTGGAACGCGTCCTGTCCCTTGGCGACATGATTCTAAACGACAGCTATCTGCTTCGCCATTACATCCGCAAAAAGGATCTGGACCTGTCCCCCTACGGTCTGTCCGTGAAAAAAACCTACAGCCGGCTCGTGGCCCTGCTCGACGAGTTCCGGTCCATCCGCAAGGCCAAAAAGGAACAGGGCATCGTCCTGCCGCTGGTGGCGCAAAGCTGACCCGACGGCCGGGCGCATCGCCGCCGTACCACCCCTGACATCGGAAGCACCCTTCCGACTACCCGGAGCATGTGACCGTGGAAAACCCCACCCCCACTCCCCTTACCGATTGGAACCGCAGCCACGGAGCCAAGATGGTTCCCTTCGCCGGCTTCGACATGCCGGTGCAATACGCCTCCATCCTGGCCGAGCACGAGCAGACCCGGACCAAGGCCGCCATTTTCGACATCTGCCATATGGGCGAGTTCCTTTTGGCCGGCGCCGGCGCAGCCGAGGCGCTGGGCACGGCCGTGACCCACGATCTGGCCACCCTGGCCCCGGGCAAATGCCGCTACGGCTTCCTGTTAAACGAGGCCGGCGGGGTCATCGACGACCTCATCATCTATTGCCTGGGCGTGGACGAGTACATGCTGGTGGTCAACGGTTCGCGCATCGCCATTGATTTCGAGACGATCAAAAGCCGCCTGCCGGCCGGGACGGATTTCAGGGACGTCTCGCCCCAGACCGCAAAAATCGACCTGCAGGGACCGCTCGCCTTTGAGGTGTTGCGCGACCGGGTGCCGGGCGATTTTGCCGGACTCAAATATTTCAACTTCATCTGGACCGAATTCCAGGGGGCAAAGCTCATGGTCAGCCGCACCGGTTACACCGGCGAGCTTGGCTATGAACTGTTCCTGCCGGCCGGACAGGCCGTGGCCCTGTGGGAGGCCCTGGCCGCCGATCCGCGCGTGGCCCCGGCCGGCCTTGGCGCGCGCGACACCATCCGCCTGGAAATGGGCTATCCCCTCTACGGCCAGGACCTCGACGAGGAACACACCCCGGCCGAGGCCGGCTACGGCTGGCTGCTGACTTCTCCGGCCGAGTACGTCGGCAAGGGCAAGGCGGCCGGCCTTCGCCAGAAGCTGATCGGCCTGGAGATTCCCGGCCGGCGCAGCGCCCGGCATGGCGACGTGGTGCTGGACCGTTCCGGCAAGACCGTCGGCGTGGTCACCAGCGCGTCCTTCGCCCCGAGCCTGGGCCATGCCGTGGCCCTGGCCTATGTTGACGCCGCCGCAGCCGAGGCCAAGGACTTTGTGGTCAAAGCCGCCCGCACCGAGCTGCCGGCCAGCAAACGCGCCCTGCCCTTCTACAAAAACGGCACGGCCAGAAAGCCCGTGGCCGGCTAAACGCCGCGCAGCGATCAAAGGCCGGGGGGATGGCACGTCCTCCCGGCTTTTTTCCTGCTCCCGGGGCACACCCCCAACCGCCACACCAGACCAAGGACCGATCATGGGCCGACCCGACGCTTTTTTCCTCCCGCCAGAGGCCTTTGCCCCGCCCTTTGCCCTGACCGGCGGCGAGGCCAACCACTGCGCCAAGGTGCTGCGAAAGCGGCCCGGCGAGGTGGTGCGCGCCTTTGACGGACAGGGACGCGACGGGCTTTTCACCATCACGGCCCTCTCCCGCAGCCGGGTGGATCTCGAACCGATTTCCCTTGACGCCACCCCCCTGCCAGCGCGCCGCCTGCATCTGGCCGCCGGGTTTTCCCGCTCGGCCCGGCGCGATTTTTTCCTGGAAAAGGCCGTGGAACTCGGTGCCGCCGGCATCCTCTTCTGGCAGGCCGAACACTCCCAGGGCACAATGCCGGACGCCCCCAAGGAGGCCTGGACCGCCACCCTCATTGCCGCAGCCAAGCAGTGCGGCGCGGCCCGGCTGCCGACGATCTCCCTGGTTCCGGGGGGAGCTGCCGGGCTGGCGGCCACGGCCCATGACCGGGGTTTTCTGCTCTGGGAAGACCCGGCAGTCGGCCGGGCGCTGACCCCGGCCGATCTGGCCGAACCCGGCGACACGGTGTGCGTGATCGGTCCCGAAGGCGGCCTCACCGATACCGAGGCCCGCCTTTTTACCGATGCCGGCTTTGCGCCGGTGACGCTCGGAAGCCGCGTGCTGCGTTGGGAAACCGCCGCCCTGGCCGTGCTGGTCCTGGGACTGGCCGCTGACTGTTGAGGATCGGGTGTTGGCCGCACACTCTTTCTTTTTAAATTACCCCGGTCTTCGCTTCGAACCGAAATGAGGGCAATCCTTACGGGACCAAGCCCCGCACATTGAACCAGAGAGGGATTCCAAAGGGCCAGCAAACCCTTTGGCCGCTGGAGGCTTCCCCTCCCTACCCCCAAGGAACGTCGCATGGATTTGCTCGGAAACGAAAAACGCCCCCTGGCCGAGCGCATCCGGCCGGCCACGCTCGACGAGTTCGTGGGCCAGGCCCACGTTATCTCGCGCCTCAACACCATGCTGGCCGGCCCGCGGCTGCCGAGCCTGCTGCTCTTTGGCCCGCCGGGCTGCGGCAAATCCACCCTGGCGCTGATCCTGGCCCGGACCAAGGGACGGCCCTATGTGCGGGTGAGCGCCCCGGAAGCCGGGCTGGCCGCCCTGCGCGAACTCATAAAAGGCAAGGAAATCCTCATCCTTGACGAACTGCACCGATTTTCCAAGGCGCAGCAGGATTTTTTCCTGCCCATCCTGGAAACCGGCGAGATCGTGCTTTTGGCCACCACCACGGAAAACCCGTCCTTTTCCATCACCCGCCAACTCCTGTCCCGGCTCCATGTCCTGCGCCTGGGGCCGCTGACCCACCCGCAACTCATGGTCCTGGCCGAACGCGGGGCCAGGGAAGCCGGCATGGAACTGCCCCGGGAGAGCCTGGAATCCATTGCCATGCTGTCGTCCGGGGACGGGCGCACGCTTTTAAATCTGGTGGAATTCACCGCCGCCCTGCCCGAAGACAAGCGCGCCCCGGACGAATTGCGCAAACACCTGCCCGAAGCCATGGCCCGGGGCGACCGGGACGGCGATTCCCACTATGAGCTGGCCTCGGCCATGATCAAATCCATCCGGGGCAGCGACCCGGACGCGGCCCTTTACTATCTGGCCTGTATGCTGGAATCCGGCGAGGACCCGCGTTTTTGCTGCCGCCGGCTGATGATCTCGGCCTCGGAGGACATCGGCCTGGCCGATCCCATGGCCCTGCCCCTGGCCGTCTCGGCGGCCGAGGCCGTGGAACGCATCGGCATGCCCGAGGGCTTTATTCCCCTGGCCCAGACCGTCGTCTATCTGGCGCTCGCTCCCAAGAGCAACACCACTTATGCCGCCTATCTGGCCGCCAAGAAAGCAATCATGCTGTCCGGGGTCAAGCCCGTGCCGCTGCATCTGCGCAACCCCTCCACCCGGATGCAGAAGGAATGGGGCTTCGGCAAAGGGTACAAGTATCCCCACGCCTACCCCGACGCCTGGGTGGAGCAGGATTATCTGCCCGAGGAACTGGCCGGCCGCCAGTTCTACACGGCCAAGGACCAGGGGATGGAACCCCGGCTGGCCGCCAGGCTGGCCCGGTTGCGGCGACGCCAGTCCTGATCGCTGCCCGGATAGGCCTCCCGAATCGGCCCATTTCCCCACAAAGGGAACATCTGGGACACAAAAGGCCCCCTGACAGGTCAAAAGTCGCCACTGCCCGCGCTTGTCCCGATTGCCAAAAAAAATCTATTGTTTTCGCGGCGGCACGGTTCAACAACCGGCCAACGCTCCCGGAAAGGCCGACAGCGCACAAGCGCGACGCCGGCCCTTCCCCCACCCGGCCAAGGCAGCGGCCCCCGCCGCCCGGCCCCTACCAGACGGAGACGGTGGTCCATGCCCGATCCACGTTTCGAGCGCTTCTTTACCGGCAAAGCCCGGGACTTTCTCATCCGGGCCATTGATCTGGCCCTGGAAGAGGATGGCCCGGACCTGACTTCCATGGCCGTTTTCGCCCCGACCGATAGGCTCACCGCCTCCATCGTGGCCAAGGAAGAGGGCATCGTGGCGGCCGGACTGCCCATCGCCCCGCTTGTCATCGAGCGTATGGGACAGACAACCGACTGCGACATCACGTTTTTTGCCGCCGACGGCGATCGCATCCCCGACCGCATGGTGGTGGCCAGCCTGGTCGGCCCGGCCATCACCCTCCTTAAGGCCGAACGCGTCATCCTCAATTTCCTGTGCCACCTCTCGGGCATCGCCACCAAGACGGCCACGGCTGTAGCCGCCCTGGCCGGCAGCAAAACCCGGCTGCTCGACACCCGAAAAACCCTGCCGGGCCTGCGCTATCCGGAAAAATACGCGGTCCTGTGCGGCGGCGGCGTCAACCACCGCATCGATCTGGCCGAGATGCTCATGTTCAAGGACAACCACATCGACCGGGCCGGCGGCATTCCGCAAGCCATGGCCGCCTTGCGCAAAGCATACCATGGCCGTATGGAAACCATGCCGCCCGTTGAAATCGAATGCCGCACCCTGGCCGAAGTAGCCCAGGCTGTTGCCGAGTCGCCCAAGCGCCTCATGCTCGACAACATGGACCGGGAAACCATGCGCCAGGCCCTGGCCCTGGTGCCGGCGGGCATCGAAACGGAAGTCAGCGGGGGCGTGGACCTGGACGCATTGGCCGGCATAGGCGCGCTTGGCCCGGATTTCGTATCTGTGGGCCGCATCACCCATTCCGCCAAAAGCGCCGACTTCAGCCTGTTGCTCAAGGAGACGGTGGCCCCATGAATCCTTCTTTTTCGCAAAAAATCACGGCGATACGGCAAGAGCGCGGCAGCAATCTGGCCATCCTGGCCCATCACTACCAGTGCGACGACGTGGTCGGCCATGCCGACATCCTGGGCGACTCCCTGGAACTGTCGCGCAAGATTGCCGCCCTCGACGCCAGGGACATCATGTTTTGCGGCGTGTTTTTCATGGCCGAGACGGCGGCCATGTTGGCCGCACCGGGCCAGCGCATCCATATCCCGGTGCGCGAGGCCGCCTGCGTGATGTCCGAAATGGCCCCGGCCCCGCTCCTGTCCACGGTTCTGGCCCGACTGCGGGAAGCCGGCCGCGACGTGTTGCCGCTGACCTACGTCAATTCCTCGGCAGCCATAAAAGCCGTGGTCGGCGCCTGCGGCGGGGCGGTGTGCACTTCGGCCAACGCCCCTAAGATGCTGCGCTGGGCCATCGACCAGGGCCGCGGCGTCCTTTTCCTGCCGGACAAGATGCTCGGCCAAAATACCTGCAACACCCTTGGCGTTCCCGACGCCGCCCGCCATATCCTGGATATCCGGGCCGGCGGCACGCGCCTTGACCTGGAGGCCGCCGGCAAGGCCGAAGTGCTCTTCTGGCCTGGCCAGTGCGTCATCCACGCCCGGTTCAAGGCAGCCGACATCGCGGCCCTTCGGGCCAAGTCCCCGGGCGTGCGGGTGGTGGTCCATCCCGAGTGTTCACCCGAGACCGTGGCCGCAGCCGATGCTGCCGGGTCCACCTCGTTTATCATCAAGTACGTGGCCGAGGCCCCGGCCGGGGCGGATATCGTCATCGGCACGGAGATCAATCTGGTCAACCGGCTGGCCAATCAGTACCAGGGCCAAAAGACCATCCGGCCGCTGTGCCAAAGCGCCTGTTCCAATATGGCCAAGGGCACCGAGGCCAATCTGCTGGCCGCCCTGGAGGCCCTGGACACGGCCGAGCCGGTGACCGTGCCTGAAGACGTGCGCGCCCCGGCCACCGCCGCCGTGGTGCGGATGCTCGAAGTTTCCGCCTGACCGCTGCGGCCGGGCCATTTCGCTTGCGCTGCGACGCCCGGAGGCCGTGGCCGGCGACAAGGAGGGAGAAGATCATGGTCTACCGTATGCACGCCAATGCCCTGGTCATCGGTTCCGGGCTGGCCGGTCTGACCGCCGCCCTGTCCATGGCCGACGCCGGTCTTGAAGTGATCGTTCTGACCTCGGGCGAAGACCTCGATGACGGCAACAGCGCCCTGGCCCAGGGCGGCATCGTCTATCGCGGCCCGGACGACTCGCCCCAACTGCTGGAGCGCGACATCCTGACCTGCGGCTGGCGGCACAATTCCGTCCGGGCGGTCAAATATCTGGCCCGGCGCGGCCCGCAGACGGTCAAGGAAGTGCTTATCGACCGGCTGGGCCTGCCCTTTGACCACAAAGGCGACAGCGCCGACTACCACCTCGGCAAGGAAGGCGGCCACAGCGTGGCCCGCATCCTCCATATGGCCGACCGCACCGGCCGGGCCATCATGGAAGGGCTCATGGCCGCGGTCAAAGCCAATCCCAATATCAAAATACTCACCCGCCGCACGGCCGTCGATCTACTGACCTCCAACCACCATGCCACGCTCCTGGAATTCAAATACCAGTTGCTGGGCCAATGCCTGGGGGCCTACGTCTTAAACGAAGTGTCGGGACAGGTGGAAACCATCCTGGCCGATTTCACCGTGCTGGCCACGGGCGGTTGCGGCCGGCTGTTCCTGCACACCTCCAACACCCGCTCCTCCATTGGTTCGGCCCTGGCCATGGCCTCACGCGCCTTTGCCAAGGTCATGAACGTGGAATACGTCCAGTTCCACCCGACCACGCTGTTTCACCGGGCCGAGCGCCGTTTGCTGGTCACCGAGGCCCTTCGCGGCGAAGGGGCGCGGCTGGTCAACGCCACCGGCGAACCCTTCATGCAGCGCTACGATCCCCGGGCCGATTTGGCCCCGCGCGACATCGTCACCCGGGCCATCCTGGCCGAGATGCTCAAGACCGACCAGGACTGCGTCTATCTCGACGTTGCCAACTACGTCAAAGACCTGGAGAAACACTTTCCGACCGTCTACACCGGCTGCCTGCAGCTTGGCATCGACGTCACCAAGCAGCCCATTCCGGTCGTGCCGGCCGCCCACTATTTCTGCGGCGGCGTGTTGACCGACAATACCGGCCGCACCACCCTCGAACGCCTCTACGCCGCCGGCGAATGCGCCTGCACCGGCCTTCACGGGGCCAACCGTCTGGCCAGCACCTCGCTGCTCGAATGTCTGGTCTGGGGCTGGAGCGCCGGCCAGGACATCGGCAAGCGGGCCGGGTCCAAGGCGGCCATCGGCCGACGGCTCCTCGACAGTATCCCGGACTGGGTCAGCCCCGGATCGAACCGCAACGAGGACCCGGCCCTAATAGCCCAGGACTGGGCCACCATCCGCAATACCATGTGGAACTACGTGGGCATCAACCGGTCGAGTTCGCGGCTCAAGCGGGCTTTTGAGGACCTGCGCGAACTCAACAAGCACATCCACGACTTCTACCGCGAAACGCCTCTCAGCAAGGCCATTGTGGATCTCTTCCATGGCTGTCAGGCTGCCTACACCATTACCATCGGGGCCATGCAAAACCGGCGGTCGCTTGGCTGCCACTATCGGGTGGACTAGCGTCGTGTTTGCCTCTCTCCAGGATGCCTGCCCCAAAAGCCGCAGACTCGACCTCTTCTTTCTATGCTCAAAAAGAAGACCTGTTTTTTTGAAAATACAAGCGAGCCGCCGGTAAGGCCACAAAAAAACAAAGGGCCGCTTTCGCGGCCCTTTGTCAGAGGATACAGCAGCTGGTCAGCTGCCGCCGCCCTGTTGCTGCTGGCACACGGAATAGCCGATATTGCAGTTGTTGACGCAGTTGCCAACGCCGGCACACATCATGACGCAGCGCTGGTAGCTCTGGACGCAGGAATTGTTGCCGCCCTGCTGGCCCTGGGGCATTCCGCCCTGCTGCTGTTGCGGCTGGCCGCCCTGCTGCTGGCCCTGACGCTGCCCACCTTGTTGCTGGCCGCCCTGCTGCTGGCCGCCTTGCGGGAACTGGGCCACCTGCCAGCTCTCGCCGGCAGCCTCGGCCGACGAACCCACCCACAAGGAGCAGGTCAGCAACGAACCAAACGCGAGGGCGCAAATCCATAATTTTCCGTAACGCATAGGAGACCTCCTCCTGGAACTGTTTTTCCCACCTTCACACCAAAGCACGCACAAGCGCCCCAGTCAAGAAGGTTCTTCCGGACCGGGACGCACCGTTTCCCCTGGAGAGCTCCGCTGCCTGCCCTCTTGGGATGCAGCCTGAACGGGAGAATCAGTCGAGAGGGGTTTTGGCCGAGGGGTCGAGCTTTTTCACCTGTAGGAAATCCTCCCGGGCCTTGTCCGCCTCGCCCAGGGCCTCGTAGACCTTGCCGCGATTGAGAAACAGGTCGGGGTCGTCGGGGGCCGCTTCGATGGCCATGGAATAGTTGGCCATGGAGCTTTGCAGGTTGCCTTTTTTAAACCAGGCGGCTCCGCGATTGTTAAGCACCCGGGCGTCTTTCACATCGATCTCAAGCGCCTTGGAATAGTCGCCGATGGCCAGGTCGTAATGGCGCAGGGCGAAATAGGCATTGCCCCGGTTGAACAGGGCCGCGACATAGCCGGTGTCTTTTTCCAGGGCCTTGGAATAGTCCTCGATGGCTGCGTTGTAGTCGCCAAGCGCGGCCTTGGCATAGCCCCGGGCAGCCAGAAACAGGTGGGCCTGTTCGCCGGGCAGCTCGTTGGAATCCATGGCCTCGGTCAACTGGGTCACGGCATTCTGGTAATCCTGGGCAGACAGGGCCGTCAGAGCGGCCTTGGCCTGATCGAGGCCGCCAGCGGCCGCGTGGCCGGGACCGGCAATGCCGCACAGGGTCGCCAGGACGGCAAGCCCCCCCACAGTCCGGGCCAGACAGCGAAACATCCTCAAGACGCGCCCCCCTCAGGGTCCAGATCAAAGGCCGGCACCTGCAATTCCTTGTCGATGCGATCGGCGTCCTGGGAGGAATAGCGCACCATGTTGCGCAAATGGAAAAAGGCGCTCTCGTCCATGCTGTCAAAATCAATGGCCACGCCTTCGTCGCTGGAACGGACAATGGTGGCCTTAAGGCGCACCTTGATGTCCTTGGCCAACCCGAACACCAGGGTGCAGTCCCGGCCGGCGGCCAACCGCGGCTCGGGGCAGAAAAACGCCCCCTTGAGACTGATATTCTGGGTGCTGACCGGTATCTTTTCACCGTCGATGTACACATAGGCGTCGAACTGGGCGCATACCCGGCTGCGACGACGTTTTTCCGCTCCCATGCCAATTCCTCGCTTCACCAGACCGCGTCTTGCGTCCGGCATCTTCCTCGATACCTGCCCAAACAGTCTGCGTATAGCCGCTTCCCGGACATTTATAAAGCGGCAAAAAGTCCGTCAGGCTACAGGGGCGGAAACGGACATGGGCACCAGCGGACCGCACACCCCGACCCGGCCGTCGGGGAGTCGGACAAATTCCCGCATCTCGCCGTCCTGGGACACCACCACGGCCACCGCGCCCGGCAACCGGGCGCAGAATCGGGCTGCCGAGCGATGGCGCGTGCCGAAAGCGGCCATGTCCACCACGCCCGTGACCGTCGGTTCGGAGGCCTCGGGCGAGAGCGCCACGCATACCGGCAGGGCGTCCTCGTCGCGGGCCAGCAGTTCCACCCGAAATCCGAGCACGGATAGGGCCGCATCCAGGATGACCGCACCGTCCACGCAGGAGGCATGGGCCGTCACCCGGGTGGCCGTATCCCACTGTTCCAGGTGCACGGCCTGATTGCCCCCGGCCGCGGCCAGATTCTGGGCCACCCGGCCGAGGTTGGGCCAGGCAACCCCCACTCCCGGGGAGAGCAGCCCGTCCGTTCCGCAGGCCCCATGGGGACCGGGCGGCAAAAAGACGAACATGCCGCCATGCCCGGCAGCCACGGCCAGGGAAAAGACCCGGGCCAGGGTGGCCTTGACCAGGCTCGGCAGCGCCCCGGCATCGTCCTCGCCGTGGGACAGGATCGTGGCCGCCTGGCGGCAAAGGGGCAAAAAGACCGGTGAAAAGGCGTTGTCGTGGCAGGTTTTGAGCTGGCCTTCCCGCAGTTCCAGATAGACCGCCGGACCGTCCCTGGACAACAGCACCGCCCGCAGCCGGGCCGGGGCGGAAACATGCAGGGAAAGGCCCGGAAACAGGGTGCCGCCATGGTAGTCGATACGGCCGCGCAGCGCGCCAAAGCCGGAATATTCCACCCGGGCCACGCCCTCGGTGCGCAGCCCATCCGGCCCTTCCTTGACCACAAAGGCGTAGGGGCCGGGAGGGATGCCGGGGCTTAAGCGGTGCAGGGTACTCAGGCAATACGGCTGGGGCGGGGAAAACCGCAGGTCGAGCACCGGTTCCGGGCCGCCGGCCAGGGGGGAAAAAAGCTGAAACGACGGGTAGCGCCCCTCCTCCCGCTTGAGGCTGGCCCGATAGGCGGTCTCGACCAGCACGGCCAGACCCGACTCGGAAAGCATGGTGGGATTGGGCGAAAGTCGGGCCGCCAGATCATGGGGACCGGCGTGCCCCGGCTCTTGCGGGGGGACTGTGGATGCCTGCATTTGGGCCTTGTAGGGCCGCTGCCGGCAGCTGTCAAACCCGGCCGGGGCAGCGTCCTGACAATCGTCGCCCAAATGTCGCCAACCGGATATGGTGGGGCCGGGGACGTGGGGCATGTTCCCGGCACCATACCCACCTGCCCTGAAAGGAGTCTGCCATGCCCGCCACACTGTCATACTTCGCTGCCGCCGTCCTGGCCCTGGCCGTCCTTGGCGGCTTGGCCGGAGAGGCCCTGGCCCAGGCCCGGCCCGCCGCCCCCCTCGTCATCGGCCACCGGGGAGCCTGCGGCCATCGGCCCGAACACACCCTGGCCTCCTATGAACTGGCCATCGACCTGGGCGCTGATTTTATCGAGCCGGATCTGGTCGCCACCAAGGACGGCGCCCTTGTCGCCCGCCACGAAAACGACATTTCCGGCACCACCGACGTGGCCGCCAAATTCCCGGAGCGCAAGGCCAAAAAGACCATTGACGGCACGGAAATCGAGGGCTTTTTCACCGAAGACTTCACCCTGGCCGAGATCAAGACCCTGCGGGCCAAGGAACGGCTTGATTTCCGCGATCACAGCTATGACGGCCAATTCGCCATCCCCACCTTCGAAGAAATCATCGCCCTGGTCAAACGCAAGGAGACCGAGACCGGCCGTATCGTCGGCATCTATCCCGAGACCAAGCACCCCACCTACTTTCGCGGCATCGGCCTGCCCCTGGAAGGCCGGCTGGTGGAAATCCTCAACGCAAACGGCTACGACAAGGCCGACTCGCCGGTGTTCATCCAGTCCTTCGAAATCCAGAATCTCAAGGACCTGCGCCAGATGACCAAGGTCCGTCTGGTCTTTCTCTACGACGAACCAGACATGCGGCCCTATGATTTCATCGTGTCCGGCGACAAACGGACCTTCGCCGACCTGCTCGCACCCGAGGCTCTGGCCGAAATCGCCGGCTTCGCCCAGGGCATCGGTCCCTGGAAGCGGCTTATCATCAAGGAAAACCCGGACAAGAGCCTTAATGCCCCCAATACGGTTGTGGCCGACGCCCATGCCGCCGGACTGACCGTCCACCCCTACACCTTCCGCAATGACCCCCGGTATCTGGCCCCGGACTATGCCGGCGATCCCATCCAGGAATACGTGCAGTTTTTCAAACTCGGCGTGGACGGAGTCTTCTCCGATTTCCCGGATACTGCCGTGGCTGCCCGCGAAGTGTTCTTAAGCGGCAACAAGTAACTCGCCGACAGCCGTGAACAAAGATAGCCTCCGGCGGCCAAAGGGACTGAGTCCCTTTGGAATCCCCTCCTGGGGGGAGTTGGCTTTGACTGGGGGCGTTGCCGAGCCGGTGAGTGGCCGTTGCGCAGGAAAAGAGGCGAGGGGATCGTGGCCGTTGGTGCTTGGGCTTGACGGGAACCACCGTTGCTGCGGCTCCCCGGGTGGCCGGGCCAATCAGCGGACGTCGCCAGCCTCGGCAGGGCCGGGGGAACCCTCGCCCGGCCCGTTGCCGGCCTCCCGGGGCAGGGCCGCAGCCACGGCGGCCGCAGTCGGCCCATGGCGTACCATCAGCCGGGCCGCACCGCCCAGGCGGCCTTCCAAAACCATCTCGACCGCACCGGCCTGCCACAGGCAGGTCTTTTGCCCGGCACTCTCCCGGCAATGCGGCGGCCCGAAGTCCCTGGTCAGCCGTGCATCCAACCCCGAAGCACCGGCCCCATCCTCCACAGCGGCATTCAGGGAGAAAAACCGGCCCTGGTAAAAGGCCAGGACCGGTTCGGCCAGGACCACGTCCCAAAGGGTCTCCCGCCGGCCTGGAGCGATGAAATAGGTCAGCGTTTCGGACACGGCGTCCGGCAACGGCACGGCTTGGCGCACCAGATCGGCCGAGGGGCCGTCGCCAAAGGCCAGCCCGAAATACCGGCCCGGCAGCTCGGCCGGCCCGGAGCAGGCGGCCAGCACCAGCAGGCCGGCAGCCAGCACCAGGATGAGACGGGCCAGAGGCCGTCCCGACCGGGGCAGCGCGTCGGGGCGCACAGGGGCAAATGGGACCGGGGCCGGTCCGAGGCGGATGTTTGCACCGGGCGAACCAAGGCAGCCGGGCCGGACAGGCGGACCGGCCGGGCCAGACGAGCAATGCGGCCCAAGTGGGCCGGCCGGGCCGGGCAGGGCAAACGAACCGAGCGCACCGGGCGGGCCAGAGGGATTGGACAGACGGTGTGAACCGGACAGGCCGGGCTGGCCGGCAGGATTTTCAGGGGGGCGGGGGGCTGCCATGGGCGCTCTCCAAGGGACCGGGGCGCGTTGCCGGCAGAACAGTCCGCCAGCACGCCGCTGCGTTGTCGCCGGGAGAGTCTCGCAGAAACAAGAAACAAACAACAGTATCCTTCTCAAAAATGTCACTGATTTTACGTTCGATACGGTCAACAGAAAACAATACAATACAAACACGCAATATGATTTATCCACTCACTATTCACAAAATGCAGAAGGCGTCAGGCCGTTTACACCGCAAAAAGCATGCGTCGAGACAGGCTTGACCCATTCTATAAAAATGCTACCCTGACCAAATAAACAATGTAGCGGCAGTGTTTTTCATACTTCCGTTTCGCTACATGAATTTTTTTCATTTCCTGTTTACCACCACGCCCGCCGCAGGTTGTAAAAGCCGCCTAAGCCTGTCCCGAAGCTGCCGGCAGACTTGGCCGGATTACACGCACCGGCCGGCCACACCGCAAGCCCAACCGTCAACGCCAACGACCCGGAAGGACCGTTCATGCCCTATCCGCCGCTGCGAAACCCAGGCCGTCCGCTTTTTTTCAAACCCAGACGCCGTCCCTGGCGGGCCGCCCTGGTCCTGCTCGTGCTGGCCGCCGCAGCCGCGGCCGTCCTGACCCTGCTCCCGCGCGTCCCTTCCCAGGCCGTCCTTGTGGGGCCGCCAGACCCCCTGGCCCTGGCTCCGACCCTGCCGGCCGAACAATTCACTCCGGCCAACCTGTTTGCCCGCATGGCCGACACTTCCACCCAGAGGCCGCACAACGGACAGGACACGAACAGCCCGTTGCCACCGGGCGAAACCGTCTCCGGCCAGATCCTCCCCGGCCAGACCCTGGCCGCCATCCTCGGCGAGCATCTCACCGCCGACAAACTGGCCACCCTGGAGGACCCCGAGGATTTTTCCTTTTCCGAACTGCGCTCGGGCCAGTCCTACCGGCTCACCCTGCGCGACCGGGAACTCGTCTCTTTTGAATACGACATCAGCCCCAGCGAACTGCTGGTCATCGACGAGACCGACGGCGAACTGGCCGCCCGGGTGGAGACCCGCCAGTGCGAGGTGCGCCCGAAGCTTTTGCGGGCCACGATCCGCTCCTCGCTCTCCGAGGCCGTGGCCGAGGCCGGCGGCGATCTGGCAACGGCCCTGGCCCTGGCCGACATCTTTGCCTCGGACCTCGATTGCAGCCGGGATCTCCAGCCCGGGGACACGTTTGAAGCCGTGGTGGAAGAGCGGTATGTGGAAAACCAGCTGGCCGGCCTCGGCCGGGTGCTGGCCGCCCGCTACGTGGGCGACGGGCGCACTCTGGAGGGCTTTGGCCTCCTTGGCGACACGGGAAAGCTCGACTATTACGATGCCGGGGGCCAGCCCCTTCGCAAGGCGTTTTTGCGGGCGCCGCTGTCGTTTCTGCGCGTCACCTCAGGCTTCACCGGCTCCCGGCTGCACCCCATCCTCAAGGTGCGAAAAGCGCACTACGGCGTGGACTACGCCGCTCCGACCGGCACTCCGGTCTGGACCGTTGGCGACGGCGAGGTCATTGAACGCGGCCGCAATCACGCCGCCGGCAACTACGTCACCGTGCGCCACGGCAAGACCTACGTCACCCGCTACAACCATTTAAGCCGCTTCGCCAAAGGCCTCGCCCCCGGGACCAGGGTGGTCCAGGGACAGGTCATCGGCTATGTCGGCGCAACCGGCTACGCCACAGGACCGCATCTGGATTTTCGGATGTATGCCAATGGCCGGCCGGTCAACACCCTGGCCGACAACGAGGCCATGGCCGAGGCCCTGCCGCCCGCCCGGTTGGCGGAGTTGCGTGAGGATATCCTGATCCTGGCCGCCGTTCTTGACGGGCACAAGCCGCCGACCGCCCTGGCCGACAACCTGCCCCCGGCCGCCCCGGCCAGGAATCAATAGCGCAGACGTTCGAGGATGAGATTGCTGACCAGAAAGCCGTTCTTGGTCAGCCGCAGATGGCCGGCGCTGATGCGGATCAGCTCGTTTTGGCGCAGGGCTGTGATGAGCCCCTCGTTGTCCTTGAGAAAATCAAGCCCGGTCAACCGCCGGTACAGCGAAAGGCGCAGGCCCTTGGCCGTTCGCAGCGAGAGCATGACAAATTCGCGCACCCGTTCCTCGCGGGTCAGGGCCACGCCCCCGGCTCCGCACCGCCCGGCCCTGGCCAGGGCAGCCCACTCCCGCACGTCGCGGGGATTTTCATGGCGCACGCCGCCGATTGTCGACACCGCCCCCGGCCCAAGCCCAAGATAGTCCCGGCCTTCCCAATAGCCGCTGTTGTGGCGGCTTTGAAAGCCCATGCGGGCGTAGCTCGAAATCTCGTATTGCAGGTAGCCCTGCTCCTCCAGATACTCGGCCCCATGCACGTACATGCGGCCCTGCTCGATTTCCGGGGGAAGGGCGAGTTCCCCGGCCTCGGCCAGGGCGGCCAGCGGCGTGTCCGGCTCGATGGTCAGGCCGTAGCAGGACAGGTGTTCCGGACGCAGGCGCACCGCTGTCTTGAGGTTTTCAAGCCAGGTGGCTTCGCGCTGCCCGGGCAGGCCCCAGATGAAATCCAGGCTGATATTGGCAAAGCCCGCCTGCCGGGCTGCGCCAAACGCGGCCATGGCGGCCTTGGCGTTGTGCGGACGGCCGAGAAACTGCAGGTCGGGGTCGGCAAAGCTCTGCACGCCAAGGCTCAGGCGGTTGACCCCGTAGCCGATCAGGGCGCGCAGATAGCCCAGGTCCAGGGCGGAATCGGGATTGACCTCAAAGGTCCACTCCACGGCCGGGTGCAGGTCGAAATGCTTGACGAGCTCCGGGATGATGCGGCTCAAGGCCCAGGCTGGCAGCAGGCTCGGGGTGCCGCCGCCGAAATAGACCGTCTCGACCTTGGGCCGGCCGAGTTTCTTGCCGAAAGCCCGGATCTCCAGGGGCAGGGCCGTGGCATAGACCTCCATCTCGGCCATGTCGAGGGGCCTGGAGACGAAAGCGCAGTACCGGCATTTGCTCCGGCAAAAGGGCACGTGGATATAAAGCAGCATGGGGTGGTCGCGCGGTTACACGGTTGCCGGCCGGCTGGCCGACAACGGTCTTTAGGCCCAAACGCCGCCTCCGGCAAGTCCGGGGCTGCGGCGCTCGGGCTGGGCCGCCCTGCCTCAGGCCAGCCGGGAGAAGAGGAAGAAGAGCCCGGCCCCAAGCAACATGGCCGCCGGCAGGGTGAACACCCAGGCCATGGCGATGGACCGCAGGGTGCGCATCTGGAGTCCGCTTTTATGGGCAGCCATGGTGCCGGCCACGCCGGAGGACAGGACGTGGGTGGTGGACACCGGCAACCCCAGGCCGTCGGCCAGACCGATGGTGACCATGGCCACGATCTGGGCCGAGGCTCCCTGGGCGTAGCTCAGCCGGGTCTTGCCGATTTTTTCGCCGATGGTGACCACGATACGCTTCCAGCCGACCATGGTGCCGATGCCAAGGGCCAGGGACACGGCCATGATCACCCAGTCCGGGGCGTATTCCGTGGGCCGGCGCAAGGTCCGGCGCAGCTCCCCGATATTGAGCTGGCCGGTGCTGCCATCGGGCAACCCTTCCATGATGCGGGCTGCGTCATCGAGGCACAGGATGTCGGTGCGCAGATTCCAGCGCTCGGCCGGCGGTACGGCCGCAATGGAATCGTACAGGGCCAGACGCTGCTGGATGGCTTCCGAGGCAGCCACGGCCCCGCGCACATCGCAGGACACGGCCGAAGCCTTCTGGGGCATCTCCTGGATGTCGCCCGCGCGGTAGGCCTTTTCGATCTCCAGGCGATGGGCGTCGAAATAATCGGTGAATCTGGCCGCAGCCTGGCGCACGGCGGCAATTTCCGCAGCCGGGGTGTCCACATCCAGGGCATAGACCCCGGGCAGAATGCCGATCAAAATGAGCATGACCAGGCCCACGCCCTTCTGGCCGTCGTTGGAGCCATGGGCCAGACTGACGCCAAGGCCGGACACAATCAGCGCCGCCCGCATCCCCGGCGGCGGCGGCGCGTCGCCCACCGGCGGCTGGTGCAGGGCCGGATTTTTAAGCATCCGCTGCAAAACAAGCAGCAGCCCGCCGGCCAGGACAAAGCCGATGACCGGGGAAATAAACAGCGACAGCCCGACCTCGAAAGCCTTGTGCCAGTTGACGCCGGCCCCGGCCGGCAGCCCCTCGCGCACGGCATTGGCCACCCCGACCCCGAGGATGGACCCGATCAGCGTATGGGAGCTTGAGGCCGGCAGCCCCAGGTACCAGGTGCCGAAATTCCATAGGATGGCCGAAACGAGCAGGGAAAAGACCATGGCCAGCCCAAGGTTGGTGTTGACCGACACAAGCAGGTCAACCGGCAGCAGATGGACGATGGCATAGGCCACGGCGATGCCGCCAAGCGACACCCCGAAGAAATTGCAGATGCCGGACAAGACCACGGCCGTGCGGGCGCTTAAGGATTTCGTGTAAATAACCGTGGCCACGGCATTGGCCGTATCATGAAAGCCATTGACGAATTCAAAGGTCAGGGCGATACCCAGCGACACCACCAGAAGCAGCAGTGTATGGTTGTCAACACTGGAGAATATTTCAAACATGCTCTATCACGTTTCCTTCATGAAAAAAGCTGCATCACAAATACAGAACACTTCAATGACGTCATAGAAATAAAAGTAAAAGCTACGTTCCTTCGACAAGATGCACCAAAGCCTGTCTGGCCTTGAGTTCCTCGACAGTGAAAACGAATCCCTGGGCAGCGGCATGGGCCACCAGTTCATCTACCGGCATCCCGCCGACCAAAAGCAGGCGGTCTTTGTCTGCCTGCAACCACGACAGAAAACGATCAATGGCATCCTGGCTCATACGGCCCTCCATGAAACGAGCCTAGCCCATTGTCCCGGCTCGGTACAGGCGCTGTCCGTGAAGTTTGCGTCAATGCCGGATGACAAACCGGTGATGCCGGCCGCGCCTGGACGAGTTTGCCAAACGATGTCAAAAATAGCTGCCCGAGCTTAACCTCTTCTTCATAATCGAATGGTAGAGGCTTTGTCGCGGCCCCGGGTATTGCGCCGGGGCCATCCAAGGAGGACGCGCGTGAACAAGCTTTTCAAATATGACGGATTGCAGCAGCCCGACACCATTGCCGCCTATCTCGAGGCGGTGCGTGACGGCTTTGCGACCGGTGAGATCACCCTGACCCAGGGCGAGGACGTGCTGACTCTGGCCCCCAAGGGACTGGTGGCGGTCACTGTCGAGGGCAAGCTCAAGGGTGAGGACCGCAAGCTCAAGCTGACCTTTCGCTGGAAGGAACGCGAGCAGGAATGCAATGCCCCCCTGCTCATCACGGCCCGGGACGACGGCGATGCATGAGATCGAACGCAACTTCAAATTCCTGCTTGTCGAGATCGAACGCCAGATCGAGGGCACGATTGCCGTTTTGGAGCATCGCGACGAAAAGGCCATCGCCAAAATCGAGGCCCGCGACGACTATATCGACAACTTGAAAAGCGTCATCGAGAATGCCTGTTTTGCCACGCTGCACGGCGAGACCCGGCCCAGTGCCCCGGAAGTCGCCCGTATCCGGGCCTTTCACATCATCGGCAGCAACCTTGAACGGGTGGGCGACCATGCCGTCAACGTGGTGCGTCAGACCCGCCACTACGACGACCCGGAATGCGTCAAACGCTATGCCTACAAGCCGTTTTTCCAGGAAATACGCAACGCCCTGGCCTGGATGCCCAAGGCCGTGCTTGAACGGGACATGGCGACGGCCCTTAAAATCTGCCGCTGCGAGCTGCACCTCGACCGTCTGTACAAGCAGGAGTTCGACCGCATCCGCGACGAACTGCGCTCGGGGTTCGGCACCGGCGATCTGCTGACCACGCTTTTTATCTTCCGCTATCTGGAACGCATGGGCGACGCCCTGTTAAATGTCGGCGAGGCCGCCATCTTCGGCATCACCGGCGACAAGTTCAAAATCCGCCAGTTCACGGCCCTAAGCGACATCCTGGCCGAGTCCGGCCACGAAAACCCGCTGTCCGACCTGGAATTCGAGTCCATCTGGGGGACGCGCTCGGGCTGCCGCATCGGCCGGGTGCTGGAACGCGGCGGCGAGGACGACTGCCACAAGGAAGTGATCTTCAAGGACGGCGACAGCGCCAAGCTGCGCCAGGAAGCGGACAACTTCGCCCGCTGGGAAGCCCTCATGCCCGGCCTTGCCCCGCGGCTGGAAGCCTTTCGCGAAGGCAAAAAAACCAGCTCCATGCTGATCGAACTGCTGCCCGGCCAGACCATCCAGGACCTGGCCCTGTCAAGCGACCTCGATCTCCTGGGCCGGGCCCTGGCCGCCCAGTGCCGCACGGCCAAGGCCCTGTGGGACAAAACCCTGACCGCGACCCCGGTGGCTGCCGGCTCCATCAGGCAACTGCGCGCCCGCCTGCCCGAGGTGCTCACCGTCCATCCCGGCTTTCGCCTCAAGCGCCGGACCATCGGCTCGTTTGTGCTGCCGTCTCTGGATGAGCTGCTCACCGCGGCAGCGGCTGCCGAGAAACCCCTGGCCGCGCCCTACTCGGTGCTTATTCACGGCGACTACAACACCAACAATATCCTTTACGACCAGACCGAAGACCGCATCCACTACATCGACCTGCACCGCTCGACCGAAACCGATCTGGTCCAGGACGTGTCGGTCTACATGGTCTCCAACTTCCGCCTGCCGGTCTTCGACAAGGCCCGGCGGCGGGTTCTGAGCAGCGTCATCCTGGAATTCTACCGCTTTGCCGCGGCCTATGCCGCAGAAAACGGCGATACGACCTTTGACATCCGTCTGGCCCTTGGCCTTGGGCGGTCGCTTATCACGTCAACGCGCTTTGAACTGAGCGAACGCTTTTCCAAACTGATGTTTCATCGCGGCATCTTTCTGCTCGAACGCGTGGTCGGCCATACCGGCGATCCGGCCGCCTTCCGGCTGCCGCTGTCCGCGCTTTGCTACTAGACATCCGCGCAACGCACCATGGAGGATTAAATGAAAAAGATAGGCGTGGTGGGCATTCCCGGCGGCTGGTCCACCTTACGGCTCCTGGACGCCCTGGAATCCCGCACAGGGTATCGCCTGTGCATCGACATGGCCGAGGTGCGCCTCGATCTGGAAACGGGCAAGGCCTTTTACCAGGGCACGGACCTGACCAGCCTCGATGGGCTGATCGTCAAGAAAATCGCCCCATCCTACACCCCCGACGCCCTGGACCGCATGGAGATCCTGCGGTTCCTGCGTTCCGGCGGGCTGCCGGTCTTTTCCGATCCCGACAGCATGTTTCGCCTGATTGACCGCTTAAGCGGCACGGCCGTCCTTCGCCGGGGCGGCATCCCCATGCCGCCGACGGAAATCACCGAGGATGTCGACGAGGCCGCCGCCGTGGTGGCCCGCTTCGGCCGGGCCGTGTTCAAGCCGCTCTACAGCTCCAAGGCCCGGGGCATGACCGTCATCGAGGACGGCCCGGAAGCCCATGAGGAGATTGCCGACTATCAGGCGGCCGGCAACCGGGTCATGTACATCCAGAAGATGGTCTCCCATGCCGGCGGGCATCTGGATCTGGGCGTGTCGTTTCTCGGCGGCGAATATCTGGCCACCTACGCCCGGCAAGGCAGCGGCAACTCCTGGGACACCACCACCCGTACCGGCGGACGCTACGTGCCCCATACCCCGTCCACGGAAATCATCGATCTGGCCCACAAGGCCCAAAGCCTCTTTCCGGGCATGGCCTTTACCTGCGTCGATGTCGTGGAAACGCCCTCCGGCGCAGCCATCTACGAAGTCTCGGCCTTTGGCGGCTTCCGCGGCCTGCTCGATGCCTGCGGCATTGACGCTGCCGCCGTCTATGCCGATTACGTCCTGGAGAACATCCGATGAGCAGTCCCACCATTGCCGGACTCATGGCCCCGATTCTTGCCGAGGCCCCTCTTGCCCACCGCCTGGAAGTGACCTTTGCCGACGTCACGGTCGCCCTCGCCACCAATTCCCAGGCCCTGACCGACAAGCTTGGCCACTACTACCGCGACTTCCTCGGCAGCGGCGGGACCACCACCATCGAGGTCACGGCCATCGAGGCCGGGCCGCCGGACTTCGACCTGCCGCTCAGTGTTCATGCCCGGGAACCCGGCAAGACCAAGCTCAAGGAAGCCTCCGTCGACCTGCCTGACGGACGCGTGGTGCGAAAACTCACCACCGGATTGGTGTTTCTGTTTGGCCAGGGCAAAAACTACGCTGTCGGGCCGTGCATCGAAAACGACAACCAGATCGTCAACTTCATCAACAACCGCTTCATCGAATGGCGGCTGAAGCATGGCGCCCTGCTCTTCCACGCCGCCGGCATTGCCCAGGCCGGCGCAGGGCTGGCCATTGCCGGGTTTTCCGGAGCCGGAAAATCCACGCTCGCCCTTGAAATCATGCGCCACGGCACGGATTTCATCAGCAACGACCGGGTGATGGTATCTCGTGAGGCAAGCTCCCTGACCATGGCCGGGGTGGCCAAGATGCCCCGGGTCAACCCCGGCACGGTGCTCAACAACCCCAATCTGGCCTCGGTCATGAACGCCGGGGACAGGGCCCGCTTTGCCGCCCTGCCCCAGGCCGAATTGTGGGATCTCGAACACAAGTACGATGCCTTTATCGACGAATGCTTCGGCCCGGGCCGGTTCAAGCTGGCCTGCCCCATGGCCGGGCTGGTCATCCTGCGCTGGAAGCGAGACGCCTCGCCGCTTACGGCTTCCCGGGTCGATCTGAACCAGCGCCGCGACCTCATGCCGGCCTTTATGAAGGACGTGGGCCTTTTTTACGAATTCGAAGACCCGTCCGAGCCGTCCATGGCCAGCCAGAACGCCTACCTCGAGTTGCTTGGCGATCTGCCGGTCCTGGAAATCGACGGCGGCGTGGATTTCCACAAGGCGGCCCGGGAATGCCTGACGTTTCTGGAGTCTGTGCGCCGTTAGAGGCTGCGCTGGCCGGATGCCCTGGACCAAAAGTCCGTACGTGACGGAGTAGCCATGACCGATCCGACGCAACAGGCAGCCCTCAAGGCTGCCCGGCATCCGGCCGCCTCCCTGGAACATGAGGCTGCTGCCCTCGCTCCGGAGGAGGAATTTCTCAAGCACCTCGAACATTTCGCCCAGAAAGCCAATGTATTTGCCACCTTGGCAGCCAAGAACAAGGTTGCTCCCTACGAGGCGTTTGCCCATCTGCATACGCTTTGGGCCGAGGTGGAGCGCACCGGAGCCCGTCTGTCCGAACCGGTCCCCCTGGCCAAACCGGCCGTGGCCGGCCTGACCACTGCCGAGGCCCGGGAGCGCCTTCGCCAGTACGGGCTTAACCAGGCCGGAACGTCCAAGCGCGTCACCCTGGCCAGCCGCATCGTCGATGCCCTGAAAAATCCCCTGGTGATCCTGCTCTTTGTCCTGGGCGGCATCTCCTACGCCACGGACGACGTGCGCTCGGCCGTGGTCATCATCGGCATGGCCGTGCTCGGCGTGACCCTCAAAGTCATCCAGGAGGCCAAGGCCGACACCGCTGCCGAGCAGCTTAAAAAGATGGTCCACACCACGGCCACGGTGCTGCGCGACGGCGGGCAGCTGGAAATCCCCATGACCGAGGTGGTTCCCGGCGACATGGTCCTGCTGGCGGCCGGCGACATGGTCCCGGCCGATGTCCAGCTCGTACGGGCCAAGGATCTCCACGTCAACCAGGCCATGCTGACCGGCGAAGCCCTGCCGGTGGAAAAAGTCGCCCGCGCCCCGGGGCAGCCCCCGGCCGAAGGGGAGACGGGCCTGGGCGATCTGGCCATGTGCTTCATGGGCACCAACGTGGTCTCAGGCTCGGCCACAGCCCTGGTCATGGCCACCGGCACGCGGACCTATTTCGGCGGGATTGCGGCCAAGCTCTCGGAAAAGCGGGCCGAGACGGATTTCGACAAGGGCATCAAAAAGTTCACCATGCTCATGCTGCGCTTCATGATCGTCATGGTGCCCTTTGTGTTTGTCATAAATGGCTTCACCACCGGCGACTGGATGGGCGCGTTCATGTTCGCCCTGGCCGTGGCTGTGGGGCTCACCCCGGAAATGCTGCCCATGGTGGTGACGGTGTGCCTGTCCAAGGGCGCTTTGGCCATGGCCAAACACAAGGTCATCGTCAAACGCTTGGACGCCATCCAGAACTTCGGGGCCATCGACATCCTGTGTACGGACAAGACCGGAACCCTCACCCAGGACAAGATCATCCTGGAAAAATACCTCGACGTCACCGGCGAGGAGGACAATTCGGTCCTGGAATACGCCTACGTCAACAGTACGCTGCAAACCGGCCTGCGAAACGCCCTGGACCTGGCGGTCATCTGTTCCGGCGACGGGGTCGGAACCCACATCGACCCTTCCCGCTATGAACTGCTTGACGAAATCCCCTTCGATTTCATGCGCCGCCGCTTGAGCGTCATTGTCAGGGATACCCACACCGGCAAGGCGATCCTTATCTGCAAGGGCGCAGCCGAAGAGGTCTTTGCCCAATGCTGCGACTGCCTCCACGACGGTGTCATCTCGCCCCTTGACGCCGTGCACCGCGAAACCATGCAGGAGCTGGTTCACGAGCTCAACGACGACGGCTTCCGGGTGGTGGCCCTGGCCTTTGCCGAAGTGGATGGTTCGCGCCACGACTTTGCCGTGGCCGACGAGTGCAACCTGACCCTCATGGGCTACCTCGCCTTCCTCGATCCGCCCAAGGATACGGCGGCCGACGCCCTGGCCGCCATGCTGGCCCTTGGCATCCAGCCCAAAATCCTCACCGGCGACAACGCGGTCATTACCGCCAAAATCTGCCGCGAGGTTCGGTTCGACGCCGGCGACCACCTGATCACCGGCGAGGCCGTGGCCGCCATGTCCGAGGCCGAACTGGCCGAGGCCGTGGAAATCTGCCACGTGTTCGCCAAGCTCGACCCCATGCAAAAGGAAGCCATCGTCAAGGCCCTGCGGGCGCGCGGCCATGTGGTGGGATTCATGGGTGACGGCATCAACGACGCCCCGGCCCTGCGGGCGGCCGACATCGGCATTTCCGTGGATTCGGCCGTGGACGTGGCCAAGGAATCGGCCGACATCATCCTGCTGGAAAAGAGCCTGGCCGTCCTCGAGCACGGCGTGGCCGAAGGCCGCAAGATCTTTTTCAACATCACCAAGTACATCCGCATGGGAGCCAGCTCGAATTTCGGCAACATGTTCAGCGTGCTCGGGGCCAGTGCCTTCCTGCCCTTCCTGCCCATGCTGCCCATCCAGATTCTGGTCAACAACCTCATGTACGACTTCTCCCAGACGGCCATCCCAACCGACAACGTGGACACCGACATCGTCAAGCAGCCCAGGCGCTGGCGCATCGACGATATCCGGCGCTACATCCTGTATCTTGGCCCGGTCAGTTCGCTGTTTGACTACGTCACCTTCTTTATCCTGCTCCATGTCTTCGGAGCCTGGGACAATGCGGCCTTGTTTCAGACCGGCTGGTTCATCGAGTCGTTGCTGTCCCAGACGCTCATTGTCCATGTCATCCGCACGGACAAGATACCCTTCCTGCAAAGCCGTTCCAGTTTCATGCTCGGCCTGACCACCCTGGCCATCTGCGCCGTTGGCGTGTGGCTGCCGTTTTCCCCTCTGGCCGGCTATTTCGGCCTGGTGGTCCCGCCGTCGGGCTACTGGGGCCTCATTGCCCTGGTCATCTTCTGCTAC
Source organism: Desulfovibrio sp. DV (assembly GCF_001936595.1). GTDB lineage: Bacteria > Desulfobacterota > Desulfovibrionia > Desulfovibrionales > Desulfovibrionaceae > Solidesulfovibrio. The sequence goes on from NZ_MLBG01000010.1 coordinate 48,120, forward strand.
ATGTGCCTGGCCCAGATCGTCAAAACCTGGGTGGTCAGGCGCATCGCATCCTGCGCCAACTAAAGCGCGCACGCGAAGCCTGACGCGAGTTGGCGACAGGCAAAACGCCGGGGAAGTCCGCCCGATGGGCTTTCCCGGCGTTTTTGCGTGTCCTGCAACGCTTCCGCAGCCCAAGCCGTAAGGCCTTCTCCCGCGAGGCTGGGTGGCAGGACAGTGCAAGGCGTGCTCCCAGACCGACCAGACCGTTCTGTAAGACAAGGACGCTGGCCCAAGCCTCCAGATACGTGGCAAACCAAGCCTCTCCCCCAGAACATTCGCGGCCAACTCCCGGCTCCTCCCCGGACCGCCGGTCCAGGGAACGTCAGCCCACAGAAGGGTGCCTCCCGCCAACGACGGACGGCATAGTGGGCAAGTCAGAACCATCGGGGCCGGTTGCCGGGGTTGCGGCGCAGCGTGTGCCCCGGACACAGGATGTTGTACCGTGGTGGATGCGGGCCCGTGCCCACCCTCGGCCATAAAAAAGCCCGGCCGCTTGCGCGGCCGGGCTTGGTCGTTTCGGGGGGAAACGGGTCCTACTTCTTGTTGAGGCCAACTTCCTGGGGGAAGATCGGCAGGTAGCGGTAGGACAGGCTCATGATGATGAAACCGTAGGCAATGACCATCAGCGAGGTGGCCCACTCTGCCCAGTTGGGAGTGTAGATCTCCCACTTGGTGAACGGCAGCACCGGCTGGGCCAGGGCCTGGACGGTGAAGACGTAACGGTTGATCACCACGCCGGCGCAGGCCAGGATGGCTCCCGAGTACATGAAGAACGGCTTCTTGCGCAGGGGAGTCAGCAGGAAGATCACCGGCACGAGCAGGCACAGGACCAGTTCGGTGAAGAACAGCCAGCGGCCGTAGACCAGCCCGTAGAACATCTGGTCAAAGGTCAGGCCGGCCCGGGGCAGGATGTCGTTGATCCAGGCCCAGGTGTCGAGATACTTAAACACCATGTAGATCAGCAGCATGGTGCCGCCGATTTTGCACATGAGGGACTTGATGCGGTAGGTGGTGAGCTTGCGGCCGGTCACTTTTTCCATGAAGCCGCAGATCAGCACCGTCATGCACGGGCCGGAGGCAATGGCCGACAGGACGAACAGGAAGAACGTCCAGGGCCAGATGAAAAACCCGTCGCGGAAGGCATACGGGCGGGCGAACATGACGCCGTACATGCCGCCGAGCGATCCCTGGTGGAAGGTCGACAGGAATGCGCCGATACCGGCAAACAGCGGCATGACCACGTGCATCTGGTGGGCCAGGTTGTGCAGGAACGGGATCTTGTTGATCTGCTTCTGCTCAAGGATCAGCGGCACGTATTCGATGATGAGCACCAGCAGGTAGCAGGTGATGCAGAAGATAACTTCTGTCAGCATCGAGTGGACGTTGGGGTGCCAGTAGCCGAACCATGACCGGATGGGCTGGCCGACGTCCAGGGACAGGATGAGCATGGCCCCGGAGTAGCAGATGAAGCCCTTGATGACGGTCAGGTTGATGATGTTCTTGAGTTCGTCAATGCGGATGATGTAGCGCAGAAGCCCGGTAAAAAAGGCTCCGGCACCCAGGGCAATGACGGCGAGGTCGAAGGTGATCCACAGGCCGAACCCGAAGTAGTTGTCAAGGCCGGTGACACCCAGGCCGTATGCAAAGCACACGAGCATGGCGAAGAAACCGTAGGCAGCGACAACGCCCAAAACGGCCAGCCACTTCATGAATTTCCCGATGGAGCAACGCTCCACACCCTCGGGATACCAGGTTTTTTCGATTTCAGTAAAGCTCATTGCATCCCCCCCGATTACTCGCTTTTAAGGTAGTTGTCGCCGAGCTTGCGCACCCATTCCCGCCGGCTGATGTAATAGACCTGGGTGTCGGTGCCCAGGCGTTCGAGCAGGCGGTAGGCGTAGGGGCTTTTGATCAGCTCATGCACCTTATGCTTGGGGTTTTTCAGGTCCCCGAAAGCGAGGGCCCCGGAAGGGCAATTCTGGACGCAAGAGGTGACGTAGGCCCCATCGTCGAGGTCCTCGGGATCCTTGCCGGCGGCGCGGGCAGCGTCCTTGGCCAGGGTCCAACGGTGGTGGCAAAACGAGCATTTTTCGACAACGCCGCGCGGCCGCACCGAGGTCAGGGGCGACAGGGTCTTTTCCATGCCTTCGGGCCAGACCGGGTCGAACCAGCCGAAGTACCGGACGTGGTAGGGGCAGGCGGCCACACAATACCGGCATCCGATGCAACGGGGGTAGACCTGGCTGACGATCCCGCCGTTCTCGTTTTTCTCCGTGGCAATGACCGGGCACACGGACACACAGGGCGGATTGCCGCACTGCTGGCAGGGCCGGGGCAGATAGGCAATGTCGTGGTCCGGGTAGGCCTTGTCGTTGGTCAGCTCATAGACGGTCATCCACGAGGTGGCCCGGAGCTTGTTGGAGGCTTCGCGTTGCGGTTCGACGTTGTTTTCCGTCTGGCAAGAGGCCATGCAGGCCCCGCAGCCGGTGCATTTGTCAATGTCGATCACCATGCCCCAGGTGATCGGGAATTCCTTTTTCTGTCCGGACATGACGGCTTCCCTTTACCTTGCGTTAGGCGATTTTGACTTCCGAAGCGATCCACGTGGACATGCCGGAGCCCGGCTCCTCGGCCACGGCCATGAGGGAGAGGTAGTTGGCTCCCTTGCCCTGGCTGAAGTAGTCAAAGGCTGTGTGGCCAAAGCCCAGGGGGGCCGAGACCATGCCGGTCATGACGCTTTCGAAGATGTGGACCTTGGCCTGGCAGTCGACGCCGGCAGCGGAGAGCTTGACCATCTGGCCTTTTTTGAGGCCGAGGGTTTTGGCTGTTTCGCTGTTGAGGCGCACCAGGGTGGTCTCGCCGAGCAACTCGGTATCAGGCACGGTGGTCAGATCCTGGCAGGGAATACCCGTGGCCGGGGTGCCGGTGCGCAACTGGGCGTAGGGAGCCAGGGTGGCGCCTGCCGCAGGCTTGCCGGCCTTGACGGCCTTGGCCACCACTTCGGAGGCAAACCCCATGCCGGTCTGGGCCACCTGTCCGACCATGGTCCAGGCGTACCCGGCTTCCAGGGCCTTCCAGAGATCGCCGCCGACCAGGGCCGGGGCGGGCTTGCCGGCAGCCACCTGCCAGGGCATGACATCCTTGGCCACAAAACCGCCGCTGGCCTTGGACAGGCTGGCGACTTTTTCCTTGAGCACCTGCTGGAAATTATCGAACTTGAGATCGATACTCAGCTTGCGGGCCAGGGCCAACAGGACGTCGGCCGAGGTCTTGGTGTCGTAGATGGGCTTCTGGATGGGCCGCACCAGGCTGTAGAGGCAAAAGCCGGAACCGTAGGGCGTGACCACGTCGTCATAGCGCTCAAGGGGCAGCGAGTTGGGCAGCACCAGATCGCAAAGGGCCGCGGTCTCGTCCATGAAGGAGGAGAAGCTGACCTTAAACGGAATCTTTTCCAGGGCTTTGGCCATGGTCGCCGCTTCGGGCAGGCCGTAGGCCGGGTTGGCATCGTAGACAAGCAGGGCCTTGGGAGCCGGGGTCTTGCCGGACTCGACGCCCTTGAGGAAGGCCGGCAGGTCGCCGTCGAGCATGGCCGCACGGGACAGCGCGCCCGGAACCACCGAAGCCAGTTCCGGCAGCATGAAGACGCCGCCGGGCTTGTTGACGCGGCCAAGGAGCATATTGAGCGACATGCCGGCGATAACCGGCGCAGCGCCCATGCCCTGGCCAAACGGGGAACCGGTGACCACCAGGGAGGCCTTGGAGGCCATCAGGGTCTTGGCAATGCCGGCCAGGACGTCGCCGCCGATGCCAGTGGCGCGCTTGACGTCTTCGGGACCGTAGCCGCCGTTGACCACAGCCTTGAAGGTGTCAAAGCCCGGGGCGGTGCTGGTTGCACCGGCCTTGAGCAGATGCCAGGCGATGCCCAGGGCCACCACGCCGAGGTCGGCGGCGGAGGCGGGAATCCACTGGTCGCACACGGCCGCGGTATTGTTGCGGGTGGGTCCGACGTAGATGTAATTGGAAGCGGGCTTGGTCCCGGCGGGACGGGTCGCGCCGAAGGCCTTGCGATTTCTGGTGGACGTGCCCCAGGTCTCGAAGATGTCGGCCCCGAGCACGAGCACGGTGTCGGCATTTTCGAAGTCGTAGCCGGCCTGGCCCTGGGCACCCATCAGTTTGAGCGCCTTGGCGGCCGAAGTGGCTTCGCCGGGCATCATGAAGGTACCGGCGCTGCCGAGCTTGCCGACGAGGGCGGTGAGCACCTCGTTGACGGTGCCGGTGGCATCGCCGGAGATGCTGGCTACCGAGCCTTTGGCCGCACCGAGCTTTTCAGCCATCTCGATAAGCGCCTGCTCCCAGGTGATGGGGGCAAAGGTCTTGCCGTTGCGCTTCATCGGCGATTTGATGCGGGCCGGGCTGTAGAGCATGTAGACTTCGGACCGGGCCAGGGCGGACACGCCGCCGCGGGACAACGGATGGTCCGGATTGCCGCCGGCGCTCACGGGATTGCCGGCCACGCGCATGATCTTAAGGCCCTCACCGGCCGGGCACAACTTGCTGGTCGTGGTCACATAGTCGATCTGGCCCTTGGGCACCTTGGGAATCCAAGGCCAGTTCTGCGTCCAGATGGAAGCGTCATCAATTAATTTCCACGGAACGGGGGTGAACATGATGCCCACGGTGCCACCCGCCACAAGCCCGAGGAAAGCTCTGCGATCAAGTCCCATTTCTCCCCCCTTATTTATGACAGACGTAGCAGGCGTTGCTGGTGCCCATAGAGGCATGGCAGCGTTCGCACTCCCACATCTTCATCGTGTCTTTGCTGTAGCCGCTCAAACGGTTCTCATAGTACGCCGGCGGATTGTCCATCTTGGCCACATCGAGATGGCACTTGGTGCACTCGAAACCACGGTGGGCGGCGTGCGAGAAAAACACATTGTCGGGCTGGTACTGGTACACGAGCCAGGGGACCTGAACGCCAGTCTTGACATAATCCTTGATGAACTTGTCGATTTCCTTGCCATTGGCCGAGGTATCGCCGGTTTCTTCGCCATGGCATTCGGCACAGGACTCGGTCGAGGGCAGGCCGGCGAATCGGCCGTCCGGACCCAGATGGTGGCATTGCTCACAGTCAATGCCAAGCTGTGTGTGGACAGTGTGACTGAAACGAATGGGTTGTGTCTTTTCGCTGTAGAGCATCTTCGGAAAGATGACCCATCCCACCACGAGGGCGCCGACGAAGCCGATCAGGGTGCAAAGCACCAAGCCGCCCACGCCGCCGGCCGAATTCGATCTCTTCTCCTCCATACTTCCCCTGCCCATGCCGTTGCTGGTTGTCCACCGCGCGCAATGGCACACGGCGGCCGCTTTTCCCTGTGGAAAAGACGGATAATATAAAGACGTGTCTCCACGTCGCGAGTCCTTCCGGGGGTTTGTCCCCTCACCCCGGCGCAGATTGTCGCACCGCGCTTTTTATCCAAGCTGCAACTGTCGTGTCAAGGTCTTATGAAAATTTTCACGAATCCCCGACACCTGGCTGACTCTTTCCCGGCACCTTGCCCTCGCGTCCGTAGATGTCGTCGAAACGCACGATATCGTCTTCTTCAAGATACGGTCCGGACTGGATTTCTATGATTTCAACCGGCACTTTTCCGGGGTTGGACAACCGGTGCAGGCTGGTCTTCGGGATGTCCACGGACTGGTTGTCGGAAAGAAGAATTTCTTTTTCGCCGACCTGGACCAGGGCCGTGCCGGACACGACAACCCAGTGTTCGGCCCGATGGTGGTGCATCTGCAGCGACAGGCGCGCCCCGGGCAGCACCACGATCCGTTTGATTTTAAACCCCGGCCCGTCCTCAAGCACGGTATAACTGCCCCAGGGACGGCGCACCGTCACGTGGGCTTCCACCAGCTTGCTGCCCTGGGACTTGAGCGCCCCCACCACGTCCTTGACCCGCTGGGCTTCGGACACCGGGCACACCAGGGTGGCGTCGCGGGTCTGGATGACGATGAGGTCTTTGACCCCGGCCGCGGCCAGGGTGCTCCCTTGTGAAAAAAAGAGCGAATTCGAGCAATCCAGGGCCAGCACGTCGCCCTTGATCACGCAGCCGTTGGCGTCACGCTTGCCCAGGCGGTATAGGGCCTCCCAGCTGCCCAGGTCGTCCCAGTCAAAGCCCGCCTCGACCATGGCGATGCGGTCGAGCTTTTCCACCACGCCGTAGTCCACGGAAACATCCGGGATGCCGGCATAGCCCGCAGCCAGGGGCCGTTCGCCCCGCGCCTGCCACCAATCGTACAGGGCCGGGGCATGGGCGGCCACCGCCTCGAGAAACATATCGGCCCGAAACACGAACATGCCGCTGTTCCAGAAATAGTGCCCGCTGGCCAGGAGCTTCTCGGCCGTTGCCAGATCGGGTTTCTCGGTAAAGCCAAGCACGGCGTAGCTGCCGGTTCCCAACGCATCGCCCCGATGGATGTAGCCGTAGCCCGTCTCCGGGGCCTGGGGCGGGATGCCGAAGGTGACGAACCAGCCCTGGCGGGCCAGATCGGTCGCCTGGTCCATGGCCCGGACCCACGAAGCGGCATCGTCAATGCGGTGGTCGGCCGGGAACACTCCGACCACGGCCTGGGGATCGGTCGCGACAATGCGCTCCAGGCCAAGCAAAATGGCCGGCAGGGTGTTTCTGCCCACCGGTTCGGCCAGGACCGCCCCGGCCACGTCGGGAAGCAGGCCGCGCAACTGGGCGCGCACCTCGAAAACATGTTCCTCGTTGGTCACCACGGCGATCCGGGTCGGGGCAAAGGCCCGGGCCACCCGATGCACCGTGGTCTGCAGCAACGTCTCGTCGCCGCCAAGGGCCAAGAGTTGTTTGGGCAGCAAGGTCCGCGACAGCGGCCACAGCCGTGTGCCGGAGCCCCCGGCCAGAATGAGGGCGTGGCGGCTGCTCTCGGCCGCCACGGAATCGGTGCTGGTCATGCCGTCTCCTTGTCCCGACTGCGATCAGGGAGCATAGGTGAAGGGAGAACCGACGTCGGCCAGACGGGGTTGGACAGCATCTTTTTCAGACAGGATGGGGTCCGTTACCGGCCAGGACACGCCGATTTCAGGATCGTTCCAGGCAATGCCGGCATCCTGGGCCGGGGTGTAGGGTGCATCCACCTTGTACATGAATTCCGCATCTTCCGTCAGGGTGACATAGCCGTGAGCAAAGCCCCGGGGAACCATGAGCCGCAAAAAATTGTCCGCCGACAACTCAATGCCGTACCACTTCCCGTACGTCGGCGAGCCCACCCGCAAGTCAACCACCGCATCAAAGACAGCGCCCCGCGTTACCCAGACAAGCTTGGCCTGGGTGGCCGGCGGCAACTGGAAATGCAACCCGCGCAGCACCCCTTTGGGACCGGAACGGGCGTGGTTGTCCTGAACAAAATCATAGTCCAACCCAGCCCGGGCATAGGCCTCGCGGCTGTACGTCTCCAGAAAAAAACCCCGATGATCGCCGAAAACTCTGGGTTTGACGACGACGAGCCCCGGGATGCCAGTCTGCGACACCTCCACGCGGGACCTCCTTTTCCTTCATTGCTGACTGGTTCGTCCGTGCAGCCGGATGCCGCACTCCCTATCGTATTTCACGCCCTTGGACAACAACTGTCATCGCGGCAGGCCTCTGTAGCGTTCACAGTACAGCGGTGTGTCGCTGCCGGCCGGTACTGCGTGACACCACCCGGATGCAATTTGCCACTCAAGGGCCTACGCCGCCGCCCGGCCCGGTCATTCTGTCCGGCGCGGCTGGCGTTTCGTTGTTTTCTTCGCTTTTTTCCGGGCCGGACCGGCCGTTTTTGTCCCGGCCCCTCCCGGTCGGGACCGCCCGCCGGCGGCCTCGCGGCCGGCAGCGTCGCCGCCGGGCCGGGAGGGTTTGCCGGTCCCCCGGGGCCGGGCCGACGGAAGCCGTCTGGCCGGCGCGCCGGCATTTTCCTGCCGTGCCGGTTGGGGCTTGGCCGGGGCCGGCGCATCCGGGTCAACCGGCAGCATGACCCGGGGCGCACCGCTTTTGCCGTCGAGGGGAGCGTTGGCCGGGATGTCCACGGCCAGGAGGTCGCCGGGAAATGGCGGCCGGCGATCCGGGGCCACCAGCACGGCCAGACCGCTCTGGCAACAGCCATAGACGGCGCTGCCCGGGACATCGGCCAGGGCAAAGGCCCCGGAAACGACCCGGACCGCCCGGGATTCCACGCTCGGCCGGCTCTTTCGGGCCAGCAGGAACGACAGGCTGAGCCGCTCTTTGCCAAGGTTGGCCCGCTCGGAAAAGGTCGTCAGCCACTTGGGCGCGCCCTTGGACGACATGTTGAAATGGCACCAGGCCCGGGTGCGGCCCCCGACCAGCACGCACTCCTCCCGGTGGGGACAGGGCGCGGAGATGTCCATATCCAGCTCGATAAAGGCCTCGCGCATCCCAAGCAGGCAGCGCCAGCCAAGCCGGGTTCCGGGTTCGACGACCAAGGCCCGTCCGCCCGGGGCCAGGGCGTCGGTCAACTGGGCCGCCACCCGCTCCATGCGCGAATCCAGGGGGTCGCGGCTGGTGCCGGCCAGTTCGTTGGCCACGTTGACCATGGCGATCAGGTCTGCGCCCCCGGTCAGGCCCTGCCAGTATTCGCCCCGGGTCACCCGGATGTTCCACGGCGCGTCCGGGGCGGTCGGATCGAAGCCGGCCAGTTCGGTAAAAAGCCCAAGCCCCAGGTCCAGGGCCCGTTTGGAACGGTCCAGGCAGGCAATGCGCAGTTTTTTGCGGCGCAGGTCCGGCCGCGACAGCCACAAGGCCTGGACAAAGGTCAACGGGCCGCTGCCCAGGTCGCACACCAGGCCGCCGTCCGGGAGGTTGAGGTCGAGTCCGGGCAGCAGGCGCGACAGGCGCATGAGGTTCCAGGGCAGATAGTACCAGGCATAGGCCGAAAGCGTGCGCGGTTCGCTTAAATATCCAGGCCTTGGGCCGCCTTCGCGTTCGGCCGTCAGGGACATGGACAGCTCGCGCACCAGACGCGGCAACTCCCGGATCATGGCCGGACGCAGCGGCAGCACCCGGCGCAGCATCTCCGGGTAGGCCGACAGCCGGGCCGAAACCTCCGGGGGGATGGCCGCAAACAGGTGGCGGGCGGCTCCAATCGGGCCGGAGCGGGGCAATGAATCAGCAGCATCACGGGACATAGGAAAAAACCATCCTTTGGATGAAGGCGTAACCGGCATCGTCGGCAGCGACCAGGGGGACCACGGCGGTCTTGGCGGCCAGGGCTGCGACCTGCTCGCGGCTGGCCGGATCGGTGAGAAAAAGTGCGGCGCCTTCCAGGGAAAGATTGCCGGCGACATGGGTTCTGCCGGCCAGTCCCGGCGGGAAAAAGCCGAGGGTTTCCAGATCCCCGGGCGAGACGGCCGTGCCGAACGCCCCGGCCAGATGGACCGAGGCGAGCTGGGCCGTGGTCAGGGCGCCGGCGGCAAGCAGGCTCGAAAAGGCCAGATTGCAGGCGGCCTTGACCTTGAGCAGCTCCTCGACGTCGGAGGCCGGCAGCCGGCAGCCGGCCGTCACGAAAGACGGTTCGCCATGCCTGTTGCCGATCCCGGCCGCCAGTCGCCGGCCAAGCGGGGTCGCGGCCGGGGTTGTAGCGAATCGCCCGTCCACGTCAAGGACCCCCTGCTCCCGCAACCGGGCGGCCAGGGACAGATAGCCCGGTCCGGCAATGCCCTTTGGCACCGCCGGAGCCGGCCCACCCCCGAAGAAAACCGGGACCAGTCCCCCAGGCGTCAGGTCAAAGGCCACCGCCACACCCGGCCCGGCCATGGCTCCCTGGGACAGCCCCACGCCTTCCAGGGCCGGCCCAAGCGGGGCGCTGGCGGCCAGGAAACGGTCCGGCCCAAGGGCCAGGACCATTTCGGCATTGGTGCCAAGATCGACGAGCATGAACGGATAGGCCGGGGCCTGCCGGGTCAGCACGGCCAGTCCGGCGGCAATGTCGGCTCCGACAAAAGGGCCGAAAAATGGCGGCACATAGGCCGGGGGCAGGCCGCTCCCCAGATCGACGGTCTCGCCGGCCCGCCAGGCCAGGCCATACGGGGCGCGGGCCAGACCGGCCAGGGGTTTGTCGCATAAAATCGACAGCATGGCCGGGTTGCCGGCCACACACAGGGCAGAAAGCTGCGGTCCGGCCAGGGCGGCCATACGGAGCAGCTCGTCGATGACCAGCCGGCGCAAATAGGCCCCGCCGCCCGGCTCCAGGGCAAAGGCCAGCCGGGAAACCACCTCGGTCCCGGCCCCGAGTTGGGGATTGACCCCGCGGCCCTCGGCCGCAACCCTGCCGTCGGCCAGGGACACCACCCGCCAGGCCAGCCCGGTGGTGCCGCAATCGACAGCCAGCCCCACCGGCCCGGCCACGGAAACAGGGGCGGGGCCAGCCAGCCGGTCGTAGGCCGGAGCCGGGCCGGTGTCGGCCAGGGCGAGAGCCTCGCCGCCACGGGCCGGATGCAGGCAGGCCAGCCGCCAGCCGTCTGCCAGAGCCCCCCCGGACAGGCGGCGGCGTTCAGCCGGCAAAGGCAAAGGTGCATCCCGCAGAAACCGGACCTGGCAACGGCCGCAACGGCCAAGGCCGGCGCAAAGCGGCACACCAACGAAGAAACCTGCCCGGAAAAGCGCCCGGGCCAGGGTGTCGCCCGGAGCGGCCGGCACGCGGCCTTTCCCCCGGGCTGTCGTTGCAGAAAAAATGATCGCCATTTCCGCTGATTGTTCCCCATTTTCGCCCCCCGGACAAGGGTTGGAGCGTTGCCTGGAGGAGATTTCAATTTATTAAATTCTCAAAATATCCTTGACGGGGATTTTTGAAGCTTTTAAACAAAGCCTACCTTTTGAAGAAATGTATCCGGCGATTGCGACAAGATTCATCGCGCCTGCAAGCGATGAACGCCCCCACGGTATCGATTGGATTGGACGGATACGTGGATGCGGCCCCGGCCGGCAACTCCAGCAAGGAGAAAAAGTTTTGACCGACGCGCACGCACACGCCAACGCCCTACGCAAGCTCAAACCGTTCGCCATCATGGCAATCCTGGCCTTCGCCCTGGCCGGGTGTTCTTCAAAACCCAAATCCTACTCCTACCAGTTTGAAGACTACCAAGGCTTTAACGCCCGCAACAACTTCATTGACGGCAACGTCCCCGAGGCCCGGCTGATCGCCACCGCCGAAAACAATCTCATTTCAGGCAATCTTTTCGACCAGGGCCACCCATCGGCCCCCAAGCAGACGGCTGCTTCGCCTGACAAGCTCATCAGCGACAATCTTTTCGAAGTGGCTGCGGTCCAGCGCAAGGGCGGCGTCTATGACCGCATCCTGCGCACCGCTTCCACCCAGCTCGGCACCCGCTACCGCTCAGGCGGCTGCGATCCCAACACCGGGTTTGACTGCTCGGGATTTACCACCTGGGTGTTTAACCGCTACGGCGTCAATCTGCCCCGCTCTTCCCGCGAACAGTACCAGGTGGGCAAGGAAGTCGCCAAAAACAGCCTGCGCAAAGGCGATCTCGTCTTTTTCCGCTCCAAACGGGGCATCAATCACGTCGGTATTTATCTGGAAAACGGCAAGTTCATCCACAGCGCAACCTACGGCAAGAACGTGACCATCTCACACCTCGAAGAAGATTACTGGAGAACGCATTATGCCGGAGGCCGCCGGGTCTTCTAGCGTCGCTTCGTGCACGCCGCGCCACATGGCCAGCCAAGCGGGTTTCCCTCGGTCGGGAGGCCCGCTTTTTCGTCCTGCCCTGGCCACAGTCTGCCTCCTCGCCCTGGGCCTCTCCCTGGCTGCCGGGCTGCCCGGTTGCCCGGAAGCTGCCCAGGCCGCCAAAACCAGACAGGAACCCTCCGGGGCGGCAACTGCCGCTGTCAATGGCCATGGATTTGCCCAGTCCGAAATGGCCCAGGTGGCCAACCCCGCCTTGCGCCAGGAACTGGTTCAGGTCAGCCAGGAATTTGCCGCCACAGTCACCACAAAGACCCTGGCCCGTCTCGGTTCCAAGGGCGGCCAGCACCGCCTCGACCTGTTGACGACCCCGGCCAATGCCTACCGCGACGCCGTGCGCACCGACGCCCTGGCCCGGCTCAAGGCCGCCGGAGCCGATCTGTCCGTGAGCCAGTATTTCGTCTACGCCGACCGCAATCCATCCACCCAGCTTATCATTCTGGCTTTCTTCGACGCCGAGGGGCAGCATGTGGTCCTGCTCGGAGCCGATTTTATTTCCTCCGGCAAACTGCGCCCCGGGGAGGACTCGTTTATCACCCCGGTCGGCGTCTTTGAGCACCTGCCGGAAAACTGGGGCTACCGGGCCGAAGGGACCAAGAACAGCAAAGGCTGGCGCGGCCTTGGTGCACGCGGCAGCCGGGTCTGGGATTTCGGCTACCAGCAGGCCCCGCGCCAGTTCCGCCAGGGGGTCTACGACAGCCAGATGCGCCTTTTAATGCACGCCACCGACCCCGACCAGGGCGAACCCCGCCTGGGCGGCCCGGACTCCAAGGGCTGCGTGCGGGTCTCGGCAGCGGCCAATGCCTTTCTCGACCAGCATTCCATCCTCGACCGGCACTACGAGTCCATTGCCTCGACCGATAAAGAGCGCGACCTGTGGCTGTTGCGCCGGGATCGACGTCCGGTGTCGCGGCCCGGCAGCTACCTCGTGGTCGGCGACTCGGCCATGGGCAGCGCCTCACGCTGAGAGCCGTGCGGCGTTTCACGCCTGCAGACCGCTTCGCTTGGGTGCCGGCCCGTCGAAAAAGCACGGCAGGCCGACAGCCAATGCTGTCCTGACACGTCCCCGGGGCTAGGCCTCAAAGACCTCGCCCGGCTCCGGCAGAAAAGCCCGGATCGACGCCCCGGCCAGGGTCCGGCGAATCGCCTCGCCCCGCTCCCGGCGCAGCTCCCGGCGCACATGCACCACGGCCAGGGCGTTGGCCCAGGCCGACTCGGCCGTTTCCACCGCCTCGGCAACCGACCCATGCCCGGCAACGCCCGGCGAAATCCCATAGCCTTCCTGGACCACCAGGGTGCAACCCGAGGCCAAATCCCGGCAGGCCGGCGTCGGCGCGCCGTCCCCGCCATAATACAGCACCCCGAACCGGGTCTCCAGACGCAGACCCAGACACGGCGCGCCATGCCCGGTCACAGCCGCCCGGGCGGCAAATCCGGCCATCACCAACGGCACCTCCGGCCGGGCCTCAAGACACACCAGCTCGAAATCAAGCCTGGCCCGCAAATTCGGATAGGCCAGATCGACAACCTGCCCTGCCCGCGTCGCCAGGCCCTCGCCGCCATGAAGAAACAGCGGCCGCACCCGCCCCTGCTCCTGCATCCGGGCCAGCAGATACGGCAGGCCGAAAAAATGGTCGCCATGAAAATGGGAAATCCACACCGCGTCAGGCCCGTCGCGGCGGTCGGAATCAGACAGGCCGGGACAGCCGAAAAAGGCCGCCGCAGCCGTGAAGCCGCAGTCCAAAAGCACTGTGCGGCGCGACTCGCCGGCCATGCCGGCCACAAACAGACTGGTATTGGGCAAACATTCGTCAAACGCCTCGCCAACTCCCACAAACGTCACCCGCATGACCGATTTCCCTCCCAAACCTTGCAATATGCCCGGCTTTTCGCCACAACGGGAGCATTCCTGCGGCCAAAGGCGCACCCCATGCCGCCCGCGTCCGGCTCCACCCCCAACCGACCAAAGGAATCCCCATGCAGCGCCGCGTCACCCAGATCGAAAGCATCCGGGTCCTGGCCATGTTCGGCATCTTCTTCTACCACCTCTGGACCGTGCTGCCCGCCGGTGGCGCGCAAAATCCCTTTGGCCCCATCCTCGGCGACATCATGAGCCAGGGCTACCTCGGCGTGGTGGTCTTTAACGCCATCACCGGCTTCGTGCTCACCTTGCCCCACGCCAATCCCGGCGGCAAGCCGCCCCTGGCCTACTTCGACTTTTTCCGCCGCCGCTTCGGCCGCATCACCCCGCAATACTATCTCTCCCTGGCCCTGTGGAGCGTGGTGGCGCTACTCGCCGGAGCCATGCCCCTGGCTGCCCTGGGAGCCTGCGTGGCCGAAAAACTCTTTTTCGTGCAAACCTTCGACCCGACGCGGTTTTTCTGCCTCGAACCGGCCTTGTGGTGGATGGGGCTTTTGGCCCAGTTCTACCTGACCTTCCCGCTGCTGCTGCGCCTTTTCACCAAGTTCGGCCCGGCCCGAGCCACCGCCGGCTGCCTCGCCTTCGGCTGGGGCCTGTGGATCGTCCTGTCGCTTTTGGCCAAAGTCAGCACAACCGCCGCCCTGCTGGACTACATGCTCTACTTCAACCTGCCCTACCGGCTGCCCGAATTCGCCCTGGGCATGGCCTTCGCCCTGGCCTGGAAAGCCCGCGCCGCCAATCCCCGCCAGGGGGATCCGGTAAGCGGCATCCCAACCTCCTGGCTGGTCGGCTTCCTGGCCGCAACCTACTTCGGCCTGCCCCTGGCCATCGTGTACAAGGCCCATCTGCCCGCCACACTGGCCCATATCCTGCTCACCATCACCTGCCTGGGACTCGGCGGCACACTCTTCTCCTGGCCGGCCATGGCCCGACTCGGGGCCAAACCCGCCGTCTCCCTGGCCGCCGCCACCTCCTACAGCTTCTACCTGCTCCACCAGCCCATCCTCGGCTACGGCGCAAACCTGCTGCAAAGCCTGCACCCCTTCGCCGCCATGTGCCTGCTGGCCGCAGTCAGCCTGCCGGCCTCCTACGCCCTGTCACGCTGGCAGGACCGCATCGTGGCCAAGTTCGAAGCGAGAGGGAAAGGGAAATAATCGAGAGAAGAGAAGATACGAGACGAGAAGATGCCTCCGGCGGCCGGGGGGATGATCCCCCCGGACCCCTGCTAACGGGGAGGCGGTGCAGGGCGCTGCCCTGCACTGCCTCCCCCACCCGTTACAACCGGCTCAGAATTCAGGGCCGAGTTCGGTGAGCGTTACGACGGCAACGCCTAGTTCGCGTTCTTTGGCCCAAATTTTCAGGGCTTCCAGGGTTTCGCCGTAGGGATGGCCGATGGCAATGGCCCGGCCGTTTTTGATGGCGTTTCGTTCGGCGGTTTTGAGTTGTCCGAGGATGGTGCGGACGTTTCGGACGTTGTCGAGGAACACGGCGCGGCGATAAAACGGCACGCCGTGTTTTCGGGCGGCTTCGGGGCCGGCGCTGACGGCAGAGGTGACGGAATCGAGGAAGAACAGGCCCTTTTCCTTGAGCACGGCCATGACTGCGTCCATGCCTTCGGGATCGCTGGTAAACGCAGAGCCCATGTGGTTGTTGATGCCTTTGACATGGGGCAGCTGGGCGAGGTTGTCGGCCACGATGCTTTTGACGCGCTGGGCGTCCATATCGGTAAAAAGCGCACCAGGGCCGGGGTTGACGCGGGGGTAGCTGCCGGGCTGCATGGGCTGGTGCAAAATGATCTCAATGCCCTGGGCTGCAGCCATGGCTTCGACGGAACTGGTTCTGGGCCGGCTGGGCAGGATGGCCAGGGTGACCGGAAACGGCAGTTCCGTCAGGTTTTTGGCCATGACCGGATGGTCGCCGATATCGTCGATGACCACGACCATGCGGGGCCCCTTGCCCGCATCCCGGGCCACGGGATGGGTCTGGGGCTCGGGCGGAGCCGGAGCCGACGGGGCCGTCGGGCTTGGCGGCTCGACGCTGGCGCGTATTTCGTGGCTCCCATTGCCGTTTTCAGGCTGGCCGGCCTGGGGCGGCAGATGCTCTTCGTAATGGACGGCGGCCTGCTTTGCCGGTTGGGTCTGGGCCTGGGCTTTTGCCTGGGCCAGGGCCTCGGCCAGGATCTGCTCCGGGGTCTGCGCCCGAGGCTGGGCCTGGGTCTGGGACTGGGGTTTGCCAACGTCGCGTTTCTTTTTCTCGGCCACCTGCTTCGGGGCTGTCGTCTTGACGGCCGGGGCCACAGTGCGTTCCCAGGGCAGCGACGGGAAAGGGCCAAAGAGCATGGAGGCGAGCACGACGAGAGTGGCAGCCAGGGCCAGACCGGCCACGGCTGTTAAAACAGGTTTGCCGGAGAGAACAATGCGTTTGTTCCCTCCGGCTCGTGTGCCCTTGGGAGCCTTGCCCGGTCCCTTGGCGGGTTTGGCGGCTCCCTTCCTGGCTGGGCGCTTCTTAGGGGACGTAGGTTTTGATGGGGAAATACTTCACCAATTCCAGAGCGAGTTTGAGCTGATTGTCCCGGGCAAGCTGATCGAGCATCTTCTGCTTGGGATCATCAGTCGCGTCGGACGCTTTCTTTTTCTTGTTTTCCAAATGCCGGGTCAGGTCGCGCTCGCGGAACTGGTGGTTGGCGGCGAGCTTGTCGCGATCAGACTCGTTATCCTGCATGGGGACCATGAAGTCGGGTTCGATGCCTTCGGCCTGGATGGAGCGGCCGCTTGGCGTGTAGTACAGGGCGGTGGTCAGCTTGATGCCGGAGCCGTCGGAGAGCGGAATGACGGTCTGCACCGACCCCTTGCCAAAGGTCTTCTCACCGACGAGCAGGGCGCGCTTGTGGTCCTTGAGGGCACCGGCCACGATTTCCGAGGCTGAAGCGGAACCGGAATTGATCAGCACCACCAGCGGCGAAACGACGTCGGAGCCGTCGCCCTTGGCCGAGAATATCTTCTCCTGTTCCTGGTTTTTGCCTTTGATGGAAACGATCTGGCCGCTGGGCAAAAACACGTCGGACACGTTGACGGCCTGTTCGAGCAGACCACCGGGGTTGTTGCGCAGATCAAGGATGGTGCCCTTGAGCTGTTTGCCGCCCTTCTGGTAATCGGTCAGGGCCTGCTTGAGCTCGGTGGTGGTATTCTCGTTGAAGCGATTGAGGCGGATGTAGAGATAGCCCGGCTCGACTTCGTTGGCTTTGACGCTGATGATCGGGATGGTGTCGCGCACCACCTTGACCTTGAAGGGCTTTTGCTGGTCCTTGTGCACAAGGGTCAGGGACACGGCCTTGCCCTTGGGTCCGCGGATCTTCTGCACGGCGTCGACCAGGGTCATGTCCTGGGTGGACTCGCCCTCGATCTCCAAAATAACGTCGCCGGACTTGATGCCGGCCTTGTCGGCCGGAGTATCGTCAATGGGGGAAATGACGGTCAGGCGGCCGTTTTCCATGCTGATCTCGATACCGATGCCGCCGAATTCACCGGAGGTGCTGACCTGCATCTCCTTGAATTCGTCTTTGGACAGAAAACTTGAATGGGGATCGAGCTGCTGGAGCATCCCGACGATGGCCCCATCAATGAGTTCATTGCGGGTGACGGGCTTGACGTAGTGGTTTTCCACCAGATCCATGACCTGGCTGAAGCGCTTGAGCGGCGCAAACCGGTCATCCTCGGGTTTCGCGGCGGCAAATGCGACGGAGCCAAGGGCCAGGCAGACGGCCAGAGAACACGACACTTTGGTCAAAAAACGCATACCATCTCCTCCACGAAACTGACGGACCTCGAAGCGGCCGGGGCAGCAGGCAAATCCCGCGCCGCCGGCCAGAGGCGAGCCCTAGCGCCTGACGGCAAGCCACTCCGCCGGATTAAGGGCTTTTTCCCGAAAACGCAATTCGAAATAGACGCCGGAAGCCCGCGTCTGGTTGCAATAGCCGCTGCTGCCAAGCGGTGCCCCGCCGGACACGGCCTCGCCGACCGATACGGCGCTGTCGCCGAGACAGGCGTAGACCGTGTGGCAGCGATCATCATGGGTCAGGATAACCACCCGGCCAAGGCCACGCAATGTGCCGGTAAAAACCACCCGGCCAGGGGCGGCGGCGGCCACGGGTGACCCTTCGGGGGCGGCCAGGACCATGCCCTGGCGGTAGGCCTGGTTGGCGGCGGCAAACGGGATGAGGACCTTGCCGGGCGTCGGCCAGGACAAGCCGCCGGGCGGCGGCGCAAACACAGCCGGCCCGGCCTCGGCGGCAGCACCCCGGTCACTTGCATCGCCCGGGGCGACGGTCGCCTCCAGGGCCTGCCCGAGCACAACCGCGCCGTCGCCCGCCCGGGAGCCGGGGGCGTTTTCCAGTTCGCGCACCCTGCTGGTCACGGCTTCGGAAAAAGCCCGGTCCGACTCCTTCTGGCCGGCCAGCAGGCGCAGCGCCGCATCGTCGCGGGCCAGACGCCCCTGCCTGGCCTTGGCCGCAGCCGCGTCAAAGGCCTGCCGGGCCGTGAGCGCCGCTTCATAGAGCGACCTGGTCCAGACATAGCGGCGGTCGGACTCGGCCCAGTCGCTGCCGGCCGGCACACCGGCGGCAAGGCTCTCGGCGCGAAGGGGCCACAGGGCGGCCAGCAAAGAGGCCAGACGTCTCGCCTCGCTGTCGCGGGCCGCCTCCAGCGCCGCCAGTTGCCGGGACAAGCGCCGGGTCTCGGCCTCGCTCGCCGCAACCCTGGCCCGGGCTTCGCTCAGGCGCGCCCGGGCCTCGGCCGGGTCGGGCGCAACCGGCTTGCGGGCCTGGGCCGGGCCTGGAGCCAGGGCCAGGGCCAGAAAAAGAGCCAGGCAAGCGCGGACGGCAACGCGCATCACGGCAAAAACCGGCCCAGGGGACAGTCATCGCATTTGGGCGCACGCGGGCGGCACCAGCCATTGCCCACCCGCACGAGCAGGGCGTGGAATTCGTTGTAGAGTCCAACGTCGACCGGCAGCGCGTCCATAAAGAGCTCGCGCAACTCGTCGTAGGATGCCTCTAGCGGAATGAGCGCGTGCCGGGAGCAGATGCGGGCGGTGTAGGCGTCCACCACAAAGCTCGGCAGGCCCAGGCCATAGAGCAGGATGCTGTCGGCAGTCTCCGGCCCCACGCCTTTGACAGCCAGCAGCCGCTCCCGGGCCGCATCCAGGCCGGCGTCGGCCAGGGTGGTGATGTCACCGCCCAGTTCTTCGACAATGAACGCCAGGAGATTTTTGAGGCGTCCGGCCTTGAGGCGGAAATAGCCGGCCGGGCGCAGCAACTCGGCCAAATCATTGTCCGGCAGCTCGTAAAGGGCCACAGGATCGAGCCGGCCGGCCTTTCGGATGTTGTCCATGGCCCGGGCGGCCCCCTGCCAGTTGGTATTCTGGGTGAGGATTGCGCCCACGGCCATCTCGAAGGGCGTGGCCGCCGGCCACCAGCCGCTCGGTCCCAGGACGTCGAGCATGGCGCTGTACATATTGAGAAACAGGGTGTGGCGCTTCATGACCGGAAAAGGCGCATCCTTGGTTGCGGGAGTGATTTGACCCTCTAGCAAATTTCAAACGTACTGGCGAGGGTTGAGCCCGAGCAGGCAGAACACCTCATAGGGGATGGTCCCCCACCACAGGGCCAGATCATCGGCGGTAATCGCTCCCGGCCCGTCGCCTCCGAGAAGATGAATCTGGCCACCGGGTTTGACGGCGTCAAGGCCGGTGACGTCCACGGCGGTCAGCTGCATGCACACCCGGCCAAGGATGGGCACGCGCCGGCCGGCCAGACACAGAAAGCCCTTGTTGGACAGGCCCCGGCTGTAGGCATCGGCATAACCGACAGCCACGATGGCCACCCGCATGTCGCGCTCGGCCACATAGGTGCGGCCGTAGCTGATGGACGCCCCGCGCGGCAGGTCGTGGACCGACACGATGCGGGTGGTGGTCTCCATGGCCGGCAGCAGCCCGTGGCCCAGGCCCTCGCGGTTGGTGCCGGCAAAGGGATTGACCCCGTACAGGGCAATGCCGGCCCGGCGGGCGTCAAAGCCGATGCTGTCGCCGTGGGCCAGGATACCGGCGGAATTGCACAGCGAGGCCCGAAACGACAGCCCGCCGTGGCGCAGGGTCTGGCAGATGCGGGCAAAACGCGCCCCCTGTTCGGCCACGAAGTCAAAGGCGGCCGGATCATCGGCCGTGGCCAGATGGGAACTGACCATGGCCACTTCGAGGCAGGGGGTTTTGCCCAGCACTTCTGCGAGCCTTGCCGCATCGGCCTCGGCAAAGCCCAGGCGGGCCATGCCGGTGTCGAACTTGAGCGCCACCCGGGCCGTTCGCGAAAGGGCCTTGCAGGCGGTGGCCAGCCGGTCGAGTTGGTCAAAATCATGGACAAAGGGAATGATGCCCTTTTCGATGGCCAGGACGTCGTCCTGGGGCAGGACCGGCCCGAGCAGGGAAATGATCTCAGCAGCCAGACCGGCCTGGCGAAGGGCCGCGCCCTCGGCCACCGAACCGATGGCAAAGGCCTGGCAGCCGGCGCCAGCCAGGGCTGAGGCTGTTTCAACGAGGCCATGGCCGTAGGCGTCGGCCTTGACCACGGCAATGATCTGGCCGCCGTTTTGGCGCAGCAATTCATAGTTTTTAACGATATTTGAAACCCGGACCAGGGTGCGCAGGTAGTTGTGTTCGATGGCCATGAAACGCTCCTTTGCGGTGACGACCCGCCCGTACCTACGCCCATCGGAAGCGGTTTTCCAGCCGAATCAGCCGGCTGGCAGGGCGGGATGAAAAGGCGTATAAATGGGCCATGCCAAACGCCACAACCCATCGCACCATCCGCATCCTGCCGCCGGAACTGCAAAACCAGATCGCCGCCGGCGAGGTGGTGGAACGGCCTGCCAGTGTGCTCAAGGAGCTTATGGAAAACAGCCTCGACGCCGGCGCCAGCCGCATCGAGGCCACCATCGAAGGCGGCGGCCGCACAGCCATCATCATAAGCGACGACGGCGGCGGCATGACGCCCGAAGAACTGCCCCTGGCGCTCACCCGCCACGCCACAAGCAAAATCACGTCCATGGCCGAGCTGGAAACCATCGCCAGTTTCGGCTTTCGCGGCGAGGCCCTGCCGAGCATCGCCTCGGTGTCGCGCTTCCGCATGGCCTCGCGCCACGAGGCCTTTGAGGAAGGCGCGTTTGTGGCCGTGGAAAACGGCCGCATCCTGGAGCGCGGCCCGGCCGCCCTGGCCAAGGGGACGCGCATCGAGGTGCGCGACCTGTTTGCCGCTGTGCCGGCCCGGCTCAAATTCCTCAAATCCGAGGCTGTCGAGACCAAGCGGGCCACCGAACTCTTTGCCCGGGCGGCGCTCACCCGTCTGGACGTGGCCTTCAAGCTCACGGTCGGCGGCCGCACGGTCCTGCGTTTTCCGGCCGGCCAGACCCTGACCGCCCGGCTGGCCGGCATCTGGCCGCCGGCCGTCACCGAAGATCTCTTTGAGATGTCCTACGCCGCCGACGGCATGACGGTGTCCGGGGTGCTCGGCAAGCCGCTCAAGGCCCAGGCCAAGGCCGACCGCATGTATTTCTACGTCAACGGCCGTCCGGTCCTTGACCGGGTGCTGTTGGCCGCCGTGCGCGAAGCCTACAAGGGCCGGCTGCTGGCCCGGGAATACCCGCAGGCGGTCATTTTCCTGACGATTGACCCGCAAGACCTCGACGTCAACGTCCACCCGGCCAAGACCGAGGTGCGTTTTCGCGACGAGCAGGCCATTTTCCTGCATCTGCGCCGGGCTGTTGGCGCGGCGCTGGACAAGGCGCTCATCCTTCGCACCGTGCCGGCCCCCCAGCCCTGGGTCAAGGCCGACGGCGAAGCGCCGAAATTTGCCAGCCGCCGGGATTTCCTCGACGAACTGGTGCGTGCCGACGCCCCCTCGCCCCATGAAACCACGCCGTCGGCCGCCTCCCTGCCGGACGGGCAACACCGTGGGCGCACCTCGTTTGCCGAAACCCTGCCGCCCCTGCCAGGAGCTTCAGAGATGCCCGGGAGTGGCCGACCGGCCTCGCGGGTGGCGGAAACCCCGGCCGCTTTGGCCCGGCCCGGCCAGTTCGGACAGTCTGATCCGGCCGGCCCGGCCGGACAGGCACGCCATTTCGATCCGCCGGCCCTGGCCCGCCGGGCTGCCGCCGCCCGCGAGGCTGGCGACGCCGGCTATGCTGCGGAAGAGACGGTGTTGCGCGCCCGCACCCCCGAGGAGCTGGAACCGGCCCTGCCACCGGGACTGCGCTATCTGGGCCAGTTCGACGACACCTATCTCATTGTGGATTTCGGCCGGGAGCTCGTGCTGGTGGACCAGCACGCCGCCCATGAACGCGTCATCTACGCCGGCATGGAGGCCAGCGGCAGCCGGGGCCACAGCCGGCCGCTGGGGATGCCGGTGGAAATAGCCCTCCATCCCTCGGAGCAGGCCCGGCTCCAGACCCTTTTTACCGAGCTTCGGGCCATGGGCTTTGTGGTGGAAACGCCGCGTCCGGGCATGGCCGCCATCACCGGCGCGCCGCCGGGGCTGACCGTGGGGCAGGCCCGGGAATACCTTGGCGCGGCCCTGTCGGGGCAGTCCAAGTCCTTGCAGGACCTGTGGGTGCTCATGAGCTGCAAGACGGCCATCAAGGCCGGCACGCGGCTGACCGATGACGAGGCGGTGGCCCTGCTTGCCCAGTGGGCCAAGGCCCCGGAGCGCGACTATTGCCCCCATGGCCGGCCGGTGGCGGTGCGCTTTGGCCGGCGCGAAATGGAAAAGATGTTCAAGCGCAAATAAAAGCCGGGGACGGGTGTTTCCCCCGCTCCCGGCCTCACTATCAATCCGTTTTTTTGGGCTAGAAAATCAGGATGGTAAATCCCTCTTCGCTGTAGCGGGCCATGCCCGGATGGCCGTGCATGTCGTCAAGAAGCGTCATCCCCTCGGCCACGCAGGCTTCCTGGCTGCCAAGGACATGGGAGCAGGCCCGGCACACCCCGGCAAAAAGCCCGAGCGCCTTGGTTTTTTCAAACAGGGCATGCATGGGGTTGTCCGTCTTGGCCAGCACGGCCACAAGCTTGGTCGCCTCGCCTTCCAGCACCACCTTGGCCTCGTAGCCCTTTTCCCGGTAGTTGATGGCGTTTAGGAGCACGTGGACGAAGCACGATACGTCGCCCCGAAAGGCGAACAGCACGATCTTTTTCCCGGATTCTTCGGCTTTTTCCATGGCGGTTCCTCGCTTGCGGCCCTTAGACCTTGCCCACCGGGGCCAGATAGAGGGTGAATTCGGTTTCGCCGTCCAGGCCCAAAAGCGTGTCGCAGGCTTCCTGGTCATAGGCCGCCACAGCGCATGTCCCAGCCCCGATGGCCTCGCAGGCCAGATAGAGATTCTGGCAGACATGGCCGGCGTCCAGGGCCATGACCTTGTAGGAGGCCTCGGCGTAGCGCCATTCCATGCGTTCGGGCACGGCTGTCCAGAAAAACGTGGCCGCTCCCCGGGACACAAAACCCTGGTTGAAGGCGGCCAGGGCCACCTCCTCGTCCAGATGCTCCATGCGGGCGGTTTCCACCAGGGCGTGCTCCACCGGCAGATAGCGGTACAGGGCCGGATTAAGCCCCCGGACCAGGTAAATGGCCAGATAGGTTTCGAAGGCATGGCGGCAGCCGGCCGAGGGCACGGTGCGAAGCCCGCCGGCCAGCCCCGGAGCCTTGCGCAGCCCCTGGGTGGCCCACAGAAGAAAAGACAACTCGTCCAGGGTCAAGAACTCCCGACGAAAACTGCGGTGGGATTTTCTTTCGGCGATGGCCCGAGCCACCGACACGTCGCCAATGCCGGCCCACTCTCCGGGCCGGGGCAGGGCCAGCAAGGCCGCATCGGCCGGATACGGCTTTTGCAGGGGCGGCGGCGGCAGTCCCCGGTTCTGGGCGGTCTGGGAAAAGTCCACCATCTTGCGGATGCTGTCTTTCAAGAAAAACTTTAAGTTTGCGTCCATGCCCTGCACTCCCGATCCATTTCGCCCTCATGCCGCAGCAGCATTGCCTGCCTCTCCCCGACTCTGCGACTCCCTATCAGCCCACCGACTTGGCAACGCCCACAGTCCAACCATACTTTCCCCCGGTGGGATTCCAAAGGGCACTGCCC
>NZ_MLBG01000011.1 GCF_001936595.1 Desulfovibrio sp. DV
CCAGTTTTAGCGGCCCGGACAGGAAACGGCGCACCCATGTTCGTAATACTTGGCACCCTCATCGTCCTCGGCTGCATCCTGGCCGGCTTCGTCCTGGAAAAAGGCAACTTCGACCTGATCCTGTCGGCCGCCCCGCCGGAACTGCTCATGATCGGCGGCGGCGCGCTCGGGGCCCTGGTCATCAGTTCGCCCAAGGAAGTGCTTATCGCCACCTTCAAGGGGGCCATGACCATTTTCGGCGGCATGACCACCAGCAAGGCCTATTATACGGAACTGTTGACCACCCTGTCCGGGCTGTACATGAAGATCCGCCGCGAGGGTCTGGTGGCCATTGAAAAAGACGTGGAACGGCCGGCGGAAAGTCCGATCTTCGCCAATTTCGCCAAGAACAAGAAAAACCACGAAGTGCTGGTTTTTATCTGCGACACCATGCGTATTTTTTCCACGGTCAACATCGAGGCCCACGAGTTCGACACCATCATGGAGGCGGATATCGAGGCCACGGTGCACGAGGCGCTTTTGCCGGCCCACAGCATCAGCAAGGTGGCCGACGGTATGCCGGCCCTGGGTATCGTGGCCTGCGTTCTGGGCGTCGTCATCACCATGGGCAAGCTCAACGAGCCGGCCGAAGTGCTCGGCCACAGCATCGGCGCGGCCCTGGTCGGCACCTTCATGGGCGTTTTGCTGGCGTACGGCTTCATCGGCCCCATCTCCACCAACATCGAGTACCGGGCCAAGGAAACCGAGTCCATTTTGCTGGTGGCCAAGGCCTCGCTGACCGCCTTTGTCGGCGGCAACCCGCCGCCGGTGGCCCTGGAAGCCGGCCGCCGGGCCATCCCCATCCACCAGCGCCCGACCTTTGAAGAACTCGAAGAAGCCATCAAGGCCAGCAAGGGCAAATAGGCCGCTACAGATAATCCGGCACGGCCAGGGCCGGGCAGGGCAGCGGACTGGCCCTGGCCACCAGATCGGCGATGACGCCGATGTCCAGGGGGAAGGAGGCAAAGGCCCCGCCGGCCGTGTAGGCCTGTCCCTCGGCCGAGACGAAATCAACGGTTCCGTTTTTGCCCACGGCCAGCGACAGGATCAGAAAAGCCCGGGCCCCAAGCCGACTCCCGGCGGCCGGGGCCGGACAGCCCAGAGCCGCCTTGCCCGGAGCGTATTCGACGGCCAGACGCACGAGCGGTTCCCCGGCCGGGCCGTCGTAGGACTCCCAGGTCGCACCCACAAGGCCCGGAGACACGGCAATAAGTTGCCCCAGGCTCTGGCCGCCGGCCCCCTGCGGCCGCCAGTTGCGGGCCACCGCCTCGGGTCCGGGAGCCAGGCAGCCCGCCACCGCCAAGACCAGGACCATCGCCGCCGCCATGGCTGCCAATCGACCCATATGCCCTCCTGCTGCCGCCAATCGCCCCTGTCCCGGACAATCATCCGGAACAGGGTTTCTTTTCGGCATTTTTTTGCTAGTCATCAAACCTCGGCAGCCGCGTTTCGCCGCCGCCAAACCCCATACCCGGAGAATACCCATGATCCGCTTCATCCGCATCGTCAGTCTGGCCTTCGTGGCCCTGACCATGTGCTGCGGCACCGCCCTGGCCATAGCACCGTATGATGTCTACGACGGCAGCGTCCTGCATCAGGTCGTCAAACGCGGCAAACTCGTCGTCGGCATGGAACTCAAGTTCTGGCCCTTCGAATACGTGGACGAGCAAGGCAAACCCGTCGGCTTTGACGTGGACATCGCCCGCACCCTGGCCGAACGCCTGGGCGTGGAACTGGAAATCAAGGACATGGAGTGGACCGGGCTTATCCCGGCACTCACCGCCGGCAAAGTCGACATCATCATTTCCGGCATCACCGGCACCCTGGAACGGGCCAAATCCATCACCTTCTCCTCACCCTATTTCACCACCGGCCTGTGCGCCCTGGTCAGCGTCAAAAAGGCCCCGGACCTGACCGACGTGGCCGCACTCGACGCCCCGGGCCGGGTCATTGCCGTCAAGACCGGCACCACCGCCGACCTGACCGCCGCCAAGCGCTTCCCCAAGGCCACCATCAACCGCTACCAGGAAGAGACGGCCTGCGCCAGGGATGTGGCCACCGGCCGGGCCGACGCCTTTCTCTACGACCAGATCTCCATTGCCAAGCACCAGAAGCAAAATCCCGACACCACCCGGGCGCTCCTCACGCCGTTTACCTACGAGCCTTTCTGCATCGCCCTGCAAAAGGGTGATTTCGACTTGTGGCAGTATCTTGAAATGTATATCGCCACCATCAAGGCCGACGGCACCCTGGAGACCCTGCGCGCCAAGCACTTCAAGGAACTCCTCGGCCAATAGGCCCAACCCTGGTCCGCCGCCCGAAGCCGGGTCGCGCGCCCCACGCAACTGTCCCGGCAAGGCCCGACGCCGCGCCTTGCCGGGACCCGCCGGCCGGATTTGCCCTGCCGCCCGGACCCTGCCGGTCCCGGCCCAGGCAGACCCCGCCGGCAAAAGGAATCGGCATGACCAAGCCTTTGCGCCTTGTGCTTCTGGCCCTTTTTACCCTCTGCCTGGCCGGGCCTGTGCCGGCCCGGGCCGACACCGTGCAGGTTTTTGCCCATGTGTTTATCGTGCCGGCCACCCTGGCCGACGGCTCGGACGCCGCCGTACGCGTGCCGGACTTCGAGGCCTGGCTGGCCGAGACCTTCGGCGGCTACACCCGGCTTGGGACCGGGGGCGGCGGCTGGAAAAACGAAACCGGCCAGGTTGAGACCGAGGTCAACACCACCTACCTGACCACGGCCGGGCGCGACTGCTCCAAGGACATCGCCGCCCGGCTGGTCCAGGAGTTCGGGATGCGGGTGCCCTACGTCCTGGTGGTGCCGGCCGGGGCCTTTGTCGCCCGGAGCCGCTAAATGGTCCGGATTGCGGTTCGGTTGGCCATCCTGGCCGTGTTTGGCGGGCTGTTGTGGCTGGTGCTGTCCCGGCTGCAGTACCACTGGGACTGGTCGGCGGTCTGGGCCTACCGGGAGCTGTTCGTCCGGGGCCTGGGCATGACCGTGGCCGTGTCGGTGGGGGCCATTGCCCTGGGGCTGGGCTTGGGGCTGGCCTCGGGCTTGGCCGCGGTCTCGGGCAATGTGGTCCTTAGCGAACTGGCCGCCCTCTATGTCGGGGCCTTTCGGGGCACGCCGCTTTTGGTGCAGATCCTCATCTTCTATTTCTGCGTCGGCGTGGTGGTCCGGGTGGACAGCCCCTTTCTCATCGGCACGGCCACCCTGGGCTTTTTTTCCGGAGCCTATATTTCGGAGATGGTCCGGGCCGGGGTGGAATCCGTGGAGCGCGGCCAGTGGGAGACGGCCCTGTCCTCGGGCATGAACCATCGCCAAACGCTCCTCTACGTCATCCTGCCCCAGGCCGCCCGGCGCATCGTGCCGCCGGTGACCGGCCAGTTCGTGTCGTGCATCAAGGATTCCTCCCTGCTTTCGGTCATTAGCCTTCGCGAGCTGACCAAGGCGGCCGAGGTGGTCAACGCCACCACCTACCGGACCTTTGAGACCTACCTGCCCCTGGCCGTGCTCTACCTGCTTTTGACCTGGCCCCTTTCGCACTTGACCCGGCGTCTGGAAAAAGGAATACGAAACGGAACGTACTATACGCCACGTTAGTGCCTCGCTTTCAAGGAGAATGCCATGACTGCGGAAATCAAGGTCTACGCCCTGACCACCTGCGTGCATTGCAAGCACGCCAAGGAATTTCTCGACGATAAGCACATCCCCTACGATTGCGTCCATGTGGACAATCTGACGGGCGAAGAGCGCGCCGCAGTCATGGACGTCGTGCGCAAACTCAACCCGGCCCTGTCCTTTCCCACCATCGTCATTGGCAACAAGGTCATCGTGGGCTTTCGCCGCGATGAACTCGAAACCGCCCTCGGGGCCTGTGGCAAATGATGGACGCGCAGGAACTCTACGAAAAGCTCGCCCCCATCCAGGCAGCCAAAGGCTTTTTCTTCAATCCCGACACCGCCATGGTCCTCGACCTCATGGCCGGACTGCTGACCAACAAGGCGCGCTACGGCTACATGGCCTGCCCCTGCCGGCTGGGGTCCGGGACCTTCGAACTGGATAAGGATGTCGTTTGCCCCTGCGCCTACCGCGCGGCCGACGTGGCCGAATACGGAGCCTGCTTTTGCGGCCTGTACGTCTCGGCCGCCGTGCGCGACGGCGAAATGCCCCTGCCCACGGTGCCGGAACGACGGCCCGTGGAAAAGACCCTGGCCGCCCTGGGCTGAAAACGGCCGGCACCTCCGTTTGCACCTTCGCGCCCGGGCCGTCGTACTGCCGGCCGGCTCCATCCGGCCTTAATCGTACAAAACCCCGGCACGCCGCAGCTCCCCCCGGTGGAGGGCGGCAGGTGCCGGGGTTGATCTCCTGGAGAGCCCGGGCGTGGACATGATTTCATGGACTGCTGCAGCCGCCTTCGCAGTGCTGCTTGCCCCGGCCGGCCTCTTCGCCGGCCGGGCCTTGTTCGGCCGGCGGACCGGCCGCCTCCGCCATGACGATCCCTTTCTGGCCCGGGTGGTCGACACCATGTCCGACCCGTTTTTCGTCAAGGACCCCGAGCATCGCTTCTTCCTGGTCAACGATGCATTTTGCGCCCTGGCCGGCCGGTCCCGGCAGGCTATTCTCGGCCGCACGGCCGAGGCCGTGTTTCCCGAGGCCAAGGCCGCCTCCTCCATCATAAACGACGCCATGGTCCTGGCTTGCGGCCAGGAGGACATTGCCGAGGAAAGGGCCTACGACGCCGATGGCGGGCGGGGCACGTTTATGACCCGCAAAAGCCTGCATATCGACGACGCCGGCAACCGCTACGTTGTCGGCGTCATCCGCGACATCACCACCCGCAAACAGGCCGAACGCCGTCTGGCCGACAGCGAAGCCCGCTACCGCCGCATCGTCGAAACAGCCAACGAGGGCATCTGGGCCGTGGACGCCCATTGGCACACCACCTACGCCAATGCCGTCATGGGAACCCTGCTCGGCCTGTCCCCCGAGGATATGCTCGGCCGGCCGGTGTCGGATTTTCTGTTTGCCGAGGACGAAGCCCTCAACCGGGCCATGGTCCGCCGCGAGGCCACGCCCCCGGGCGGCGGACTCTACGAGCGGCGGTTGCGACGGGCCGACGGCCGGGAATTGTGGACGCTTATTGCCGTCAGCAGCGAATACAACGCGGCCGGCGGATTTGTCGGCGGGTTTGGCATGTTCACCAACATCACCGAGCGCAAACTGGCCGAGGAGTCCCTGCGCCTGTCCGAAACCCGGCTGGCTGCGGCCAAGGAAGCCGCCGACGCCGCCAACAAGGCCAAGAGCGAATTTCTGGCCAACATGAGCCATGAAATCCGTACCCCCTTAAACGGCCTGCTCGGGATGCTCCAGCTCCTGGAAGACACCGGCCTTGATACCGAGCAACGCGACTGCGTGGCCACGGCCCTGGACTGCGGACGCCGCCTCACCCGCCTTTTGACCGACATCCTCGACCTCTCCAGGGTCGAATCCGGCAAGCTCGAGCTGGCCATCAAGCCCTTTGCCCTGGACGAGGTCATAAGCGCCACCCGGGCCGTGTTCCAAACCGCCCTGGCCAACCAGGATATCCGCCTCAAAAGCGCCATCGACCCGTCCGTGCCGGACCGGCTGCTTGGCGACGAGGGGCGCATCCGGCAGATCCTGCTCAATCTCGTCGGCAACGCCATCAAGTTCACCCGCAGCGGCGTCATCACCCTGGAAGCCGGGGCCTCCCCCGACACCGCCCCCGGCCGGATCCGCCTGGTGCTGTCGGTCAGCGACACCGGCATCGGCATCCCCGGCAACATGCTCGGCACGGTCCTGGACCCGTTCACCCAGGTCGATGCCTCGAACACCCGCATCCACCAGGGGGCGGGGCTTGGGCTGTCCATTGTCGACCGTCTGGCCCGGCTCATGGGCGGCGAGGTGCAGATCGAAAGCGAACCCGGAGTCGGCACCCACGTCCTTTGCACCCTGCTTGTGGGCCGGGCCGAGCCCGGCGAGCCTGCGGCCACGGTCGAAGCTCCCGCAGCGGCCCTGCCGCCGCTTCGCATCCTTGTGGTCGAAGACGAACGCATCAGCCGCCTGACCCTGGGCGCGTTGCTGCGCCGCCACGGCCACACGGTGCTGGAAGCCTCGTCGGGCCAGTCGGCCCTGGATGTTTTCGAAACCGAACCCGTGGACGTCGTGCTGCTCGACATCCAGATGCCCGGCATAAGCGGCCTGGACACCATGGCCATACTGCGCGACCAGAGCATCCACGGCCCCAAGGCCACGGTGCCGGTCATCGTGGTCACCGCCCACGCCATGGCCGGCGACCGGGAACGGTTCCTGGCCGCCGGCGCCGACGGCTACCTGGCCAAACCCGTGGAGGATGCGGCCCTGCAGGCCGCCCTGGCCGGGGTCATGCGGGAAAAAAGCGGAGAAGAGGCGGGGACGGAGGTCTAGGCCGGGGTCACAAGCGGGACACGCAAAAAATATTTGTCATTCCGGAATTGTTAAAGTAGTTTGTATAAAATTTCTATACTTACGATTGTTCCATAACTTATTGATCTTCAATGCCTTTGTGCAATGAGCCGGCGCAATTGCCGCGGGCAGGAAGATTTCTCTACAAAAAATCATTCCGGACATCCCCTCAACGCCCATTGGCCGAACAGTATACCCTTTGCCCGAGGAACCGGATTCGATTGAACAATCTACGCCAACAACGCGGATTGGCTAAGAAATGTGCATATAAACAACAGTCAAGAACATAATACTGATGGAGAGAAGCCATGCGCCTCGGTAATAGTATTTTCCAAAAGCTGGCCCTTGTCTTTTCATTGGTCCTGTTTCTCACATCAAACAGCGTGTCGTTGGCAAGCATTACGCCAAAGCAGGCTGAAGAATCCGCAGCTACAGCCTCTCAAGACTCGCCACCATCTGATGTTGGCCTTTCCGCCGCTGCCATGGAAAATTTCAAGCAGCAAATCACAATTTTGAATGAAGAAAAGAAAAATCTGACACCGGCTCAGAAAAAAATAAATTCCGCTATTGTCCGCACGCTGCACAGCGTCGTCCTTAAAGATAAGCAATCCGGTCTTCCGATGCTTGAGAACAGCATCAAACTGACGGAATCAAATACAATTACAGTGGACATCAAAGCCGATGTCACGGACGTCCTGCTGGACTTCATCAGAGCCCAGGGCGGAACCATCATCAACTCCTTTCCGCAATATAATGCCATCCGGGCACAGATTCCGATAACCGCGGTGGAGACCATTGCCGCCCAGTCCGGCGTGCGTTTCATCGACAGGGCTCAGGAGTATATCCTGCACAAGTCCACCACCACGGAAGGCGACGTCGCCCACAGCGCGCCAATCGTCAGAACGGCCGGCTACACGGGAACAAGCGTCAAGATCGGCGTCATTTCCGATTCCGTGGACTATCTGGCCCAGCTCCAGGCCACAGGCGACCTGCCGGCCACCGTGACCGTGTTGCAAGATGCTCCGGGCAACACAGGGGAGGGGACGGCGATGCTCGAAATCGTCTACGATCTCGCCCCCGCCGCTTCGCTGTACTTCGCCACCGCCTGGGGCGGCATGGCCAATTTCGCCAACAATATCATTGCCCTCAAAGATGCCGGATGCAAGGTCATCGTGGATGATGTCGGCTATTTTGCCGAATCCTCCTTTCAGGATGACGTCATCTCCCAGGCTGTGACGACGGTGACGGATGCCGGGGTCTTCTATTTTTCATCCGCAGCCAACGATGGAAATCTTCATTCCAATACTTCGGGAACATATGAGGGGAACTATAACGACGATGGGTCCGCTAACCATTGGCATATGTTCAGCGGCACGAACACATATAATACCATCACAGTCGACCCCGGAGTCATTACTCTACAGTGGTCTGATCCCCTTGGTGCCTCGGCGAACGATTACGATCTGTATCTTCTTGATAGCGCAGGAAATGTCTACAACACGTCGACGAACACTCAAGACGGTACACAGGATCCGTACGAACAGATCAACACCAGCGCAAACCTCACCGGATACAAGCTCGCCATCCAGCTGTGGTCCGGGGAAGCGAGATTTCTGCATCTAAGCGCCAGCCGCGGGGTTCTCACCTACAGCACCAACGGCGCGACCAAGGGCCACTCCACCGTTGACAAGGCCTTCGGCGTGGCCGCCGTCTCCGCCTCCGGACGCACCACCGCGTTTACGGGCACCGAGGCCGTGGAGACGTTTTCAAGCGACGGCCCGCGCCGCATCTTTTTCAACCCGGACGGTTCAGCCATCACCCCCGGGGACTTCCTGGCCAGCGGCGGCCGGGTGCGGCAAAAGCCCGACATCACCGCGGCCGACTGCGTGGCCACCTCCTGGCCCGGACACACCAGATTCTGCGGCACCTCCGCCGCCGCCCCCCACGCTGCGGCCATCGCCGGACTGCTCGTCTCCTTCAAACCGACCATCACCTCTACGGAGATGTTTCGCGCCCTCACCTCCACGGCCCTTCCCTTGCCGTCCACATGGACAGACTATTCCGGCCTGGGCATCATCATGGCCAACAAGGCCTACGACTCGCTCATCCCCGGCAACGGGCTCGGATGCCAGCCGTCCATGCTGCTTTTATTGCAATAATGGGGCATGCCGCCGGTGAGGACCAACCCCTTGAATGAACGGATATTCAAGCGGCCAGTGGTTTGCCGGTGTTTGCCCACGTTCGGGCACGTCCAGCACAATTCCCATCAACACTCTAATTTATTTAACTTTTCCGAGTAAGTACACCCTGTGCTTGCACCGAAGTGCCTGCCAGCTCTGGAAGTGGTCGAACGCTCGCCCGTGAGCGTGGTGCGGCCCCCCAGGACGCCCTGGCCCGGGGCATGCGGGGAAAACGCGGGAAGAGGCGCAGACGACGGCCTCGGCCGTATGTACAGGGAGCAATCCTGTCCGGCAGGAAAAACGATGCTTTGTTTCGGAGGGAAAGCCGGCAGAGGCTGCCGGCAAATGGGGCAATAAATCCTACTGCGCCGCCAACCGGGCGGACACGGCCTGCCACACGGCCAGGGCCACCGCGTCCGGAGCGGGTGTCGCGTCGATCCGGACAAACCGCTTGGGCTGGGCTGCGGCCAGGGCCAGATACCCCTGGCGCACGCGGGCGTGGAAATCGAGATGTTCGGCCTCGAAGCGGCCTTCGCTGACAGCCGTGCCGGCGGCGTCATTGCGGGCCAGGGCCCGGGTCAGGCCCGTGGCCGGATCGAGGTCGAGCAGGATCGTCAGGTCGGGCATGAGGCCATCGACGGCCACGGCGTTAAGCCGCAGCAGCAGGTCCACATCAAGCCCCCGGCCATAGCCCTGATACGCCACCGTGGAATCCACATACCGGTCGCACACCACCACCTGCCCGGCCGCCACGGCCGGCCCGATAACCTCGGCCACATGCTGGGCCCGGTCGGCCAGATACAGAAACAACTCGGCCCGGTCGCTCAAATTGCTGCTCTGCTGCGAGAGCAGGATGGCCCGCAGGGTGCGCCCAAGCTCACAGCCGCCGGGCTGGCGCGTGACCAGAACCGGGCGGCCAAGCGTTTCCAGGGCGGTGCAAAGCCGTCCGATCTGGGTGGATTTGCCCGAGCCCTCTACGCCTTCAAAGGTAACAAACACTGGTGGGCGTCCTTTTCCTTGGGTTTCGGGGCTTTTTTCGGGCACGGCCCGGGGGGTGCGCGGCGGATTGTAGAGATAGCGTTCAAGGGTGCGCACATAGGGCGACCACGTTCCGGCCTCGTCGGTTTCGTCGTCAAAGGTCCCGAAAATCTGGTTCATCTTGGCGTCGATGTTGTCGGCGAAATGGAGCACAAAGGCTTCGGCGGTCTTGGGCCGGCGCGGCGAACCAAAGGCGTATTCACCGTGGTGGGCCAGAAGGATGTGCTTGAAATGGAGCGCCAGTTCCGGTTCGACCCCGCTTTTTTTGAGCACCGGCTCCAACAGTTCCATGGCGATGACGATATGGCCCAAAAGCCGCCCGGCATCGGTGTAATCCCGTCCCGGACCGCTTGTCAGTTCCCAGGCCTTGCCCAGGTCGTGGCACACGGCTGCGGCGAGCAGCGTGTCGCGATCCAGGGTCGGATAGCGGTCGCAGATGGAAAGCACCAGCCTGGACACGGCCAGGGTGTGCTCCAAAAGGCCGCCCCGGTAGGAATGATGCACGCTCTTGGCTCCGGGAGCCTCGATCAGCCGGTCCCGGAAATCGGCATGGGTCAGGACCCGGGCCGTGAATTTGCGCCACGGCGCATGGGAAATCTCGGCCCGGCACAGCTCGGCCAGCTTCTCCAAAAGCCCCTCGGGCGGCTCGGCGCTCGACGGCACGAAAAGCGCCAGGTCCGGGGTGAACTGCTCGGGTGAAAGCACCTGCAGCCGGTCGATATTGACTTGCGGCCGGTCGCGGTAGGCCCCGACCTGGCCCTCGACCCAGACGAACTGGCCCGGGGCCAGATCAGCGTAGGCCTGGGCCGCCGGACTCCAGATCTTGGCCTCGATCTGGCCGGTGACGTCCTCAAGGACCAGGGTCCAGAACGGGCCGTTTTTGGCCTGCCCCAGCCGGGCCGCGCCGAGGCAAAACACATCGGCGGCGGTCTGGCCGGCAGCAAGATCTTTGACGAATCGGCTTTTTTCTATCACGGCGGCAGCGTCCGGCATGGCTTGGGTTACGTGGGTACGCGAGGTTGCCCGTGGCGGCAGCGGTTGTCAATGCCAGCCGCCTTGGGCATACTTCCCCGGCCGGACCACATACGGCCGGCCGGGAGACACCATGCGCATTCTTTTGACCAACGACGACGGCATCCAGGCCGTCGGCATCCGCCATCTTTACAAGGGCCTCGTGGCCGCCGGGCACGACGTGGTGGTGGCTGCCCCCATCTCCGAGCAGTCGGCCGTGGGACACGCCATCACCATTGCCTCGCCGCTTCGGGTCAAGGAATTTGCCGAAAACGGCTTCCGGGGCCTTGGCGTTTCCGGCACCCCGGCCGATTGCGTCAAGCTGGCCCTGACCACGCTCATGACCGAAAAACCCGACCTCGTCGTTTCCGGCATCAACGCCGGAGCCAACGTCGGCGTGGACATCCTCTATTCCGGCACGGTCTCGGCCGCAACCGAAGGCGCGCTCATGGGCTACCCGGCCGTGGCCGTCTCCGCCGACAACTACGCCCCGACCGATCTGACCGGCCA
Source organism: Desulfovibrio sp. DV (assembly GCF_001936595.1). GTDB lineage: Bacteria > Desulfobacterota > Desulfovibrionia > Desulfovibrionales > Desulfovibrionaceae > Solidesulfovibrio. The sequence continues at coordinate 11,245 of NZ_MLBG01000011.1, forward strand.
GGGCGAATACGTGGCCGGCTTCATTGCCAACCGGCCCTGGGAAGCCGCCCCGCCCCGCTGCGTCCTCAACCTCAATTTTCCCAACCGCCCGGTGCCCGAAACCCTGGGCCTTCGCATCTGCCCGCCAACCTCGGCCGTCTACAATGACTGGTACGTCACCCGGCAGGACCCGCGCGGCCGCGATTACCATTGGCTCACCGGAATCATCCCCCCCGAAGCGCTCACCCCGGACACGGACCGGGCCCTTCTGACCCAGGGCTATATCACCCTGACGCCGCTGCGCTTTGATTTCACCGACCGCGATACCATGCACAGTCTCGCCACCCATCTGGGACTGCCGCATTGCGGTTGACGGTTGCTTTTTTCCCGCGATCCGTCATTATCTCCATCGTGAAATACAGCATCTCCGGCATGGTCAGCCAGGACGCGCCACGGAACATTGCGTCCTTTGCGACGACCAAACGTCCCTTGAACATATCGTGGCAAACAGTCTCCTTGGGACCGGCATGAATATCCTCATCGTGGACGACTCGGATTCCTCACGACTGCTCCTTTCCACCATTCTTAAGGGAGCCGGATACGTCGATCCCCTGTGTGCCGGATCTGCCGGTGAAGCCCTGGCCCTGCTTGACGATCGCTGCCGCAAATACGACATCCCGGACATCGACCTCATCCTCATGGACGTGGTCATGCCCGACATGGACGGTATAGACGCCACCCGGCTCATCAAGGCCGACCACCGGCTGCGCGACATTCCCATCATCATCGTCACGGTCAAGGACGAAGCTGTGAGCCTGGAACGCGCCTTCGAGGCCGGGGCCATGGATTTCCTGGCCAAACCGGTCAACAGCATGGAACTGCGCGCCCGGGTCCGCTCCGCCCTTCGCCTCAAGGAAGAGATGGACCAGCGCAAGGCCCGCGAACGCGAACTCGAAGCGCTGACCCGCAAATTCGAACAGCTCTCCAACCAGGACGGCCTCACCGGCGTGCCCAACCGGCGCTGCTTCGAAGACGCCTTTCGCAAGGAATGGCTGCGCTCGCGCCGCGACGGCACCCCGCTCTCGGCGCTCATGATCGATATCGACTGCTTCAAGGCCTACAACGACACCTACGGCCACCTGCAGGGCGACCTGTGCCTGCGGCGCGTGGCCGAAGCCCTGGTCGCCGCCCTCAAACGCCCCGGCGACTTTGCCGCCCGCTATGGCGGCGAGGAATTCGTGGCCCTGTTGCCCGGCACCGACCCGGCCGGCGCGCTCTCCATCGCCGGCCTGATCCGCAGCAATGTCCGGGCCGCCGGCATTGAACACGCCACCTCGCCCGTGGCCGATCTGGTCACCGTCAGCATCGGCATCTCCGGCGTGGTCCCCAACATGGACCTTGAACCGGAAACCCTGCTCGCCGCCTCGGACGCCGCCCTCTACCAGGCCAAAAGCGCCGGGCGCAACCGCGTCGAAGTCCGCCCGCCTGTGTAAGGCGGGACATTGCCGCCCCGCCGCCGCTTCCCCATGCCCCCAAAAGCCTCCCGGCCAATACCAGCGACCTGGCCGGCCGTTACCGCCGGGACCAGTTCGATGCGATAAACGAACGCTTCCAGCACGAATTTGCCTAGTTTCGCCACCCCAGGCTGTAACGGGGGGAGAGCTTCAAGCCAAAGCGGGCCGCCTCAGGTGAGGCGGCCCGCTTTATTTCGGGCTCCGACCAGGGGGGGAAGGCGGCGCGGTCCTAGGGCGAAACGACAAGCCGCATGATGTCGGCCGGAGTGCGGTTGTTTTCCAGGGCCAGCTCTTCAAAGCTCATGTCACCAAAGGCGGTGATGCGGTGCCGGCCCAGGCGTTGCACGGCCGTGGACAGCGGGATGTCGTATTCGCGGCAAAAGCTTTGCAGCATCATTTTTTCCAGGCCCGGCGGCGGCGTGGCCGGCGCGGCCACGGCCGGCGGGGCAAGGGGGACGGTCCCAGAGCCCGGGGCATGGCCCGGGAGGGCCGAACCATAGCCGGGGGCGGCCGGGGCATAACCGGGAGCCGACGGCGCAACGCCCGGGGCGGCAGCCGGGCCCGGCGGAGCCGGCACCGCAGCCGAGCCATAGCCCGGAGCCGAGGCCGGCGAGGCAGCGCCATAGCCCGGCGCGGCCGGGGCCGGGGCCGGGGCGGCAGGCTGGGGCGCATGGCCGGAAGTGGCGGCACTGGTCCCCGGCGCGGCCGGCGCAGAGCCGGGAGCCGGGGGGATGGCGGCGGGTTGCGCGGCCGGCAGGGCCGGTGTCGGGGCCGGTGTCGAAACCGGGGCCGGGGCCGGGCTGGCGTGCTGGGCCGGCGTCGGCGTGGCTTCGACCGGGCTGGCCGAGGGCTGCTTGACCGGCTCACTGCCCGAAGTCACCTCCACCGGCGTGGGCGTGGGAATTTTTTCCGAGCGCAGCGCCTCATACACCGTAATGGGCAGGATATTGTTGGCCTTGGCCGTCTCGGTCAGGGTCCAGGCCGGCTGGGCCTTGTAGCCGGCGGCCGTGAGCCGGGACAGGGCCTGGGCCATATCCAGGCCGTATTCTTCACAGATGTCGGAGAGCTTGCGCCGTCCAAGGCCCGGAGGCGGGTCCTTGGGCAGTCCCGGCGGCGTGCCGCCGGAGGGTTCCATGACCATTTTGAGGGCCTCGAACACGCCGCCCGGGGCCACCCGGTTTTGCCGGGCGATCTGGGCCAGGGTCAGGTCGGCCGACTCGGCCTTGATATTGCGCAGGCGAAGAAGGGCCAGGGCCTTGTCGGTCTCCAGGCCCATGCGCCGGGCAAAATCGGCCAGGGTCGAGCGTTCGGCCAGGGAGTACGGCGGCTCGCCGTAGGTTTCGACCGTGCGTTCCTTGATGTGCCCGGACAGGGCCACGAGCTGGCCCACGGGCGGCAGCCCGGCCAGGGCTGCGGCAAAGACGCCGATGGTGAGCAGCAGGCCAAGGACAAAGGGCTTGGTAAAAATGACGACCATCCCCTCGTCGTCGCGCAAATGGTCGAGGAGTTCGTCGATGTGGAGCAGCAGATGGGCCACGCCGGCAGCCAGAAACAGCAGGCCCATGGCCAGATGGGCGCCCTCCCAGGCCGGGCGCGAGAGGCCGAGAAAACTCCAGTCGGCCCAGGAAGCCACCCGGGTCGGCGGAACGATGTACATGACAAGGGCTGTCAGGAACATGAAAAAGATCGAAAAGAACAGAACCATCGTGACTATTTTTTTGGGCATCAAAAGACTCCGTGGCCCGGCGGCAGGCCGGTCGCGTCGTGTTGCCGGCCATCTAGCACGCCTCGCCGGCTTTGCCCATCCCCGGCGGCGGCCCGGTCCCGGCGCGCCCTGGCCGGCGTCCCCCGCATCAGTTGACGAGGCGTTGCAAAGGCGCTACCTCCCGGCCACGCAAGCGGCAGGCTTGCGCGGCCAAGGCCGCGCCACAGCCCGCTCCCGGACCGCGATCCACATTCCGAGGCCAGTCCCCGTCACCTAAGTATCCGGAGCCTTTATGAGCACCATCGTCACCCGTTTCGCCCCGAGTCCCACGGGCTATCTGCATATCGGCGGCGCGCGCACGGCCATCTTCAACTGGCTGCTGGCCCGCCATTTCGGCGGCAAGTTTCTGCTGCGCATCGAGGACACCGACCTGGCCCGGTCCCAGTCGGACATGACCCAGTCGATTCTCGACGCCATGGCCTGGCTTGGCCTCGACCATGACGGCGAGATCACCTACCAGAGCCAGCGTTTCGACATCTATAATGAATACATCGACAAGCTGCTGGATACCGGCCACGCCTACTGGTGTTCCTGCACCCCGGAAGAGGTGGAGGCCATGCGTGAGGAGGCCCGGCAAAAGGGGCTTAAGCCCAAGTATTCCGGCCGTTGCCGGGAAGCCGGCCTCGGACCCGGTCCGGGCCGGGTGGTGCGCCTCAAGGCCCCGGTGACCGGGGCCACCGTGGTCCACGACATGGTCAAGGGTTCGGTCTCCATCGACAACGCCGAGATGGACGACATGGTGCTGCGCCGGGGCGACGGCTCGCCCACCTACAACATGGCCGTGGTGGTGGACGACGCCACCATGGGCGTCACCCACATCATCCGGGGCGACGACCATTTAAACAACACCCCGCGCCAGATCCTCATCTACAAGGCTCTGGGCTTCGAACTGCCGCGCTTTGGCCATGTGCCCATGATCCTTGGCCCGGACAAAAAGAAGCTGTCCAAGCGCCACGGGGCCACGGCCGTGATGGAATACGAGACCGAGGGCTTTTTGCCCGAGGCCATGTTAAACGGCCTGGTGCGCCTGGGCTGGGCCCACGGCGACCAGGAGATTTTATCGCGCGAGGAGCTGGTGGACCTTTTCACCGCCGACAACCTCGGTTCCTCGGCCGCCGTCTTTGACAAGGCCAAGCTCCTGTGGCTCAACGCCCACTACATCAAGGAAAGCCCGGCGGCGCGTCTGGCCGTCATCGTCAACGCTTTCCTGGAGCGCCGGGGCCATGCCGACCTCGACCTCGACTATCTGGCCCACATCGTGCCGCTGTTGCAGCCGCGCGCCCAGACCATGGAAGAGATGGCCCAAAAGGCCGAATGCTTTGTGGTGGCCGATGCAGCCCTGGAATACGACATGGCTGCGGTCAAAAAGTTTTTCACCGACGACGTGCGCGGCCATCTGGCCCGGCTGCGCGAGATCCTGGCCGGCCTTTGCTGCTTCAACCAGGCCTCCATGGAGGCGGCGGTCCAGGGCTATCTGGACGAACGCGAACTCAAGTTCAAGCTCATCGCCCAGCCGCTTCGGGTGGCGATCACCGGAGCCACGGCCAGCCCCGGCCTGTTCGAGACCATGGAAGTGATGGGCCGCGACCGGGTGCTCACCCGCCTGGACCGGGCCCTGTCGGTCTAGCGGCCGGACCGTGAAACGACCAAGCCCCCGGATGCGTGCCGCATCCGGGGGCTTTTTGCGTCTTTTCCCGACACTGGCCGCCAGCCTCAGGCCCGGGGCCTGCGCCGGCCCGCCCAGGCCCGGGCGATGGTTTGGCGCAGGGCCTCGAAGTCCACGGGTTTGGCCAGGTAGGCGTCCATGCCGCAGGCCAGGAAACGCTCCTCGTCGCCCTTCATGGCGTGGGCGGTCAGGGCGATGATGGGGATGCCGGCCGGCCCGTGTTCCATGGCCCGGATAGAGCGGGTGGCCGCCTCGCCGTCCATGACCGGCATCCGGATATCCATGAGCACTACATCAAATCGCTGGCGGGCGAGCAGTTGCAAGGCCACCTGCCCATTTTCCGCCATGACGGCCACATGCCCCATCTTGTCCAGGAACTTGCCCATGGTGATCTGGTTGATGCGTTCGTCCTCGACCACAAGCACGGTCAGGCCGCCGGCCAGCCCGACAGCGGCATCGGCCTCCGGGGCCTGTTCCCCACGGCCTTGCCGGATGGTGTCCGGCCCGGCCGGGCGGCCCACCCGCACCGTGAGATAAAAGGTCGTGCCCTGGCCCACCGTGCTGTCCACGCACACGCAGCCGCCAAGCAGCCCGACAAAGCGCTGCACAATGGCCAGCCCCAGTCCCAGTCCGCCGTATTGCCGGGCCAGCCCATCGTCCACCTGGCTAAACCGGTTAAAGACATAGCCGATCTTGTCGTCGGCAATGCCCGGACCGGTGTCGGACACCATGAAAAGCAGCGTCCAGCCGCCATTGGCCGGGCGCACCGGCAGCGGCCCGGCCCATAGTTCGATGCGCCCGGAGCGCGTGAACTTCGCGGCGTTGCCCACAAGATTGAACAGAATCTGGCGCAGCCGGCCCTCATCGGTCACCACCGCCTCGGGCATCCCCTCGTCCACCACCACGTCCATGGCCAGTCCGCGTTCGCGCACGGCCGCAGTGAAAATGCCGGCCACCGACGGCAGCAGGCGGCCCGGGTCCACCTCCTCCTGGCACAGCACCACCTTGCCGGCCTCGATGCGGGCGATGTCCAGGATGTCGTTTAGGATGGTGAGCAGCTTGCGCGAGGACTCCAGGGCAATGGAGACGATTTCCGCCTGCTCCGGGGGCAGGCTCAGGCTGCTTTGCATCTGCAACATGCCCATGATGCCATTGAGCGGCGTTCGCACTTCATGGCTCATGGTGGCCAAGAACTGGGTCTTGGCCCGATTAGCCGCCTCGGCCGCTTCCCGGGCCGCCTCAATGGCTTCCTCGGACCGCTTGCGCCCGGTCACGTCGCGGTTGCTGCCGCGCCGGCCAAGAAAGGTGCCGTCCGGGGCGAAGATGGCCCGGCAGCAGTGTTCGATCCACACGAGGCTGCCGTCACGGCGGATGATGCGAAAATTGAGGGTGCACATGTCCGGGGTGGCCTCGGTGGCCACACGCATGTGCGCGGCGATGATCGGGCGGTCCTCGGGAGGGGCGATGGACACGAGAAAGTGCGGATCGTCCAGAAACCGCTCGGGCGGATAGCCGGTGATGCGCCGGCAAGCCGGGGCCACCCACTCAAACCGCCCGTCCGGGGCGATCCAGTATTCCCAGTCGTAGGTGAAGTCGGCAATGGAGCGAAAGCGTTCCTCGGAACGGTACAAGGCCGAAACATCCTTGCCGATGGCGAAATAGGCCGGTTTTCCGGCCCAGACGCCGCGCACAACCCGGGTTTCCATGGCCACGCGTTCCCCCTGGCTGGTCAGCATGGGGACGCCAAGCGTTGCCACCTCGCCTTCGGCCAGACTCTCCATGCGCTGGCGGATGCTCGTGCCGCCGGAGGCCTCATACAGCAAGAGCAGGCCCTGCCCGGCCAGCTCGGCCTCTGTATACCCCAGCCGGGCACACAGGACCGGGTTGGCCTTTATAATGTTGCCGCTCGTGGAAACGACCAGGAAGCAGGCATCCACGGTGTCGTAAAAGGCCTGGAAATTGGCCACCTTTTCCGACAGCTCGCCGTAAGAGCGGGCCAGCTCCCCGGACATGCGGTTAAACGCCGCCGCCACCCGGCCCAGTTCGTCATTGCCGACCAGCGGCACCGTGCCCCCGAAACGGCCCCGGCCCATGGCTTCGGAGGCAGCGACCAGCCCGCCAAGCTGGCGGGTGAGCCAGGAGCCGAGCAGCCAGGAAAAGACCGCTGACAGGGCCATGCCGGCCAGACCGGTGGTCAGGGCCTTTTGCCGGGCCGCGGCGAGTATGGCATCGAGGGAGGTGTCGCAAAGGACCACCGAGGTCCAGCCGAAAAGGACGCCGCTTTCGCTGATGTCGGCCCTGGCCTGGGTTGTCTCGCAGGCATCGACGGCCGCGACCGGGGCGGCATCGTCGCTGCGGGCCAGGACGCCCAGCCGGCTGCTGCCCACTTCGACAAACAGGATGCCCGGATCCCGGGCCAGGGTGTCCACCTGGCCCTGCAGGCCGGCCAGATTCATGGTGAGCAGATCGGCTTTGGCAGCGGTGGCAAACAGTCCGGCCATGGCGGTTGCCCGTTTGCCAAGCTGCTCACGGGTCGAACCGCGCAGGGATTCAAGTTCGCCGGCAATAAGAAAGCACAGCAAGGCCGCCTCAATGGCTGCGATGCCAAGAATGGTCTTCAGACGAAAGGTCATGGCAGCCCTGTCCGGTCCCCGGCGGCCGGCGGCAGGCCGAGAAGCCGGCGCACATCGTTCCAGTCGGCGTCCTCGCCGGCCTCGAAGCCGCGAAACTGCATCCGGGTGAGCACGTCACGCCCCTGGGGCGAGTCGGCCATGGCCACCAGCGCCGCCCTGAGCCGGGCCACGGCCGCCGCCGGCACCCGGGAATGGGCCGCCAGCGGATGCGGCGTGTACGGCGGCGACTCCCAGAGGATGCGCAACGCCTGGCGAATCTCCTCCGGGCTCTTGTCGTAGGCGCGCCGGATGCCGCCGCCGGCAGGATAAAAGCCCCGGGCCACGGCCAGGTAGACCGAGTCATGGGTGGAGACGTAGGCCGGCGTCACCGCAATGCCCCGGGCCTTGAACTCGGCCAGGGGCAACATGGCGGCGGCAAAGGCCCGGGGGGCTGGAAAGGCCAGGGTCGCCCCGGCCAGATCGTCGAGGGTCCTGACCGGACTGCTGCTTGGAACCACGACCAGCCCCTGCAACCGCTCGCCTGATTCCCGGGCAAAGGCACGATACCCGGACGCGATGCTTCGCTGCACATAGTCAGCCGGATTGCAGTAGACGATGTCGTAGCGGCCCGCATCCAGACGCACTTCAAAGGTGGGAATGTCCGTTGCCGTTTCAAAAGCCAAGGTCAAATCCGTCTCTTTTTCGAGATAGGCCAGCAACGGAAGCCATTGCCGGGCCAAATCCACGGCGGAACGATGGGGACCTATGCCGAAAACCAGTGCCGTCTGCTGACTTGCAGCCAGGCCGGCCGGCCCCGGAAAAAGAGCCAGGGACACAATCCACAGGAACCGCCACGACCGCTTGGATATACAGCGAATCATCCCCATATTCCTGGAATATTCAGAGGGGCAAGAAAGAATGGGCGGTTCATCCTCACTCCTGTAAAGATTGTGAACGCCATTTATAAATATGTTTACTCACTACAATACCCCACCGGTTTGCATCCGGCAAGGCTCCCCCGGCCGGCCATTGCCCACAAGGCCCGGCCGGTCTAGACTGGCCTGTCTGGTCGCCGACCAGGCAATCCGTACCCGGGAGTATGCATGACTGCCGTGCCCTTTGAACTGCTGGCCGTTGCGGCCCTTATTGGCGCCAACGGTTTTTTTGCCATGGCCGAAATGGCCCTTGTCGCCTCGCGAAAAGCCCGGCTGGCCGCCCTGGCCGAGGCCGGCAGCCGCCGGGCCGCGGCCTGCCTGCGCCTGCTGGAGCGGCCGGAGGCCTTCCTGTCCACCGTGCAGATCGGCATCACCCTGGCCGGGGTGCTCGGCAGCGCCTACGGCGGCGCCACCCTGGCCCCGGCCCTGGCCGCCGTCCTGGCCGACGTGCCGGCCCTGGCCCCCTATGCCGAGGGCCTGTCCCTGGCCTGCGTGGTGGCCCCCATCACCCTGCTCACGCTCCTTTTCGGCGAACTGGTGCCCAAACGCCTGGCCCTGGCCCGGCCCGAACAGGTGGCCCTCATTGCCGCCCCGGTCATGGGCGGGCTCATGCTGGTCAGCCGGCCGGCGGTCTGGCTTCTGGGCGTGGCCACCCGGACATCGTTGCGCCTGCTCGGCCTTGGCGGCGGCGACGCCCCTTCGGTAACCGAGGAGGACATCCGGGGCATGCTGCTCGAAGGCCGCCACCATGGGGTTTTGGAGGATGTCGAACATGACATCATGGAACGCCTCCTGCGGCTGGCCGACCGGCCCCTTGGCGTCATCATGACTCATCGCTCCCGGGTGGACTGGCTGGACATCGAAGCCGACGAAGCCACGCTCATGGCGCAGATGCTTGGGAGCAGCCACACCCGGTTTGCGGTGTGCCGGGGCGATTTCGACAACGTCCTTGGCGTGGTGCGGGCCCGGGACGTGCTGGCCGGGCGCATCCGCACCGGCCGCTTCGACCTGACCGCCCACCTCACCCAGCCGCAGTATCTGCCCGAGACCATGCGCGGGCTGGACCTGCTGGCCGCCTTCCGGGAAACCCCGGGCCTCAAGCTGGCCCTGGTGGTGGACGAATACGGCGAGGTGGTGGGGGTGGTGACGGTGGCCGACGTCTTTGCCGACATGGTGGGCGAATTGGCCGGCCAGGCCGGAGCGGCCGAGGCCGATCTGGTGCGCCGGCCCGACGGGTCGCTTTTGGCGGATGCGGCCACGCCCATGGACGAGGTGGCGGCGGCGCTGGGGCTGCCGCGCCCCTGGCCCGACGACTTCGCCTCCGGCACCCTGGCCGGGTTCATCTTAAGCCGCCTGGACCATATCCCGCACATCGGCGAGACCTTTACCGCCCACGAGGCCGTCTTTGAGGTGGTGGACATGGACGGCCGGCGCATCGACCGGGTGCTGGTCACGCCGCCGTCGGAAGAGGAGGAAGGCTCGTAGCGAGGGGCGCGGACACAAAAAAAGACGGTCCGCCAAAGCGGACCGTCAGAAAGCTTTACAACCGGACGCGCTAGGCGGCAGCGGTCTTGGCCACCGGCTTGATCACTGCGCCGGAACGCAGGCAGCGGGTGCACACGGTCACGGTCTTGACCTCGCCCGAGGGCAGCTGGGCGCGGACGTTCACGAGATTGGGCTCGAAACGGCGCTTGGTCTTGTTGTTGGCGTGGCTGACATTGTTGCCGCTCTGGGGCTTTTTGCCGCAATGATCGCAAATCTTGGCCATTATTTGATTCCTCCGGAAACATGATTCGCGGTGTTGCCCGTCAAAAAACTCCGTGTCGGAGCCTGGGCAAACGCGCGTTTTTCACAGTGACGCAAAGAATTTTGTGAGGTACATGGGTTGGAAGACCTTGGCAAGCTTTTTCTTGACAAGACGACACCGAGGGTCTAGCACACTCTTCTTCGCGAGGGGTACCCATGTCCGAACTGTGGCTCGATATCACCGACATCCCGGCAACCGGCCGGGAATTTTCTTTTTCCGACCAGTCCCTGTGGTCCGGTTCCATCGCGGAATTTGCCCTGCCCTACCGGCTGGATCTCCCGGAAACCGGCCTTGCCGCCGAGTTCACCGTGACCCCCCAGGGCCGCGGCGTGCTCCTGGCCGGCTGGCTGCGCGGGGCGCTTGTCACCCCGTGCGACCGCTGCGCCGAGGATGTCCTTTTGGCCGTGGACACGAGCTTTGACCTGTATGAAGAATTGCCCCTGGACGACGAACAGACCCTGGAACCAGGGCTTGTGCGCCGCCGCGGCAAAATATTGGAGCTTGACGCGGGCAGCCTTCTCTGGGAGCAGTTCCTGCTCGCGCTGCCGGTCAAACCGCTTTGCGATGATGACTGCCCGGGGCTGTGTCCCCGCTGCGGCGTCCGGCTGGCCGAAGGGTCCTGCGACTGCGAGACCGAGACCAGTGACCCGAGAATGGCCGTCCTGCGTAACCTGAAGGTGCCGCGCGGTTCCAATTAGGCTTTGTCGCCTGTTTGTCGCGCTTTGTTTGCTAGAATTCCCAAACCCTTGATGCGAGGTAATCGCCATGGCCGTTCCCAATAGAAAAATCTCCAAGTCCCGCAAAGGCATGCGCCGCTCCCACGACCACGTTCCGGTTCCTGCGGTGGTCCTTTGCTCCTGTGGCGAGCCCAGCCTGCCCCACCGTATCTGCCCGAGCTGCGGCACCTACCGCGGTCGCCAGATGCTGCGGAAGGACGATGCCGAATAACAAGCCGCGCATTGCCGTGGACGCCATGGGCGGGGATTTCGGTCCCCACGTCGTGGTGCCCGGCGCGTTGCACGCCGCCAAGGCCGGCAAGGCGGAAATCATCCTTGTCGGCGACGAGGAGAAGGTCAAGGCCCAGTTGGCGCGCTACGACGTCAAGGGTCTGCCTGTTTCCATTGTCCACGCCTCCCAGGTGGTGGAAATGGAGGAGAAGCCTTCCGAGGCCATGCGCCGCAAGAAGGATTCGTCCATTCAGGTGGCCTGCAACCTCGTGCGCGACGGCGAGGCCGACGGACTCATTTCCGCCGGCCACTCCGGAGCCACCCTGGCCTGCGCCATGTTCACCATCGGGCGCGTGCCCGGGGTGGACCGGCCGGCCATTGCCACGTTCATGCCCACCGAACGCTCCCACTGCGTCATCATCGACGTGGGAGCCAACGTGGACTGCAAGGGCTTCCACCTGCTCCAGTTCGGCGTCATGGCCTCGGTTCTGGCCAAGACCATGCTCGGCCGGGAAAACCCGACCGTTGCCCTTTTGTCCAACGGCGAAGAGTCGGGCAAGGGCAATTTGCTGGTCAAGGAAGCCTTTGACCTCTTGCGGGCCAGCTCGCTCAATTTCGTCGGCAACATCGAGGGCCGCGACCTGTTTACAGGCAACGTGGACGTGGTGGTGTGCGACGGCTTTGTGGGTAACGTGGTGGTCAAGCAGGCCGAAGGCCTGGCCTCGTCGCTTGGGCGTCTGCTCAAGGGCGAACTGCGCCGGGGCTTTTTCGGCCAGATCGGCACCATGCTGGCGCTTAACGCCCTCAAACGCTTTTCCCGGTTGGTCGACTACGCCGAATACGGCGGAGCTCCGCTTCTGGGCCTCAAAGGCAGCTGTCTGATCTGTCACGGCGCATCCAATGCCAAGGCCATGTCCAGTGCCGTGCGCATGGCTGCCCGCTTTGTGGAGATGGAAGCCAACTCCCATCTGTCCGAAGCCGTGGCCGCAAATATCGACTTGGCCGGCACACGCCGGCCGGCCGTCAACGACCAACGCTGAGACGGTTCCCCTTCATGACACAAGATTTTTTCATTCGCGGCCTGGGTTTTTATGTGCCGGAAACGGTGGTCACCAATGCCGATCTGGAAAAGATCGTCGATACCACCGATGAGTGGATCACCACCCGCACCGGCATCCGGGAGCGCCGCGTGGCTGCTCCGGGCGAAGCCTCTTCGGATCTGGCCCTGGGCGCGGCCAAGGCCGCCCTGGCCGATGCCGGGATGGTTGCCGACGAGCTGACCCACATCCTGGTCTATACCCTCACCCCGGATTTCTACTGCCCGCCGACCGCCTGCCTGCTCGAAGAAAAGCTCGGCATCCGGGGTCGGTTCGCCCAGGACCTGAATGCCGCCTGCTCCGGCTTTGTCTACGGCCTGGAAACGGCCCGGTCGATCGTGGCCCTGCACCCCGAAGCCAAGGTGCTCCTGTGCGCCGCCGAAGTGCTCACCTCGCGCACCAACTGGGCTGACCGGCGCACCTGCGTCCTTTTCGGCGACGGCGCCAGCGCCGCCATCATCGCCGGCACGCAGGGGAAAGGCTCGGCCCGCATCGTCGACGCCCGCCTGTACAGCGACGGGTCCCTTGGCCACCTGCTGACGGTCAAGGGCGGCGGTTCGGCCGCACCCTTGAAGCTCGGCGACGTGGTCGATGAAAATTTCTTCGTGCAGATGGCCGGCCAGGAAGTCTTCAAGCACGCGGTGCGCAACATGACCTCGGTGTGCGAGGAAGTGCTGGCTGCCGCCGGCATCGCCACCGACGGGGTGGATTTCCTCATCCCGCACCAGGCCAACCTGCGCATCATTGACGCCGTGGCCAAAAAGCTTTCCATTCCGGCTGAGCGGTGCGTCATCACCATCGACCGCTACGGCAATTCCTCGGCCTCGTCCGTCGGCATCGCCCTGGCCGAAGCCCGGCAGACCGGACGCATCCAGCCCGGAGCCGTGGTCCTTTTGGCCGTCTTTGGCGGCGGATTCACCTGGGGCGCGTCCCTGTTGCAGTTCTAGTCCCGGCCGGGCGCGGCCCGTCCGGCGGACAATTGCGGTAACGCCTTGATTGTTTTACGATTTTAGGTTCGACAGACCGTCCCGCCTGGAGCAAAGGCCGCACGCGGGACAACCGGAAAACGGGTTTGCCGTCCGGGGACGTTTCGGCTAGGGTGTCGCCCTGCCCGCCCTGGATGGGGCAATTGCCGTCCGCCTTTCCCGTAAACGATTGCGCAGCGTGCCCCGGGGCGTCCCCCCGAGGCCGGCCACAAGGAGTCAAGCCATGCCTACGGCGCTTATCACCGGCGGCTCGCGCGGCATCGGCGCGGCCGTAGCCAAACGCCTCGCCGCCGACGGCTACGCTGTGGTCGTCACCTACGTCAGCAAGCCCGAAGCCGCGGCTGCCGTGGTCGACGAGATCGTCACGGCCGGCGGCATTGCCCGCGCCCTGCCGCTCGATACCGGCGACACTGCGGCCGTGGCCGCCTTTTTCGCCGAGCACATGAAAGACGCCGACCTCCACGTTCTGGTCAACAACGCCGGCATCACCCGCGACGGGCTGATCGTGCGCATGAAGGACGAGGATTTTGACGCCGTTATCCGTATCAACCTGATCGGGGCGTTCGTCTGCCTGCGCGAGGCCGCCAAGATCATGATGAAGCGCCGCACCGGCCGTATCATCAATATCACTTCCGTGGTCGGCCAGTCCGGCAATGCCGGCCAGGCCAACTATGCCGCGGCCAAGGCGGGCCTTATCGGCCTGACCAAGTCCGCCGCCCTGGAGCTAGCCGCCCGCAACATCACGGTCAACGCCGTGGCCCCGGGCTTTGTGGAAACCGACATGACCGCTGTTTTACCCGACGCTGTCAAAGCGTCCTTTGCCGACCGTATCCCGGCCAAGCGCGCCTGCGCCCCCGGGGAGATTGCCGCTGCCGTCAGTTATCTGGCCAGCGACGACGCCGCCTACGTGACCGGCCAGGTTCTCGGTATTAACGGCGGCATGTACATGTAACCGAAACGTCATACGGCCATTACTTGGAGGAAACCATGTCTGTCGCGGAAAAAGTCAAAGAGATCATCGTGGATCAGCTTGGCGTGGACGCCGCTGAAGTGCTCCCCGAAGCCAAGTTCGTGGATGACCTGGGCGCCGACTCCCTGGATCTGACCGAACTGATCATGGCCATGGAAGAGGAGTTCGGCGTCGAAATCTCGGATGAAGATGCCCAGCAGATCCAGAAAGTCCAGGACGCCATCTCCTTTATCGAAAAGAAAAAGGGCGAATAAGCCCCAAACGCCCAGTCGGGCCGGGGCGGCGTGCGCGTTCTCTGCCCGCCCCGGCTCGCGGACGGAAGCGCCATGACCTTACACCGGGTAGTTGTTACCGGCCTTGCGGCCATCACCCCCCTCGGCAACGATCTGGCCAGCAGCTGGCAGAACCTCGTGGCCGGCGTCTCTGGCGCCGCCCCCATCACCAGGTTCGACGCCTCGGCCTATGACACGCGCTTTGCCTGTGAAGTCAAAAACTTCGATTCCAAGCCGTATGTCGCCGCCAAGCTGGCCAAACGTCTCGACCGTTTCACCCTTTACGCCCTGTCCGCCGCCATGATGCTCATGGAGGACGCAGGGTACACGATCACCCCTGAGGAAGCCGGCATGGTTTCCGTCATCATCGGCTGCGGCCTGGGCGGCCTCGAAACCCTCGAAGCCACCCACACCAAGCTTATGGAGCAGGGCCCGTCCCGCGTTTCGCCTTTTTTCATCCCGACCATGATCGCCAACATGGCCGCCGGGCAGGTTTCCATTGCCACCGGCGCGCGCGGCTCCAACGTCTGCACCACCTCGGCCTGCGCCTCGGGACTGCACGGCATCGGCTACGCCGCTTCGGACATCATGCTCGGCCGGGCCTCGGCTGCCATCTGCGGCGGCGTTGAATCCACCGTCACGCCCCTGGCGGTCGGCGGCTTTAATGCCTTAAAGGCCCTCTCCACCCGCAACGACGAACCGGCCAAGGCCTCGCGTCCCTTTGACGCGGACCGCGACGGGTTTGTCATCGGCGAGGGCTGCGGCCTGCTGCTGCTCGAATCCCTGGAGCACGCCACCGCCCGCGGCGCGCGCATCTTGGCCGAAGTGGCCGGGTTTGGCGCGTCGGGCGACGCCTACCACATGACCGCCCCGCCCGAAGACGGAGAAGGCATGGCCCTGGCCATGCGGGCCGCCCTGCGTGAAGCGGGCCTGGACGCCTCGCAGATCGACCACATCAACGCTCACGCCACCTCCACCGGCCTGGGCGACGCCTGCGAGACCACGGCCATCAAGAAGGTGCTGGGCGACCATGCCTACAAGGTGCCCATCACCTCCAACAAGTCCATGATCGGCCACTGCTTAGGCGCTGCCGGCGGCATCGAGTCGGTCATGAGCGTCAAAACCATCCTGGAGGGCGTCATCCCGCCCACCATCAACCTCGACACCCCGGACCCGGTGTGCGACCTGGACTATACGCCAAACGTCGCCCGCAAGACGGCCGTGGGAAATGTGCTTTGCAACTCGTTCGGGTTTGGCGGCACCAACGCCAGCCTGATCTTCAAGGCTTTTGCCGAATAGTCGAGCCGCCGGACCATGCGCCCGGCGACATTGCCGCACACGGGGGGATGTCCGATGACCGGGCCTCCCCCCGAACGCATTGAGAAGGAGACGCCCATGGAAGAACTGCTTATCGCCGATCCCGAAGTCGGGCGGGCCGTGTGCCTGGAAATCGAACGCCAGACCGGCAAGCTCGAAATGATCGCCTCGGAAAATTTCGTCTCCACGGCCGTGCGCCAGGCCCAGGGCAGCGTCATGACCAACAAGTACGCCGAAGGCTATCCGGGCAAGCGCTACTACGGCGGCTGCGAATACGTGGATATCGCCGAGGATCTGGCCCGCGACCGGGTCAAGACCCTGTTCGGGGCCGAGTACGCCAACGTCCAGCCCCATTCCGGCTCCCAGGCCAATATGGCCGTCTATTTCGCGGCCATGAAGCCCGGCGACACCCTGCTTGGCATGGACCTCTCCCACGGCGGCCATCTCACCCACGGCTCGCCGGTCAACTTCTCGGGCAAGCTGTTCAACATCGTTTTCTACCACGTCCGCAAAGAGACCGGCACCATCGACTATGACGAGGTCGAGCGTCTGGCCAAAGAGCATCGCCCGACGGTCATCGTGGCCGGGGCCAGCGCCTACCCGCGCATCATCGATTTCCCGCGTTTTCGGGCCATTGCCGACGAGGTCGGGGCCAAGCTCGTGGTCGACATGGCCCATATCGCCGGACTGGTGGCCACCGGCCACCATCCTTCGCCCATCCCGTATGCCCACTACACCACCTCGACCACGCACAAGACCCTGCGCGGCCCGCGCGGCGGCCTTATCCTGTCCACCGAGGACAACGGGAAAACGCTTAATTCCCAGATTTTCCCCGGCATCCAGGGCGGCCCGCTCATGCACGTGATCGCGGCCAAGGCCGTGGCTTTTGGCGAGGCGCTCAAGCCCACGTTTAAAATCTATCAGGGGCAGGTGGTCAAAAACTGTCAGGCCCTGGCAGCCGGCCTGACCGCCCTGGGTTATGATCTGGTCTCCGGCGGCACGGACAACCATCTGGTGCTCATGGACCTGACCAACAAGGACGTGACCGGCAAAGACGCCGAGCACGCCCTGGATCTGGCCGGCATCACCTCGAACAAGAACACCGTGCCCTTTGAGACGCGTTCGCCCTTTGTCACCTCCGGCGTGCGCCTGGGCACGGCGGCGCTGACCACCCGCGGTCTTCTCGAAGCCGACATGGCCAAAATCGTGACCTGGATCGACGCGGCCATCAAGGCCGTTGGCAACGACACCAAGCTCGAAGAAATCCGCAAGGAAGTGCAGCCCTACGCCAAGAGCTTCCCGCTTTTCGCGTGGTAGAGTGAGTCATGCAATCGGGAGCGGCGGCCTGCCACTCCCGATTCCGCCGCCGGGGAGGGGAGACCTTCCCCGGCGGCATACAACGGGGCGGGACCGGCAGAATGTCGGTTCCGCCCCGTTGCCGTTTGGGGACTGGATGGAGGTTTTCCTGCGCGATGCCTTCTGGGGGAAAAATGCCTCGCCTGCCCGGCCCTCAAAGCCCTGTTCGACGATCTGCTTGCCTTTGCCCAGGCCGCCAACGCCTGAAACGCCCGCCGCTTCCCTACGCCACCACACCTCGCGCCCCGCGCCCCCAAATAAAAAAACGCGCTGCGGGAGGACACACCGCAACGCGCTTTTGGCAAATCAGCCGGGCGTAAAATCGTCTAGCGCATCCAGGGGCTGCCGAAACCCGTGCCGTCCTGGGGAGCCGGCAGGCTGCCGTCGCCAAAACCCAGGCCAAGCCCGAGGCCGGTTCCCGCGCCCTGGTTGCCCATGGCCCCGCCACCCAGGCAGGTGCCGCACACGCCGCTTCCCGCCGCCAGGGGCGCTTCATCGCCGTCCATCCACCAGGCGCCCAGGCCGTCGCCCCAGGCAGCCATGGCCTGGGTCGAGGCCAACAGCATCACCGCCAACATCAGGCTCATTGCAATCGCTTTCATCGTGTCCTCCATGGAAACAGAATGAACTTTTCAAGCAAAAGCGATGCCATAAAAAACGTCCTGCAATGCAAGCGTGTTGCATATTCATTGCAAACCTGAATGGATACTATTTATACAGACTACCTGCTTGTGCATGCGAAATCCGTTTACACTGTATACCAATGGTGCAAAATTCATAGTACATAACTCCAGAATTGCGGCTCCTGGACGGACCTTCCCACCCTGACAACAGCCTGAAACAACTCCAGGCCCGGCAAGGAAACTGCAGCACGCCGCCGCCGCACAGCGCCGGCCGACAGGGCCAAGCCACATCCTGCGTCGCCCAGACCATGAAATATCCATCGACGGGCCACTTCACCGGCGAGACTCCTTCCCATCGGCTCCGTTGCAATGCTAACAGACAGTTTGGAATCTGCGTACGCCCGTCGACACCGGAACGTGCCCAGTCCCCGGGTCGCCTCCCAATGTGTCACCCCGGCAAAGCCCGGAACCCTTCAAGGAGCTTTCCCATGAACGCAGTCTCCCGTCGCAAATTCATCGGCGTGGCCCTCGGCGCTGGCTCCATGGCCCTGCTGCCCGGCATGGCCTTCGCGGCCGCCACCGAGAAAAAGACCGCACCCAAAAAAACCAGTCTGGCCACCGGACAGGCCATGGCCCGCATCAAGGCGCTTATCGACGAACTGCGCGCCGAGGGCCGGGCCTTTGCCGCCGACGCCCTGGCCAGCGACAACAACGCCCAGTGGGATCGCCTGCTGGACCACTATTTCGACCGCAAAGGGTTCACGTCCATTTCCGTCAACGCCGCCAACCTGTGCCCGTCCATGAAGCCGGTCAACCGCATGGCCGCCCTGGTGCGCGACCTGCTCGAAGCCGACATCTCCTTTCCCATGCGCGGCGAACTGGCCCAGGCCAGCCTGGGGTACGGGCTTTCCGCGGTCAAGGACTGGTTCGGCCTGGGCGGCTCGGATGCCAAAGCCGATTTCCTGCTGGCCCTGACGGCCAATTCCACCATGGGCAACAACTTCGTGAACAACGGTCTGGTGTCCTCCGGCTTTCTGGACCCGCAAAAGGACAATGTCGTGGTCTGGGACGTCAACCATCCTACCAACTACGACGCCTGGATGTACCGCAAGGCCACCCAGGGCTGGGGAGCCGACTCCATCAGGATCCTCAAAACCAAGATGTTTGCAAGCAGCGTGACCGAGGAGGAACGCAAGGCCGGCACCATCCCCTCGGACCCGCAAAGCGAGGACGAGATCATCGCCGCCCTGCTCGCCCTGGTCGACGAGCGGACCAAACTGGTGGCCCTGTCCTGGCAGTCCAACGAATGCGGCATGGTCTTGCCCATGCAGCGCATTGTTTCGGAACTGCGCGCCGTCAACAAGAACATCCACATCCACGCCGACAGCGCCCAGACCTTCGGCGTCCTCGACCTCAAACTCGGGCAGGTGGACGTGGACAGCATTGCCGGCAGCTTCCACAAATGGCCCTGCGGCCCCAAGATGGTCGGCATCCTGTACATGAACAATAAAAACGGTGCGGCCGAACGGTTCACCCCAAGCATCTGGGGCTACGACGAATACATCAACACCCCGGCTGATTACGGCTTTGCTGCCAGTACCGGCACCATCGACCCCAATGCCAAGCGGTTTTCCTATCTCGGCCAGCAAAACGACGCCACCCTGGTCGCCACCTGGATGGCCGCCCTGTTCCACACCGGCCAGTTGCACCCGGGCGTGACCCCGGCCAAAATCGAAGCCCGCATCCATTACCTGGGCGGGCAGGTCAAAAACGCCCTGTTTACGCATCTGCCCAAGATCTTCCCGGACTTCACCCCGAAGACCGCGGCCAAATGGATCGCAACGCCCACCAGCAACGACCGGCTGCGCAGTTCGGTCTACCTGTTTAAGACCCCGGACGGCATCGTTGCCGGCGACGTCATGAAGCACGTCTACGAGCAGCACCGGTTCGCCATCGCCAACCTCAAGGTCATGGGCCACGATCTGCTGCGGGTGTCGCCGACCATCTGCAACAACGCCAAAGACGTCGATGACGTGGTGGCGGCGGTGGTCGATGTCGTTATGGCCATGAAAAAGAAGACCCTGGCCAACAACACCCACACGCGCTCCTACGCCTAGCGCGGCCAGGGCGCATTCCTCCCCCCTGCCGCCCCGGTGCAGCGGCTCCGATCCCGGCAGCCGCTGCACCGCAAGGCGGCAGCCGGCGGGAAGGGCCGGTTGCCCGCCGTAGCCATGAAAAGCCAAGTCTGGTAAGAAGCCCGGCCGTATAGGCCGGATGCACCGGCGAACAAGCCGGGCCCCGGCTCCCCCGACGCCAAAACGCCCAACCCTGCCCGAAGCGACTGACGGCATGAAGCCTATTTGGAAAACACTCCTGAGTGCCTGCATCGTGCTCGGCGTGACCCTGGCCATCGGGCTTGCGGCCGAGGCGACGCTGCGCCTGTTCGTCAAATCCGCCCCGACCTATCTGACCTACGAATTCTACAGCAATCTGCCCGGCGACCTGCAGCCGAACGCCGATGTCGTGGACAACCTCATTGCCGGACTGCCCTACCATGTCTCGACGGATGCGGCGGGCTTTCGCGGCAAATGCGGTCCCCGCCCGACAGCCGCCGGCAAACGCGTCGTCCGGATTCTCTGCCTGGGCGACTCCTTCACCTACGGCATCGGTGTCCCCAATGAGGAAACCTACCCCAACCTGCTGCGCACCATGCTGGAGGAACGGTTCCCGGACATTGCCTTCGACGTCATCAATGCCGGCATCCCCTTTTTCGACATCGTCGACGCCCTGGACTACTGGGAGGAAAAGGGCCGCAACCTGAAGCCGGATCTGGTCATCTGCCAGTTTTACAACAACGACATCCAGACCATGAACGGCAGCTCGTTTCGACGAACCCGGCGCCTTCCCGCCCGCCAGTACCATCCCCTGGCCACCTTCCTGGCCAATACGCGCATTTCCCAGCTGACGGCGGCCGTGGCCTACAAACTCGATGCCGGCCGATTCCGGGCCGGGGACACGGGCCGGCCGGTCGATCCCTGGTATGCGGGGCGCTACTGCCCGGACCAGGACGAGCGGCAGGCCGCCATACTGGGCGACACCGGCAAGCTGCTCGACGCCGCCAACAACGAGGCCCTTGCCTGCCGCTGGGCGGCCTACTACCGCAATCTGCTGGAACTGAAAAACAGCGTGGCCAAGACGCAGGCCCAGTTCGTCTTCATCAACATCCCGGACAGGGCACAACTCTCCCGCAACCTGACCGGGCCATCGACCTATTTAAACAGCCGACTCGCCGCCGACGGCATTCGCGCCATTGATTACCTGCCGCTTTTCCGGGAGCTTTTTAACAGGCACGACACCGAACTCTACAACCATCCCTACGACTTTCACACCAACAAGACCGGCAATGCCGTCATTGCCCACGAACTGGCGGCCATCCTGACTCCTGGCCAGACGGCCGGCGGGCTTTCCCTGGCCGACCACCCCAATCCCGGCTACCCCGCCCTCCGGGAAATCCGGCTGGCCTATGACGGGACCACCCTCGTTCCCCAAAACGCCGACAACGTCCTGGCCGTGGAAACGTCCCGGCAGGGAATCCGCTTCCAGGGCCAGGACACCGACCGGGACCATGTCGAAGCCACAAGCGACAATGCGGTTGCCGGCGAACTGGAGATCCGTATCCTCTTTGCCAAACCCTGCACCGACTTTGGCCTGGGCCTCAACCCGGTCATCTGGACCGATGGCCCAAACGGGGGAGTCAGCGGTTATGCCGCCTTTGACGGCCAACAAGAGACCGCCATCATCAGCCGGACCCGGCCTGTCGCCAGGAGCGACAGGTTCCTGTTTGAACACCACTCCCCCGACGCCCCCTTCAGCCAGGTCACCCTCCGCTTTCGCATCGCCAAGGAGACCGGGCTGGTTTTTGACAAGGCCAGCGCCCAAAACGGGCATTTCACGATCCTGAGCAATGCCGCTGCCAGCCCGGATCATGCCCCTCCCCCACTGGCGCACCAGCCCCAACCGGCGTATTGAAAACCGGTTGCGCGCCTTGCCTGACCGCCAGCCCGTTTGGATGTCCGGACCCGGCAGGGCTGTCAGGGAAGTCGCCGGCTCAAACCGCCACGGCCCCCCGGCCGGACCGGTCGGCCGGACCGTTAAACCGGACTGTTTGTGCCGGGCCGTTTCATCGGACAGCAAGCCGCAAGGCCACGCGTCCATTGCCAAGGAGTCGCCATGACCGTTGTATCGCTTGCCAGCGGGCTCTACTGCCAGGGGGAGGCCGTTGTTGCGGCCGTTGCCGGGGCCACGGGACTGGCGATCGTCACCGATACCGACCTTATCCAGGCCGCCGACAGCCTGTCGGGGATGGGGACGGAGGCGCTTGGCCGGACCTTTGCGGCCAGGACGTCGCTTCTGGCCCGGTGCACCCACGAAAAAGAGCAGGGCCTTGCCTGGCTGCGTCTGGCCCTGGCCACCCGGCTGGCCGCCAACGAGCCGTTGCTCCTGGCCGGCTGGTGCGGCCTGCTCGTGCCGCGGGCCATCAGCCACAGGCTCGGGGTCTGCCTCGTGGCCGACGCCGCCAGCCGCTTGCAGGCCGCCCACGACGCCGGGCTGCCGGCCGGCGAGGCCCGGCAGGCCATCGAGCGCAGCGACAAGGACCACGCCGCCTGGACCCGCCGGGCCACCGGCCTGGCCGATCCCTTTGACCCGGCCCTCTATGACATGGTCGTGCCCATGGACAAGACCGACCCGGCAAGCGCCGCCGCCTGCATCGTCCGCCACCAGACCGATCCGGCCGTGCGCCCGACCGAGGCCTCCCGGGCCGCGGTCCGGGACTTCCTCCTGGCCGCCCGGGTGGGGACGGTCCTGGCCGGCCAGGGCCAGGCCGTGACCGTCTCGGCCAGAAACGGCCGGGTCACCCTGACCATTGACAAGCGGGTTCTGTTCCTGGCCCGGTTGGAACGGCATTTGCGCTCCACGGCCATGGGCATTGACGGCGTGACAGACGTGATGACCAAGGTGGGCCGGGGCTTTTACCAGAGCGACATCTACCGCCAGGCCGATTTCGAACGAGCGGCCCTGTGCCTGCCGGACAGCGAGTCCCGGGAATTTACTCCGACCTTGTCGGAGCGGCTGGAGCGTGAGGAAAGTGGTGTGCGCCCGGCCTGAGATGCGGGGAAAGGCGGGCCAGGAATACTCAGAAACCGGGGAAGCGGGCGGTAAACAGGCAGCCGCCGCCGGGGCGGTGCTCGTAGGTGATGTCGCCGCCAAGGCCCCGGGCCACGCCGCGCGCCGCCGCCAAGCCCAGGCCGCTTCGGGTGTTGGAATCGCGGGTGGAAAAAAACGGCTCGAAGATGCGTCCGGCCACGGCCTCGGCAATGCCCGGCCCGTCGTCGGCCACAGACAGGGTAAAGGCCCCGTCGCCGGCTGTTGCCTCGATGCGCACCCGGCCGCCGCGTCCTTCCACCGCATCCAGGGCGTTGTCCACCAGCACCGAACCGACCAGCTCCAAGGCCCCGGGCGGAAAGCAGACGACAAGGGCCTCGGGCACGGCATTGTCGCACACGATGCCAAGCTCCCGGATGCGCCCGGCCCGGTCGGCCAGGACAGCGGCCACGGCCTCGTGGGGACGGATGTTCGAGGGGCGCGGATCAAAGCGGCCGCCGCACTTGAGCAAGTTCAGCATCACCGACTTGATGCGCGTGCCCTGCCCGGCAATCTGCCGGGCCGACTGGCGGATTTCGGTTGCGGTCTCGGCACAGGACCCGGGCAGATCGTCGCACAGGTCCTCGATCCAGCCGGCCAGGGTGGTCATGACCGTAACCGGGTTGTTGATCTCGTGGGCTGCGCCCTCGGCCACCCGGCCAAGGGCGGCCAGACGGTCGACCTCAATGACACGGACCGATTCGGCCCGGTCGAGCTTGCGGCCGTAGGCCCGGGTGAGCGCCGCCACAAGCTCGCCGAAGTCCTGGCTTTTGGACAGATAATCGGCTGCTCCGAGTTTCATGCCGGCCACAGCCGATTCCACGCCGGCCTGCCCGGTCAGCATCAGGGCCTCGCCGGCAAATCCGGCCCCCTTGAGATCGGCCAGCACCTCCAGGCCGTTTTTCCCCGGCAAATTGACGTCGAGCAGCACCAGGTCGGGCGGGGACGCGGCAGCCGCGCGCAATGCCTCGTCCCCGTCGGCCGCGACCGTCACCGTGAAGTCGCGGCTGGTCAGCCGCTGCGCCAGAAGCGCCGCGTACAGTGGCTCGTCGTCAACGAGCAGGACGGATATCGGCATCGGCCGTCTCCCCCATGGTCCCTGCCTACGCCCCGCGCCGTGCGGCGCGGCCACGCGCTTGGCCACCCGTCGTTGGACGCAGCGCCCTAGTCTTTGTCCTCGTTCAGGATGTCATGAGCCTCATCGAACGCGCCGGCCTGGGCAAAGGTGGCGGCCACCATGGCGTCGTCGAGCTTGTCGCGGTAGGCCTTTTTCACCGTGCCGAGCAGTTCGTCGATTTCCACCGGCTTTTTGTGGTAGTGGAAGGCGCCGAGCTTTTTCACTTCCTCTTCGATGGCCTCGTTGCCATGGCCGGTCAAGATGACGACGCGCACCTCGGGGTTGCTCTTGCGGACCTTGCGCAGCACTTCCATGCCGTCGATGCCGGGCATCCGCAGGTCGAGCACCACGACGTCCGGGGCGTCGGACTGCACCGCCTCAAGGGCTTCCTCGCCGGAATAGACCACCCGGGAAGGCACATCGCGCATCTTGAGTCGCTCGGACAGGGTGTTGACGAAGTTTTCCTCATCATCGACCAGCAGCAGCTTGATCTTTTTCATGGCAGTCTCCTTATGAGGCCCCGTCCGCCTGGGGCGGACACGAAGCCGGTGGTGTCGTTGGCTGTTCCCGAAAAACAAGGGTCAGGGGTTGGCCGGGGACGGTCTCGACCCCGGCGGCCCGGGCCGCGTCCAGGCAGGCCTGCCGGGCTTCGTTACACAATTCGCCTTCCCCGGAGGTGAAGGTCACGGCCAGGGTATCGGCGGTGGCCCGGCAGGCCAGCCGCACCTCCCCGCCCAGGGGCAGATGGGGCAGGCCGGCCAGAAGCGCCAGCAAAACCGGCCCCAGGTAGTCGGCCCGGCGTATGGCCGGCCAGGCCACGCTTTCTTCGGCCGGCGCAGCCTCCAGGACCGCCGTGATCTTGCGGCGCTTGAGCAGCCGTTCGGCCAGGAGCAGCACGGCGGCCAGGGCTTCCGGTGGGCTGGCCGGCCGGCCGTCGCGGTCGAGGCTGTGGGCGGCCAGGGCCAGGGCTTCGGTCAGGCCCACGGCCCGGGCCAGCTGGCCCCGCATCATGGCCAGGAGTTCCACAAACCGCTCACGATACTCAAAGCCGCCCTTGATGCCGAGGGTGCGGCGACGGGTGCGGGCATCGGCGGCCAGACAATCCTCCATGAGGCCAAAGGCCTGGGTGAAGGTGGCGTAGATGTTCATGAGGTCGTGGCAGGCCGTGCCTGTCACGGTGCCCAGGAACCGTCCGTCGCCATCTTCAACCTGGGGCATGTTCATTGGGCCTTCCCTCCGACAGCGGCCGCTTCGGCGATCTTGGCCAGGAGGGCGTCGAGCTCCAGGGGCTTTAATAAATAGTCAAACGCGCCAAGCTTCATGCCTTCCATGCCGTCACGGGTGCCGGCCTGTCCGGTGAGCAGGATGACCTGGATTTCCGGGTTGGTGGCCTTTAAGTGGCGCAGGATGTCCAGGCCCTTAAGCCCCGGCATCATGACGTCCATGACCACCACATCGGGTTTTTCGGCCGCGATTTCCCGCAGGGCTTCCTCGCCGGAATAGACGCAGCGCACCCGCAACCCCCGAAGGGCCATGCGTTCGGCCAGGGTGGCGGTAAATTCCTTCTCATCGTCCACAAGCAGGATATTGACGTCGTGTATGCGCATCGTGTGCTACGCCTCGTGTTTGGGATGTTTGGGAAAGCGCAGGGTAAAGGCCGTGCCCTTGTCGACTTCGCTCTCAACGCCGATCTCGCCGCCAAGCCGCTTGACGATGCCGTAGGTGATGGACAACCCCAGGCCCGTGCCCTTGGTCTTTTTGGTGGTGAAAAACGGCTCGAAAATGCAGGAGAGGGTGTCCTTGCTCATGCCGCAGCCGTTGTCGCGCACTTCCACCACCACGCCGTCGGCCTCGCCCCGGGTGCGCACTTCGATGTGTCCGCCGTCGGGCACGGCGGCCAGGGCGTTGTTTAAGATATTGAGGAACACCTGCTGCAGCTGGCCCCGGTCGGACACGATGCGCGGAGCGGCGTGGTCGAGATCAAGGACCAGTTCGATCTTGCGGTGCAGGGCCTCCTGGGTGAGGAAGCCGCTGGTCTCGAAAATCACGTCGTTCAAATCGAGTTCTTCCAGGCTGACATCCAGGCGGCGGGCAAAGCCGAGCATCCGCCGGGTGATGTCGCGGCAGCGCATGACGGTCTTTAACACCGAGTCGATGAGGAGCAGGTAGCGCTCCTTGTCCGGGAAATCCTCGCGCAGTCCGATCAGGTCGCGCATGAGCCCGGTCTTTTCGTTGATGACGGCCAGGGGATTGTTGATCTCGTGGGCCACGCCGGCGGCCAGCCGGCCGATGGAGGACAGCTTCTGGGCGTGTTCCACCTGGCGCAGGGCCAGCTCCCGGTCCTCCTCGGCCTCGCGCATCCGGCGCAACAGCAAGTCGGTGATCTTGTAGGAGGCCACAAACACGATCAACACCCCGGCGCAGAAGATGAAGACCAGATCGCCGCGCACCGTGTACCAGGTCCGCAACATCTGGGCCTTGGGCTTGATCGCCGCCAGCACGAAGTCGCTTTCCGGGAAATAGGTGTAGGCCAGAAAGATGTCTTCGCCGTCGGCGTCCTGCTGCTGCAGCACCGTGGCCTCGAAGGTCGGCGGCGGCATGGGCAGGGAAAAGGTGTCGAGCACCTTGCCAAAGCGCTGGGAACTGGTCTGGAGAATGCCGGCCCGGTTGAGCAAAAAGGCGTCGGAGCCCGGTTCCAGGCCCATGGAAGCAATGATCTTGTCGAACTGGTGGGTGTCGAGAGTGGCGCGCACGATAAACGGATCGCCGGATTCCAGGGTGTGGCGCACGGCCACGACCACGTGGGGAAACTTGCGGAACCCCATGAACACGTCGGAAATATAGCGGCCCTTGACCCGCACCTCGTTAAACCAGGTCTGCTCGGCGTAGTTGTGGCCCTTCAAGGCATAGGGCCCGACGTAATTGACCAGTTCGCCCTTGTCGTTAATGAGGCCCAGATCGACGAAGCCGACGTATTCGGTCTGCAGGATCTTGAGCACCCGGGCCAGATCCTTTTCATTGGCCAGCTCGTTAAACGTATAGGCCTGGGCAATGAAGCCCACGGCCGAGGTGCGCTCGGCCAGGAACAGCTCAAAGGAATTTTTCGACTTGTTGACGATGACCCGCAGCGGATTCTGGATCTCGCGCGACAGGGCCTTCTGGTATTCGTGGTAGTTAAGCCAAGCCATGATGGCCAGGGGCAAGGTGGCGGTGATGAGCATCAGGGCCGTGATCTTGCGGCGAAGCGACCGATAGACCCGGGGGGTGACGACCACGTCGGAGGAACTGAGCCCTTCCAGGTGACGTTTGAATACGGCACGAAACATGATTATGCCCCGCCTTGGGGAAACAGGATGTCCCCTGAACTCAGCCGTCCCCGGGCCAGACGCTCCAGCACCGGGTCAAGTTCGCCGGCCACGTTGTCGATGACGTCCACGCGCTTCCAACGCAGGTAGTGGTAGTATTCCTCTTCCACCGCCCCGGCCACCACCGTATCGATGCCGTGGGCCAGGACATACTCGCACAGGTCTTCGCCGGAATTGCGGGCAAAGATGATCTCCGAACGGGAAACCACCGTGCCAGCATCGTCAATATCGCACACCAGGGCCTCGGCCGTCTTGTCAAAACGCCAGGCCACCTCGTTGCCGCGCAGGGCAATCAGCACCCGATGTCCGCTCATGACCCGCTCCTTTTACCGGCCGGGTCTTTCCTGGCCTTGGCCGTTTTGGCTTTGGGCGCGTCCCCGGCCGGTCCCTGCCCGGCGGCCTCGGCCTCGGCCGCAACCGGGCGCACAGGCACGTAGACCGGCAGGTTGGCCGGCACGATCAGGGAGGTCTTGGAGGTCATGACGGCGTATTCGACGATGTTTCGCAGTTCGCGCACATTGCCGGGGTAGGGATATTCGGCCAGGACGCTCATGGCTTCCGGGGAAAATCCCTTGACGTTTTTCTTAAAGCGCTCGGCAAAGCGCTCGGCAAAATAGGCCAACAAAAAGGGCAGGTCCTCGCCGCGCTCCCGAAGGGGCGGCAAATTGAGGCGCAGAATGCTCAAATGTTTGTAAAAATCCGGGTCGAGCAGGCCTTTTTCCGCCAGTTCCTCGGGATTTCGCTGGGTGGCGAAAAGCAGCCGCAGATCAAGAGGTTGCGGCGTTTTGCGGCCCTGGGGGCAGACACTGCCGGTGTCGAGAAAGGCCGCCAGACGCTGCTGCAGGGCCAGGGGCACATCGGAGAGTTCCGGGAAAAACATGCTTCCCCCGGCCGCCTCCTGGAAACGGCCGCGAATCTCTTCCAGGCCCGCCCCTTCCTCGGCCACCCGGCCAAACAGTTCGGCCTCCAGCAGATTGGCCGGCAAAAACCCAAGGTTCATCCGTAAAAACGGCCGTTTGGCCCGCAGGGAGCTCTCATGGATCAGTTCGGCAATGAGATCCTTGCCCGTGCCGGTCTCGCCGACCAGGAGCACGGGCCGGTCGGACCGGGCAAACTCCGGCAGCACCGAGAGGATGTCCTCCATCACCGCGCTCTTGCCGATCAGCGCCCCCAGGCCGGACTTTTTCGTCAACATGCCGTCGGTCCCCCGCTGGGCCAGTTCTTCCACAAAGTCCACGCGGTAGAGGGGTTCGCCGTTGCTGCCGCGCAAAAGCCGGGAGCTTAAGCGCACGGGTATCTTGCGTCGGGCCCGGTTGACGATGTCCGTGTCCAGGGACTGTTCACAGCCGCCCTGGCGCAGGAGGGGGCAGTCCCGGCCGCACGATGCTGTCCGCAGCACGTGCCGGCAGGGCAGCCCCCGAGCCTCGTCGAGGGAGAAACCGGTCAACCGTTGCAAATACGCGTTGAGGTGAAGGACTCGCCCGAGGCTGTCGTAGACCGCCGCCCCAAGGGGCATGGCGTCCAGGAAATCGGGCAAGTCCAGCACATTTTCGGCAAACCAAACCGCCTTGTCCGTTGCTGCCACCATTACTCCTCCATGCCTGCGGCGCTTCGCATGATGCGATGTCTCACGATAGTCGAACCGCCGGCCACATGGAAGCGGAGAGGCCTAGTGTCCTCCGCTGCCGACGATGCCGGAAGCGGCAAAGGCGAGCACCAGGATTTCCAGCACGGCGATGGTGGCGAAAATCGGCTCCTTCTTCTTCATGTACGCGCCAATGAGCGGCGCATAGCACAGAATGGTCATGCCCGCCAAAAGCACAATGCCGGTAAAATTGAGGAAATCGCCCTGGCCGATGAGCTTGAACCAGCCCCAGCCCGTGGGCACGTTGCCCTGCTCCAGGTAGACCTTGACCGGCTGGGACCACAGCTGGGTCACGGTATCGAGCGGCACATGGGGGGTGACCAGGCCGCTTATGTAGAGCACATAGGTCACGGCCATAAGGGCCAGGGAGCCCCAGCAGCCGTAAAAAAGCATGTTGGAGTACAGGACCTGTTCAGGAGGGGTCTTCGAGGTATCGAGGCTCATGGCAATCTCCGTTTCGTGTCGTGTCGTGTCGTGTCGTGGATGGGTTCAAACCGTGGTTCAACCGATGCCCAGGCCCTTGAGCAGCGCCTTGGCTCCGGCAAAAAGGAGCACGCCGATGACCATGTAGCGGATGAACTTCGGCTTGGCCTTGGCCAGCAGGCGCACGCCCACGAAGGAACCGAACATGAGGCCCACGATGGACGGAATGGCCATGAGCGGGATGACGCAGCCCTGGTTCAGGTAGACCCAGGCGGCCGAGGTGTCGGTGATGGACAGCAGGAACTTGGAGGTGCCGACAGCGACCTTGAGCGGCACGCCCATCATGAGGTTCAAGACCGGGACGTTGGCCCAGCCGGCGCCAAGGCCGAACATGCCGGCCATGACGCCGATGATGATGAACATCAAAAGGCCCGGCAGGGTGCGGTGGGTCTTCCAGGCATAGTCCTGGCCCGACGAGGCGTCATGGTAGACGCCGTTCATGCCAAGGGCGATACCCAGGGCATCGGGGTTTTTGACCTCAGGCACGGCCACGTTTTTCGACTTGAGGATCAGGATGGCGATGAAAAGGATGGTGGCGCCCAGGGCGATCTGGACGACGTTGGTCGGCAGGGCCAGACCGATCATGGCTCCGACGATGGCGCAGGACGAGGCGATAAGGGCCACGGGCAGGGCCAGACGCAGCGAGGCCAGATTGCGTTTGAGCAGACCGGGACCGGCAGCCAGGGCGCCGGCCAGGGCCACCATCAGGCCCGCGCCGCGCACGAAGTCCAGGTGGAACGGGAAAAAGCCGCTGACCAGCGGCACGTAGAGCACGCCGCCGCCAACACCGGCCAGCACCGCGATGATGCCGAGGATGAAGCAGAAAAACAACAAGATGAGGGGCCACATCCACCAGGGGCCGGAGGCCCCGGCCTGGGTCAGGGCCTGGGTGACGGCCGCGTCGTTCTGGGCCGCCATGGCGTAGACCGCGATCAGCAGGGCAGCCGCGAGGACCGGCAGGCCCGCTTTCAGAAAAATTTGCCGTTTCATGATCCTCTCGTTCTCCTTTTCCAAGTGGTGTGGTGGGGTATGGCCCGACTCCGGCCGACGGCGCGGGGCCAGGCAGTGGTTCGCGGCAACCGGGTGCGAACCGTCCCTTGCCACCCCTCTTATCAAGGATTGTGCCTTTTTGAATTAGCTTTAATTTTAGTATGTTATCCTTTTCAGCCCACCCCAATACGGCAAACATCTGCCGGCCGGCGGCAATTTTTTGCCGTTGTCATTTTGGGGCCAATAGCGCATGGTGAGCCGTACCAAGAAATGCCCTGATGCCCGACGCCACGGACGGTGACGCGAAACATGATTGATTCCAGCATGTTGCTCGGCGGCAAATATTTGCCGCTGGACGCCGACGACCCCGTCACCGCCGGACAGGCACCGCCGGAGGCCGAATTCCTCTTTTGTTCCGCCGAGATGCAGGCCGTCTACGACCTCGCCACCCAGATCGCACCCTCCGATGCCTGCGTGCTCATCTCAGGCGAAACCGGCACCGGCAAGGAACTGCTCGCCCAGTGCATCCACAACTTGAGCCGCCGACGCAAAAAACCCTTTGTCCCGGTCAACTGCGGCGTGCTCAAAGGCGAACTGTTTGCCGACAAATTCTTCGGCCACGAGGCCGGCGCCTTCACCGGCGCAGCCAAGCTCTCGCGCGGCATCTTCGAGATGGCCGGCGACGGCACCCTCTTTCTCGATGAAGTGGGCGAAATTCCCGGCATAAACCAGGTGGATTTCCTGCGGGTGCTGGAAGAACGCTCCTTTCGCCGGCTCGGCGGAGAACGGCCCATCCGCTTTGCCGCCCGCATCGTGGCCGCCACCAACCGCACCCTCACCGAAATGGTGCGTCAGGGAGCCTTCCGGGCCGATCTCTACTACCGCCTAAACGTCGTGCCCCTTGTCCTGCCGCCGCTTCGGGAACGCAGCGGCGACATCGTGTTTCTGGCCGAGTATTTCCTGTCCATCTACCGCCAGCGCTACCACAAGCCCGGACTGCGCTTCACCGAATCGGCCCTGAACGAACTGACCGCCCACGACTGGCCGGGCAACGTGCGGGAGCTTAAAAACCTCATCGAACGCCTCGCCCTGCTCAGCCGCGAAGGCCCTATCGACGCCGGCGATCTGCCCGAAGACATGCGCCTTGGCGGCGAAATCGCGCCCCGCGGCACAGACCCCGACACAGCCGTCACCCTGGACGAGGCCGTGCGCCAAGCCAAGACCCAGGCCATCCTGCGGGCCTTTGCCGCCTGCGGCGGCGACCGGACCAAGACCGCCGAACGCCTGGACATAAGCCCCCGCACCCTGCGCCATCTGGTGCGCGAATTGGGCATTCGAAAGATATAGGAGGCAAGAGAAGAGGAAGAGGGCCTCCGGCGGCCAAAGGGCTGAGCCCTTTGGAATCCCACCCGGGGGGAGTGATTTGACTGCACTTTTTCTGCTTGCCCGCAACATCCGGCCGATGCGTCCCGAAGCGCTCCCAAGCCAGGCCCAGGGCGCAATGGCGTTGACCTGCGCGCCCGGGCAGCCTATGGCCTTTCGCGCATTCAATACTATTTTTCCAGGGCAGCGCCCGACCACGCTGCGGCGCACAGCCGAAGCATTCCCGGCTGCGGCCGCCGGCGATGCACCTTTTCCCCAAACGACGCCGGCCGCCAGCGCCAGCCCAACACGGTACCCCAAACGCCATTGAGGCCACGACATGCAAGACCAGTTAAGCGCCCGGGAACTGCGCCGGGAGACTGCCCGGCGGCGCACCTTCGCCATTATCAGCCACCCCGACGCCGGCAAGACCACCCTGACCGAAAAGCTCCTGCTCTTTGGCGGAGCCATCGATATGGCCGGAGCCATCAAGCCCAAAAAAGCCGGCCGCCACGCTACCTCGGACTGGATGGCCATTGAGCGCGACCGCGGCATCTCCGTCACCTCCTCGGTCATGAGCTTTGAATTCAACGACTGCACCATCAATCTGCTCGACACCCCGGGCCACCAGGACTTCTCCGAAGACACCTACCGGGTGCTGACCGCCGTGGACTCGGCCCTCATGGTCATCGACAGCGTCAAGGGCGTTGAAACGCAGACCAAAAAGCTCATGGAAGTCTGCCGGATGCGCACCACGCCGATCATCACCTTCATCAACAAGCTCGACCGGGCCGGCCGCACCCCGTTTGAACTGCTCGACGACATCGAACAAAGCCTCGGCATCGAAGCTGCCCCCATGACCTGGCCCATCGGCATGGGCAAGGAATTCAAGGGCGTCTACGACCTGCGCACCGGCAGCCTGCGCTTTTTCGCCCCCCAGTCCGACAAGGGTTCCCGCCCCCGGGAGTCCGTGGTGGTCAGGGGCCTGGACGATCCGGCCCTGGTCGAACATCTCGGCCAGGCGAGCGCCGACGAACTGCGCCAGGAAGTGGAACTGCTCGCCGGAGCCGGCTATCCCTTCGACATGGAACGCTACCGCAGCGGCAAGCAGACGCCGGTCTTCTTCGGCAGCGCCATCAACAACTTCGGGGTCAAGGAACTGCTCGAAGCCTTTGCCGAGCTGGCCCCGCCCCCCCGGGCCCGCATGGCCAAGACCCGAGAAGTCTCCCCTCTGGAAGACCATTTCTCCGGCGTCGTCTTCAAGATCCAGGCGAACATGGACGCGGCCCACCGCGACCGCGTGGCCTTTGTGCGCATCTGCTCGGGACAATTCACCCGGGGCATGAAACTGCGCCACCACCGCCTGGGCAAGGACATCAAGGCCGCCAACGCCATCCTCTTCATGGCCCAGGACCGCACCGGCGTGGACGAAGCCTGGCCCGGCGACATCATCGGCATCCCCAACCACGGGATGCTCAATGTCGGCGACTCCCTAAGCGCCCGCGAACCGCTGATCTACCTCGGCATCCCCCACTTCGCCCCGGAACACTTCCGCCGGGTGCAGCTGCGAAACCCGTTCAAGGCCAAACAGCTCGAAAAGGGACTCGGCCAGCTCTCGGAAGAAGGGGCCATCCAGTTCTTCCGGCCCACCCTCGGCACCGGCATCATCCTCGGGGCGGTCGGCGTGCTCCAGTTCGAGGTGATCGCCGAACGGCTGGCCACGGAATACGACGTGCAAATCGATCTGCTGAGCACCAAATTCATGGCCGTGCGCTGGCTGGCCAGCGAATCCAAGGACACCCTGGTCCAGCTCTCGCGCGAAGAACCCCAAGCCATGGTCAAGGACGCCGGCGACCATCTGGCCATGGTCTTCACCAGCGAATGGGAACTCGGGCGCACCATCGAAAAATGGCCGGGCATCCGCTTCGAAACCACCCGCGAATGCGGCGGCGAACAGGCCTGAGGCCACACCACAGAAGATAGAGAAGAGGAAGGCATGCCTCCGGCGGCCAAAGGGACTGAGTCCCTTTGGAATCCCCTCCTGGAGAACGTTTGTATCGACCGTGGGCGGGGCCGCGTCGGTGAAGCCTGATTGTATGCGGCAGCCCCCTCGTTTCACCCTTTCCCTGTGCAGGGGTCCGGGGGGATCATCCCCCCGGGCCGCCGGAGGCATCTTCCTTCCTCTCTCTTCCATCTCTCTTCCCTCTCTCTTTCATCGCTTCTCCTCTCTTCTCCACTACCGCAGCAACTGTCGCGGCTGACAAAGCGCGCCTGTCCGCGTACCCTGGCGGGTGAAGCCAGCGGCCGTTTCGGCCGGAAACCTCCGGGGGGACGCATTGCGCACACTGACGCTGCCCTGGGCATCCCTGCCCCACCTCACCATTCGCCAGAAGGTCTTGGCCGGGGTCATCATTCCCGTGCTGATTTTCACTGCGGTCGGGGTGGTGTCGTATAATTATCTGATTCGCCTTGAAGGGACGCTTGGCCTCATGGAAATGGCCGACGACCTTTCCAACGCCATCCTGGAAGTGCGGCGCTACGAGAAAAACTTCCTGCTCTACGGCCACAGCGAGGATTTCGACGAATCCCTGCGCTACGTTGACCAGGCCCGCGCCATGCTTTCCGCCACCGCAGCCGACGTCCGCGACGACCGGGCCAGACGGGGCATTGCCGCCCTGACCCAGGCCCTGGACAACTACCAGACCAAGGGTCTGGCCCTTCGCGCCGAACAGGGAGCCGCCGCCTCGGCCCAGCTCCTCGACGACCTGCGCCAGTCCGGCAAGGACATGGTGGACCTGTCCCTGGAGATCAAGAACACCGAACGAAGCCGCACCCTCCAGTTGGTGGCCACCCTCAAGCGCCAGCTCCTGGTTTCCGGGCTTTTCATCACCGTATCCGGCATCGTCCTGGCCCTGCTCCTGGCCCGAAAGATCCTGCGGGCCCTTTCGGTCATCACCCAGGCCACGGCCGAGATCGGCCAGGGCAATTTCAAGGCCCTGACCGTGCCTGCCTCCAACGACGAGACCCGGCACGTGCTGGAGGCCTTCAACCGCATGAGCCGGGAGCTCAAGCGCCGCCAGGAACAGTTGATCCAGGAAAAAAAGCTGTCCTCCCTGGGTGTCCTGACATCCGGCATTGCCCATCAGCTCAACAATCCCCTCAACAACATCTCCACCTCCTGCCAGATTCTTATCGAGGAGCAAGGCGAGTGCGATCCCGCCTTTGCCGCCAAGATGCTCGGCAACATCCAGCAGGAGATGCTGCGGGCCAGGGACATCGTCAAAGGGCTGCTGGAATTTTCCCGGGCCAAGGATTTCAGCGTCAAGCCGACGCCTCTGGCCGGGGTGGTGGCCAATGCCTTCCGGCTGGTGTCAAGCCAGGTGCCGTCCGGCATCAGCCTGTCCCAGGCCGTCCCACCCGATCTTGTGCTGGAGCTGGATGCCGCCCGGATGCAGGAGGTGCTGATCAACCTGCTTTTAAACGCGGCCCAGGCCATCGAGACGCCCCCCGGCTCCATCACGGTCACGGCCGGGCCGGACGCGACGCCGGGCCTGGCCGCTATTGTCGTCGAAGACACCGGTGTGGGCATCCCGGATGAGGACCTCGGCAAGGTGTTTGATCCCTTCTACACCACCAAGGAGGTGGGCAAGGGCACGGGCCTTGGCCTGTCCATCGTTTTTGGCATCATCGAAAAGCACCACGGCTCCATTGTGGCGGAAAAGTCCGCCGGCAAGGGCGCGCGTTTCGTCATCCGCCTGCCGCTCCCCGGCAGCCTCCCCCCGGAGACGGCATGACCGGCGGCGCTGTCCTTATCGTCGACGACGAGGCCATTGCCGTGGAGAACCTCAGCCATATCCTGGCTCGGGAAGGCTACGCCGTTTCGGCCGCAGCCAGCGGCGAAGAGGCCCTGGCCATCCTTGGCGAGCGCGAGTTCGATCTGGTGCTGACGGATTTGCGCATGAAGGGCATCGACGGGCTGGCTGTGCTTGGCGAATCCAAGCGCCTGTGGCCGGACACCGAGGTGGTGGTCATGACCGGGCACGCCACGGTGGCCACGGCGGTCGAGGCCATGCGCCTGGGGGCCTGCCACTACCTGACCAAGCCCTACGGGCTGGCCGAGGTGCGGGCCACCGTGGCCGAGGCCATGGACAAGCGGCGGCTTCGCCTGGAAGTGGCCCGGCTGTCCCGGCAGGTGGCCGAACTGGGCCGCACGCCGCTTATTATCGGCGAAAGCCCGGCCGTCCAGGCGCTCAAGGACAATATCCACCACATCGCCCCGACCGATTCCACGGTACTCATTCTCGGCGAGACCGGCACCGGCAAGGAGCTCGTGGCCCGGGCCATCCATGAGTCCAGCCTGCGCAACGACCGGCGCTTTTTGGCCATCAACTGCGGCGCGTTTAACGAGGACCTCCTGGCCAACGAACTGTTCGGCCATGAGAAGGGGGCGTTTTCCGGGGCCTCGACCCTGAAAAAGGGCCTCCTGGAAGTGGCCGGCGAAGGCACGCTTTTTCTCGACGAGATCGGGGAGATGTCGCTGACCATGCAGGTGCGGCTGTTGCGCGTGCTTCAGGAACGCCATTTCTTCCGGGTCGGCGGCACCCAGGAAATCCCGGTGGCCGCCCGCCTCCTGGCCGCCACCAACAAGGACCTCAAGGGCGACGTGGAGCGCGGCCTTTTTCGGGCCGATCTCTATTACCGGCTAAACGTCATCACCCTGCGCGTGCCGCCCCTGTCCGGCCGCCGCCAGGACATCCCGCTTCTGGCCGGCTATTTCATCGCCAAATACGCCGCCGCCATGGGCAAGAAGCTCTCGGGCTTTTCTGCCGAGGCGGTGCGGCGGCTTATGGCCTACGAATATCCCGGCAACATCCGGGAGCTGGAAAACATTGTCCAGCGCACGGTTATCATGGCCAAGGGCGACGTCATCGAGGCCGGCGACCTGCCCCAGGATTTAAGCGGCGACGCGCCGCTCCTGGTCAAGCACGAGGCTCCGCCGCTCGTCACCCTGGAAGAGCTGGAGCGCCGCCATATCCGCGACGTCCTGGCCGCCTGCGACGGCAACAAGACCCGGGCGGCCGAGATTCTCGGCATCGACCGGGTGTCGCTGTGGCGAAAGGCCAAGCGCCTGGGCCTGGATGAGGCGTAGGAGAGGCAGGAAGAAAAAGAGATGCCTCCGGCGGCCGGGGGAGTGAGAGAAGAGAAAGCGTGCCTCCGGCGGCCAAAGGGCTGAGCCCTTTGGAATCTGTGAGGAAGCGAGCGATTTGAGACGGTTTTAGCGTGCTTTTGATACATTACCGCTGCTCAATCGAGCTAGAAAAGCAGAAAAATTGTGGGTGGTGAACGGCGAGGCCCCCTTCTCGTTTGCGCCGTGACCTCGTATGGCGCTCCAAGTGGATGCCCGCGCAGCAGCCGGAGGATATGTACCACATCGCGCTCGCCGAAAGTTTTATAGGCAATTTGCCCGGGTCATATCGCGCCCATGACGATTGAGTACCTGCCCGTCATAGACTTTCCGTCATTCCCAGCATATTCTATAAAAAATCGAAAATACTCGTCCTTTACTGTCACCTTTGGTTCTATGCAGAGGGTGCCCGCATGCCTACCTTGGTTGTCCGCCATGTCCCGGCCAGTGACCCGCCGCTGTTTCAAGTCGAACGCGCTTCCGACAACAAAGCCTCCAAGACGTACCCAGTGCCGACCCCGTTCGGCTACCCTGTGCAGGATCGGCCCGATGGGCTCATGGCCGAGCTGCAATGGTATCTGGAGCAATTCCTGGACTACCCGTTCCACCCGGAGACCAAGCATGCCGAGCGGGTGCTTGCGTCCCTGAAGTCCTGGGGCGAGGCGGCCTTCAACGCCCTGTTCGATGCTCGGGATTCGGGCGGTATTTTCGATGAGGCCACCAAAGACGGCTATCATCACCTCCAGCTGCGCGTCATCAGCGACGACCCCAAGGTGCAGTCCTGGCCCTGGGAGGCCCTGCGCGACCCCAAGGCAGACTTTCTCGCCCATGACTGCCAGGTGGAACGGCGCATGGACAGCGTTAAGGATCCGGTAAAGCTTCACCCCGACCTGCCCACGGACCAGGTGAACGTCCTGCTGGTGACGGCCAGGCCCTATAAACAGGATGTGGCCTACCAGTCTGTGTCCGGCCCTCTGGTGGAGCTGATTGAGTCCAAGTCCCTCCCGGCCCGGGTCCATGTGCTGCGCCCGCCCACCTTCGCCCGCCTCACGGAGCATCTGGAGGAGCGGCCTGGGTTCTATCACATCGTGCACTTCGACGGGCACGGGACGCTCGACGGCAAAGGGCCACCCAATCAACTCACCTTCAAGGCCGAGGGCAAGCTGGTCTTCGAGGATGAGCACGGTGAGCCCGACGTGATGCCCGTGGACCAGCTCGGTCCGTTGCTGCGGGAGCACAACATACCCTGCGTGGTGCTCAACGCCTGCCAGTCCGGCATGCACGACGCCGCCGGGGGCGACCCTTTCGCCTCGGTGGCTTCGGCGCTTCTGAAGGCGGGCATCCGCAGCGTGGTGGCCATGGCCTACACCCTGTACGTGAGCGGGGCGCGCACATTCCTGCCGGACTTCTACCGGCGGCTTTTCACTCGCGGCAGCGTGGCCGAAGGCGTCCGGGCCGGGCGGAAAGCCATGCTCAAGTCAAAGGGCCGCGTGTGCGCCGCACCCAAACCACACCCCCTGGAAGACTGGCTGGTCCCCGTGCTGTACCAGCAGGAGCCCCTGGACTTCACCTTTGCCGCTGCCGCCAGGAAAGACGGCCAGAGCGAAACCCCTTCCTTGCCTGAAGAGGCATGCGATCTTGGCTCTTCCGGCTTCGTGGGCCGCGAAGGGGCCATCCTGGCGCTGGAGAGGGCCATGCGCGGCAGGGCCGCCGGAATCCTAGTGCACGGCATGGGCGGAGTGGGTAAGACCACGCTGGCCAAGGGCTTCCTGCAATGGCTCTCCCGCACCGAGGGCTTGGGCATGGGAGCGCTCTGGCTTTCCTTCAAGGATATCCGCAGCGCCGAATACGTGCTGAACGCCATGGGAGGCCCGCTGTTTGGCGAGCCGTTCTTGCGCTGCGACATCGCAAGCAAAGTGGAGAACCTGACGAAGGTGCTCCGAGAACATCCCTTCCTCTTCGTCTGGGACAACTTCGAAACCGTGGCCGGGATACCAGGCACCACCATAGCCCCCCTGCTTTCGGAAGCCGACCGACAGGTACTGAAGGATTTGTTGCGCCGGCTTGGAGGCGGGAAGACCAAGGTGCTGATCACCAGCCGCAGCCCCGAGGCGTGGCTGGGCCGGGAGCAGCACCGGGTGATTGAGCTTGGTGGACTTCGGGGGGACGAGCGCTGGGAATACTGCCAGCGCATCAT
Source organism: Desulfovibrio sp. DV (assembly GCF_001936595.1). Classification (GTDB taxonomy): domain Bacteria; phylum Desulfobacterota; class Desulfovibrionia; order Desulfovibrionales; family Desulfovibrionaceae; genus Solidesulfovibrio. The sequence goes on from NZ_MLBG01000011.1 coordinate 50,637, forward strand.
AGACAACCTGGGGCTTAGGATTGATCGCAAGGATATGACTTTCAAGGAGTTGATGGACCACCTGAGGGGGCACCCCTTAAGCATGCGGGCCATCCTGCCGTCTCTGGAGAAGCATTCGGCAGCGGCTGTGCTGGCGGCCCTGCGGGAGAATATTGAGGCACTTGGCCCCCAGGTCGAAGAAGCGCAACAAGCGGTGCACGCCACCCTGCGCTACGCCATGGAGGCCGTTCCCATGGAGCTACGGCCGCTTCTCTATCCGTTGTCCCTGCACGAAGCTTACGCGGATGCCAATCATCTTGCGGCCATGGCCAAATTGGCCGAATTGGATCTGAAGCAAGACGATATCAACCAGTTCTTCGGTATTCTCGGCATCCTGGGGGTCGCCCGGGAGGTCAGGCAAAACATCCACGAGCTGCACCCGGCCCTGACCGGATATCTCCGGTCCAACTCCAAAGCCGAGCCGCCGAAAGAGGAGGCGCGCTTGTCCTGGCGAAGCGCCTTTGCCAGGGTGATGGCGGGGTTGGCGAATGCTATTAGGCACTCGCCGCTGCAAGCCCAGCGGCGAGTGTTCCATGTGCATCAGACCAACATCCACCAAGGCCTGGAGTTTGCCAAGGAGTATGGGCTTGTAGAAGAAGAACGGGCCATCCTGCAATGCCTAGCCGGTTATGCCTTGGACACCCTGGCCTTCGAGGAGGCTAGGCGACGCTATCAGGAATTGGCCGAGCGAAGCCGCGCCCAGGGGTTCAAGAAATACGAGGCCATAGCGTTCCACCAACTTGGCAGGGTGGCGCAGGGGAAGGACGACCTAATCGGCGCAAGGGAGTGGTATCGGAAGGCCCTGGAAATCACGGAATGTCTCGGCGACGAGATCAACGCGGCTACGACCTATCACGAACTGGGCTTTGTGGCGCTGCAGGAGGGTGACCTGACCGGCGCGCTAGTGTGGTATCAGAAGTCCCTGGAAGTCTGGGAGCGGCACAACCACGAGGCCTTAGTGGCCAAGACCTACCACCAACTGGGCAGGGTGGCGCAGGAGGGAGGTGACCTGCCCAGCGCACGGAAGTGGTGTATGAAGGCCAAGGAAATCTTCGAGCGGTGCGGCGACGAAGCCGCAGTACCCGTGACTTACCACCAACTGGGCAGGGTGGCGCAGCAGGAGGGTGACCTGACCGGCGCGAGGGAGTGGTGTCTGAAGGCCCTGGGAATCATGGAACGGCACGAGGACGAGGCTGGAGCGGCTGGAACCTACCACCAACTGGGCATTGTGGCGCAGCAGGAGGGTGACCTGACCGGCGCGAGGGAGTGGTATCTGAAGTCCTTGGAAATCAAGGAACGGCGTGGTGACGAGGCCGGAGCGGCCAGAGTCTACCACGAACTGGGCAGGGTGGCGCAGGGTGAGGGTGACCTGACCGGTGCGCGGGAGTGGTATCTGAAGGCCCTGGAAATCAAGGAGCGGCGAGGCATTGAGGCCGGATTGGCACTTACTTGCGCCCAGTTTGGCACCCTGGAACAGGCTGCGGGCGATTCCCCGGCAGCCAGGAGCTGGTTCGAGAAGGCCCTGACCATTTTCGAAAAACGCAGAGACGAGGCGAACATCGCAAAAGCAAAAAAAGTTCTGGTTTCCTTGGCCTGAGAAACGAGGGGAGATGCATCCATGGAATATGTTCTAGACACTATCACCGACCGGCGGGCCGTGGAAATCCTGGCCAGGGTGGTCAAGGGGCGCGGGCTGCTGCAGGAGGCCCCCGGCATCGAAGTGCGGGAAGCCCAGGCCGCACTGGCTGCGGCCTTCGAGAAGCCCGGGCCGGGCGACATCCCCACCGAGGGAGACTTGGCCCGGCAGTGTCTGCGCCTGCTCTCCCAGGACCCGGATACGGCCCAGGCCATCGCCGTGATGGCCGAACAGCCGGGTCAGGGGCCGCAACGCTTTTTTCTTGCTGAAGTGAGTGTGGTCACCCTGGCCCTGGTCGTGCTGGGCACGAGGGTGCGCTACGAAAAGGACAAGTCGGGGAAGGTCTCGCTGGTGGTGGAGAAGGAAGCCCTGAGCGACGCGGTGCTGAAGAAGTTCGTGGACATGATCCAACGGTTCCTTCCCGGCCAATGAGCTTGTTGTTCCATAATCCGGCTTCTTCCCCCGAGAGGTCAGGGTCATCCTCGATAGCTGCAAGTTCCTTTCTCGACAGAACGCGAGCCTCAATGTTCACCTTATCCGGGCCAAAGTACCTGCCGGCCCGGTAGTGCCCTCCCCGTAAAGACCGGACGCGGACGATGCGGGTATCCATGAAACCTCCTAGCCCAGCCAGGGCGTGACGAGTAACTCGCACAGGCCCTTGTTGGGGTTGTCACCGCCGTTGGCCAGACGGTCGGCCAGGACCACTTCATGCGCCTTGACCCGGAGCATGGGCGGAACCACCAGGAGCGTGGGGCGGATGCCGAGGGGGCGGCCGCCGTCCGCCTTGTAAGACGCCATGGCCGCGTAGGCCGCATTGAAGTTCTCGGAATTGAGCGGCAAGCGGGAGCAAAAGGCCATTTGCCAGAAGGCGAAGCCGGCGTTGCAGCGGTAGCGGATGCCGAAGCGGTATTCATCCTTCATGAAGACGGCTTCGTCGCGGGTATCAGTCAAGGACGTCAGCTCGGGCTTGGTCCTTTCCTGGAAGATCACGGGCTTGATCGTCCGCGAGTCGTCGAGGAGATACCACGCGGGATCGGTGCCGGAGGCGCAATTGGAGACCAAGGCCGGCGCGCCCGTGCCGTCCACGTTCGGGTAAACGGGGTGTTCCGTGTCGAAATAGTTCTGCCCATCGTAGCAGGAAATCGCGCCGCCCTTGGAGAGCAGGCCGAAAACCAGCTCGTCGGGGAAGACCTTGGCCGCACGGCCCATCTCCCCAAAAATGGGCTTGTAAACGCCGACCTGGTCGTCTTCGATGTCCACCCGACTCACGGAAACGGTGGACTCGTATTTCTTGTTGGTGATGCTGTAGGCGTGCGCCTTCATGTCCCGCAAGACACGTTCGCCCACCCACTCCCGGAACTGCGGAAACTGCCCGAGCCAGCCGTAAATATTGGCCCTGGAAGTTGAAGAAAGCCGCGTGGCCACCTTGTCCCATGCCGTGGGCGTCTTCTCGAACTCGCGGTTAAATTCGCCACGAAAGCCGACGGACAGCGCATCCAACAGGCCCGGGGTGACAAGAGCCATCTATAGCCCCTTCTTTCCGGCGAGATATTCCACTTCGCTCAGGCCCAAAAGTCTGGCCGCTTCCTTTTCCGCGTCCGACAGGGCGGCCACGCAAACGGGGTTTTCAGACAAGGCAACAAGGCGCTTGCCTTCCAGGAACTCCGCTTCCGTCCGGCCCAGGAGCCGCGCGGCCTCACGGTCCGCGACCGACAGGGCTACCCGGAAAGCTCCGTTGGGAGAATACGACGTACCGGGACGAAGTTTTCCCAGGAAGGCCCGCAACTCTTGGGGGTGTTGCGTGCCCAAATCCACGGCCCACCCTTCCAGGGCCTTGGGCAAAATACCCTCGGTGATGGCGGCTTTGACCAGCCTCGGGGCCGGGGTGTTCCCGTCCAGGTCCAGGGAAGCGTCCACGGCCATGAGTCCATCAAGGGCGGGGGTGTTGGTGAGCCCGGCATTGATGAAGCGCCGGACCGCTCCGGTTTTGTTGTCGAACTCGAAGAAGGGGCTGATGTAGCGGTATTCGCCCGAGGCGATACAGGCCCGAGCGCGGTCGGTCCAGGTGGCTTTGGCGAAAAGGCCCTTACCGGGAAAGTAGGCGAGAGCCTGAATCCAGCCCGCCGCCGGGGCGGGTTGGCCGTTTTCGCGTGCTCGGATGCTTTGGTGCTCGTAGTCCACCACGGGGCGGGCCTCGCGCGCGTCCACGTCCGCGATGATATCCGGGGCGATGGCGGCGTCCATGAGCCAGACTTTCGTCTCACAGCCCGGGATATTGCCGGGCCTGCCGTCGCTCGCCGCGAACTGGCCTTCTGGGAAAAGCTGGACGTTGTAGCCCGTGGGCATTTCCTTGGGGTCCTGAGGAAGCTGGATGGCCAGCGAGGCCGTAAAGTGGCCGGGGTGATGTTCCATTTTTGGCTCCTAGTTGGTTTTCAAGGGCACGGACCCGTCCGGCGCTCCGGAGGCGCTCTCTTTGTCTTGGCCAACAACCCGGCGTCTACGCCGCTCAACCGTGACGGCCTCCGGGTCCGTGCCCTTGAGAATCGACCAGATGTGGCGATCGGAGAAATTGTATCGTCTTGCGAGGATATTGACGGCTTCCTGTGCGCTCGCGCCTGTCCGAAGTGTCTCCTCATACTCAAGACAAATCGAAATATTGCGGTGCAACAGGATTTCTTTGTGGCGACGCGGAACATACAGCTCGCTACCGCAGAAGACCGCGAGAAGTTTCTTCGTACTCTCTCTTCCGAGAACAGCTTCAATGTCCCGAGGCCATGCACGCTTCCCCAGGGGGATGCGAATTGTCGTACCGCCAAAATGCTTTATGAGCTTTGTGGCCGCGTCATATCCGATGTGGTGCACCAATTCGGACAGAACATCGCAGAACTTGCCGGAAGGATGGTGAAGAGCTTCGCGTTGACACATGCGAAACAGATACATTCATCGCTCGCCTCGCGCGCGGTGAAGCTCTTCACTTAGTATGGAATGAGGAGAAAGGAAGGATTTATGCTATGTTAACGGCACCAGCTTCTTTGTCAATGCGGTCACGCGCTTGCCGAGCACGCCGATAACCGCCTGAAGCTGCTTGCACGTGGCGTATTCCAGCCGATCCAGGCCCGTCTGGCGGTTTAGAATGCCCGACGCATAGGCCCAGGGCATGAAGCGCCCCTCAAGGCGGCCAAGATCGGCAAGAAGCGCTTCGATCTTGACCATATAACGCTCCCGGCCCTGTCCCGTGTCGTCATGCTCGATCGTGTGGGGAGCCTTTTGCCGGGCGCGAGTGCCGGGGCCGCGACCGGGTTGCCAGCCGAGGGACTTGAAATAAGCCACCAGCTTGTGCAGGGCGGGAACGTCCAGCTCGGCAGACGAAGCCACGTTGAAACGGTACTCAAGGATGGCGTGATAGGCATCCGGGGCAAGCCCAAGCTGCTTGCGGGCTATATGGACCTTGGCCAGCAGCGCCCGCCGGGCCTCTTCCGCCTGTTTGGCCTTGTGCTCTTCGGGGGATTGATTGTTGCCGGCGTGCCGGCGCATGCGGCGTGCCTTCAGTTCACCCAACGCCGTGGGCATTTCCAGAATGGTCGCCATGGTGCACTCCCTTTGGTTGCTCGGCTGCTCATCAGGCTGGACGCGCCACCGTCCGACGACCGCCCACGCAGGGCGGTTTCGCATCGCTTTGAAAACAGGAGGTTAGCTCCTGAAGAAATATGCGTCCTCAATGGGAACGTCCTTCCAATCCATCCGAAGCATGGGGATTCTGGCCAGGGAGCCGTCCCCCCAATAGCCGCCGTGCGGCCTGGGGGAACCGTTGAAGGCGTAGCTGCCGTTTTTGAAGCAGACGCCGCGCAGTTCCTGCACGATGTCCGCCATATCCCGGGCGGCTTTGTTGTAAGCATTGGCCAGCACGCCGGATTTGATGCGCACGACCTCCGCTTCGTATTCTTCCAGGTCCGTGGCCAGGGCCGCCAGATGGGCTTCGCAACCCTGTATGGCGGTCAGGTAGGCCGCTTCTTGGTCTTCCAGAAGGCTGCTGCCCCTGGCCAAGTCCTGCAGCTCCTGTTCGCCCGCTTCGATCCTGGCCGTGATGTCCGCGTAACCCCGCCCCTTGGCGATGGCGTTTTGGCGTTCCAGGCGCAGGGCCTTCACAGCCTGTTCCTTGACGTCCAGGGCTGTGAGCTTTCCCCGCGCCTCCTCCAGGGAGTGCTGGAGCCCGGCTTTTTCCAGTTGCGCCGCCGCGATCTTCTTTTCGTGCTGCTCCTTTTCGAGCATGGCCTTCTGGAGCGCCTCCAGGGTGCAGGCTTCAAGCATCTTGTCAGACTTCATTATGCTCCTCCGTTCCGTTCGTTGTTTTGCCGCTGCCCGCCGTGCTGCCGCATAGCGTTAGAGGGCTGTTAGATTAGCGCAAATTCGACGGGAACCCGCCTTCTCGGGAGAGACATCGGAGAACTGTCTTTTGGCGCATATTTGTCCATTTTGAGCGTCCGACCGATTCGCTAGACTAACAGTCTGTCCCTGTCCGGCCTTCCAAGCAGGAAGTGAAGCCACTCACATTGTCATTGGAATGGGTCGACGCTTTTTCCTGCTGAGTGAAATAGTCCAGAAGATAATTCCTCGCGCGTTCCAGGCGTTGGTAGGACTCTCTGACGACTACACTCATTCCGATGTATCCAGTTCTTGAAAGAATGGATTCAGCATCAAGAACTTCTTCCAAAAATTGTAAGCCGAAAATGATGTCTGAAATAGCCACGACATGATCCAACGGCAGGGTGTTGTTTTGTTCCACTTCCATTGCCTCCCCCTGTTTCTCAAGTTGCAAGATGCTATCGCCTTGCTGCGAAATGCCTCCGTCCAATTGCGAACGTTCTCCCTGTATTCTGATCGATGACCACACCTCGCGCCTTGTTCCAGGCCGGGGCTTCCGGTCCGGTGTTGCCGGCCAGGGTCAACCGCCACCGTTCGCCGTGGCGCCCGACATGTTGCCGCCGCATGGGGGCGAAGTACCCGGCGGCGGCCAGGGCACGGATGTAGCCCCCCAGGTTCCCGGCCGCGTCCTTTTCTCCCCCGTCGCAAAGGAGCAACATCAAGTCATCGAGGCTGAACGCATCCCGTATGCGCATGGCCCGCCATGCCCTCGCCCGGAGCGTGCCCCGATGATGGGTGACGGCCTTGCCCATGCCTGGGCCTGAGGTCACTTCCCGGCCGGCGGCCAGGACTTCCAGCCCTTCCCTGGTGAGCTGGTGGCAGCCTTCCCGGGACCTCACGAGCCCCCGCGCCGCCAACGGGGCAAGATTGGCGCGAGTATTAGCACTGGACATTCCCAGGTCGGCCGCGATCTGCCGCGTGAGCTTCGGCCCGTCCCTGAGGGCGGCCAGCACGGAAAGGCCGCGCCAAGTCATCTCAGTGCGCCCTCGCCGTGCTTTTGGCCGAACGGCGCACCGTCCTGGGGGTGCAGGTCTCCCAGTTGTAGGAAAGGACCGTCCCTTCAAGCTGCCCCACATCCACCTGTTTGAGGCCGTTGGTTTCCGCGATGCGTTCGATGTTGGCGATGATGTTGAGCACCTCCCGCATGCGCCCGCTGGAAAGCCGGTGCACTTCGAGCTTGAGGGCTTGCGTCATCTCGATTTCAGCCAGTTCGTCGCAGACGTGCCCCACATCAACCGGCGAAGCGGGCTTGAACTCCACCACCTGGGCGATCCGGCTGAAAATCTGCTGGTATCGAGCCACCTTGCTCCTGATTCGCTCCATGCCGACAAGCACAACAGTCATTTCGGATCGGTCGGAGAAATCGCGGATTTTCTCCAGCACGGCGGCATTGTTGGGCAAGGTGAACTCGGCTTCGTCGATGACCAGGGGCGTGAGGCTTCCCGCCAAGCGGTCACGCAGCACCGAGAAGAGTTGGCTTGAAGGTCCGTAAGGATCAATGCCCGCAACCTTGGCCAGCTCGACGAGAAAATAGCGTGGTGTCCAATCCACATTGGCCCGGAGGTAGAGCGCGCCCACCTTCGTGGCCCAATTGCTCACCACGTGGCTTTTGCCGCTCCCGGGCAGGCCATACACCAGCATCATGCCGGCTTCGGCCGCGCCACGCTGCTCAACAGCATGAGCAGCCTGAGAGAAGCGGACGTAATTTTCCGTCTTGACAAACCTCATGCGCATACGTCTCCCCCCGTTGTTGTTACTTTCCAACAGCCTGGACGACTGATTCTTCCCAGGCGAGGCCTTCGTACAGATAATAATCGTACAGGTCCGCGTAGCATTCGGACTGAACGTATTCCTCCACCCATGAATAATCTGCCGAGGTCCAGCGGTCCCGGTTGCGCATCAGCCACATATAACGTTCGTTGGGGCTACCGAAGACCGGACGCCGGGTTGGGACCTGCGGCGTAGCTTCGGCGGGCTGTTCCAGGGACATGTTCAGGACCGATGGTTCGGATTGAGGCCGGGTGATGGAGTCGGCCATCATGACGTATGTCGAAGGAGTTTCAGGAAACTGGATCGTGGCCCCGGGAGCGATGGACTGGACTTTGTTTCCAAGGCGAGCGAGTTGAGCTTTCTCCCGTTTAGCACGGGCAACTTCAACGCGGCTGGGGGGGAAGTAGGGAATGACATTCCCGTCAAGAGTGGCATTGCATATACGCTGTCCGGTCGTTGTCCAAATATAGACTTTTGACGAATCCCATACGTCATATCGCACCTCTACGATATCGCCATGGAAGTCTGCCAATGCATTAGAGAAATATCTCCCACCAAGTGCTTGCACCTCTCCATTGCGAACTTTTCTATGCTCGGCGGGCATAAAGAGTTCGTCTCGAAGTGCTTCAGGCACATTGAAAGGCTCCCAGCCACTATTGCGAAATGATTCCCAGGCTTCATTGGGCGAGGGGTGACGTAACCTTCCTGTTGTTAGGTCCACGATCTTCTTCAAGCCCCTGTGGAGGGTATTGTTGTATTCTTCGACTCTGGCCAGAATGAGGGGCTTAAACTGCTGCCATGTCGGCATCAAAGGCGATGCGCCATGCTCCTTGATATGTTTCCTTGTCAGCTTGAAAACCATCTTGCCCGCGTCAGGGTCCATATCCGCGTGCGTACAGGTCGGCGGCATTTTGGATAACGGGCCACAAAGCGTCTGAACGCCCCTCTCCATCAAACCCTTGCCCTGCGGACGGCCGGGTATCGAATGCGTCAGCTCGATGCCCAGGCGATCCATCATGCCGGCTCCCCTGGTGGTCATCAGCTGATTCGCATACCCCGACCCATTGTCCGTGTAGAACATGGCGGGAATGCCGGCGAACTGACAGGCCATACGCAAGGCATCCAAAACGACAAGCGCGCTTTCGCTCAACCCCACGGACAGCCCCACGCAACGGCGTGTGACCACATCCAGGACGAACGTTATTTCGGGTTTGAAGGGCTTGCCGGTTAAGGGGTTCAGGACCTCGGCGTCAAACGTCGTCCCGTCGGCTGTGTAAATGTCACCGGGCAAGTATATGGAGGCATCGCGGCGCTTGTGGGGCCGGAGCTTGAGGTGGGCGTTGCCGGTTTTGCGACCCCACTCCCGATCCGGCACAGGCATCTTTTCCAACATGCGCCGGACCTGTGATTCCGAGGGCATCACCCCGGACCAACCCTTCTTGAATTCTCTGTATGCCTCAGAAATTTTCGGGTTTTGCGGCTTCTGGTAGAAGGGCAGGAAGGCGGGAAACCATTCTGGCACGCGCATATCCGGGCCGGGATGCTTGGGAGCGAGCGCGAGTTCCCCTCCTTTTTCAAACGCCTTTAACCACCTGTAGATCGTGGGGTAGGACAACCCACGATCCGCCGTGCCACCTACTTTATCGTTGGCTGCAATGGCCTTTTGCCGGATGCCTTCATCAAGAGTGCCCTCGCGCCAGCCCTTTTCAAGAGCCAGGATGGCGTTTCGCTTGCTCATCACCGTGGCCAGCCGGCAGACTTCGTTTAAAATACCCTTGCGGGCGGCCATGATGGCACGTTGCTTCTCTGTGAGGTGGCCGGTATCCGCGAGGGCTTGCGTTATGGAATCGGCACGAAGGGAGGCGGGGCAAGCAGGAGAAGGAAGAGACGGGGCATCACTGGTGACAGCTGGGGCGGATGCGGCTCCCTGCGGGAAGGGCTTGCTTATGAGCGCCTCCCCGATCGCATGCCGTGTAGTCTTGGGCATGGATACAATGATCCAGGCCTTCCCTCCGCCTTGGCCGGCGCGAGGGCGATATTGCCAGCTCTCACTTTCCGCACGGCGGAGAATTGAGGACCTGACGGCCTCCAGAAGATACATTAGGTCTGTTGTTGAGAGCGTCTCAAGCATAGGGGTTGCTCGATTGATTAGGCTGCTGCTTGTTTTTCAAGATCAATTGGAAGGCTCAGATATTCTTGCGGGCAACCCAAATCGACAAGCTTCTTCAGTACACGTCTATTGTTCTTTCTGCCACGAATTGTATGTGAAACCATCGATGGAGTAATAGCCAAGGACTTTGCAATGGAAGTAACGCTAATTTTATTACTATCAAGCCATTCATAAATACGAAATGACTGCCTAAATTTACCTGACGCCATGCGAAGTCCCATATTCTATCTCCTCTTCAAGTCTTCTAAGGACTTTCCTTTTTTGCTTCGACTCAATACAGGCAAGCCCATAATTACGTAAACGCTTGTCCTCTGGCGTCATCAACTCACAACCATGCAAGCCAAGAATTAGGCAAAATGGAGCCAGATTCCCTATGGCCAAGCAAAAGATGTGAAGGGCCAGGATAGACGGCAAATGCTCGCGATCCGCAGGATTCAACCACTTGTCCAGCGTCGGCAGGGAGAGACTCCGGGAGTTGCCCATGGTAAGCTTGACCCCAGCCGAAGCGGCGATCCCATTCATGCGATCAAGAATCTGCTCACGCGAAAGGACGGGCCGGGCTTCCGATAGGGCGCGCTGCATGGCGACCTTGATGGCGGCGTTGAACCCTGCCAGCTTGGCCTGGGTATCGCCATGGGCGAGAAGGGAAAGCTGAATTTCTCTGCTCATCATTCGCCGTCCATCGAAAATTCCGTTTGCCGTCCAATTCTTGCCGCGATGAGTACGTTGACCCGATCTCAGGAGGCAGATATGGTCAATTTATGCCGGGTCACAAAATGTCTGGGCATAAATTTGCCTAATATTGAGCAGATGTCAACGCCAAATTAGGCGCAACACTTCTATTTTTAGCAACAATCGCTTTGCCAAGGAATGCCGGAATGTTAACGGGCATGGCAACGCGCAACACTTCTTGTACGGCAGGATCGCATGAGTATCGCCAAGAAAATCACCGCGCTTCGCGGAAAAGAATCGCGGACGGCGTTTGCTTCCAAGCTTGGGATTAGCCCCAATACTCTTCGAAACTACGAAACAGGGCTCTCGCTGCCTAATTCTGACATGCTTGCCAAGATATGCTCAACGCTCCATGTCGACCCAGGCTGGTTGTTGCTTGAGGGCGAAGACATTACGAGGTTGGCAAGCGTGACTGACTATCCGGCGCACAGGACGGCCGACTCAAGCGATGAGGGGGGACACACGATAGACCAGGAAGATGATGAGGACGTTATGGAACTCCCACCGACGTCCACCATTGAAGACAATAGGGAGTTGTCGACAGAAATTGACAACCTCCTAAATGAAATAAGAAATAAGTACAGAGCTGACTTCATGAAATACAAGTCTGGATTCGATTATATTCGAATAACCGAGGCTTTTTCGATACCATCTGATGCGAAATACACTATATTCCCATTGTGGCCTGAAGCAATGGGGAAGGTTGTATTAGAATACTTGAGGCTTAGAATAAAACTGCTAGAAACTGACGGACTAGAATCTTGGCGTAAATCTATAATCATGATCCCGCCAGATGAAGAATTGAATAGGCGAGAGCTAGAAGTATTTAGAAGGTTTAAGCTGCAGCCAACGAGCAAGGATATTGTCGCATGGTTTTCTAATTTTTTCGGGAAAGATACAAAATTAAAGAGGAGTAGGTTTTGCCGATTTGCTTTTGTTGTGTATGCCGAAGACTATTTGAGTCAACTGCACAGGAAATTTACCGACAATACTGGGCAGTAGTGGCAAGGGATGTCGTGGGACCGCTCTCCAGGGAAGAGAGGAGTGTTCAACTTTTTTGTGCGCATTTTCGTGTCAAAAACCGCGCAAAATCCTGCCATTTTCGGATCATTCCGTATCAAAATCTTTCGTTTTGATTTTCAGTCTCCAAAACCCTGCGACCCAGTCGTGGTGCGGCTTCCCGGCCTTTGTTTAGCTTCTGTTGCGTGTATCGAAATGATCGTCACCCCGGTGAATCCCACCTCGGGGAAGTTTGATTTGACCGGGTGCGTTGGCAAGTCGGGACGCGTAATTGCTTTTTGAGCTTGACCGGAACCACCGTTGCTCCGGCGGCCGATCAGGCCAGGGCCAGGGGCAGGGCCTCCAGCACCGTGCGCACAAAGACCGTTTCCAGGTCCGGGCAGTCCCCGCCATCCAGGCCCAGGACATCCGGGCGGTTGCCCTCGGGCAGGATGACCCGTTTGGCCCCGGCCCGGGCAGCGGCCAGCAGCTTTTCCCGGATGCCGCCCACGGGCAGCACATTGCCGGTCAGGGTGATCTCCCCGGTCATGGCCACATCCGGGCGAAGGGCGCGGCCCATATAGAGCGAGGCCAGGGCCAGGGCCACGGTCAGCCCGGCGGAACTGCCTTCCTTGGGGATGGAGCCGGCCGGGATGTGCAGGTGCAGATCGTCGGTGAGAAAGGCTTGCGGGTCGATGCCGAGCGTCCCGGCCTTGGAGCGCACGAAACTGAGCGCCGTCTTGGCCGACTCGCACAAAACCTCGCCCAATGACCCGGTCATGGTCAACGCGCCGGCCCCCTTCATGCGGATGGCTTCCACGAAAATGATCTCCCCGCCGTAGCCGGCATAGACCAGCCCGGTGGCCACGCCCACGCGCGCCGTGGAGCCGGCCGCCTCCCGGACAAAGCGGGCCGGACCGAGCAGGGCCGGCACCAGGGCGGCATCGACCGTGACCGGGCCGGCCGGGGCGGCGGTTCCGCCCTCCAGGCGCAGCTTGGCCAGCTTGCGGCAGATGCGGCCGAGTTCGCGGTCGAGATTGCGCACTCCGGCCTCGCGGGTATAGCCGTCCACCATCAGGCGCACCGCCTCGGGGGTGACCACTGGATAGGGATGGGTCAGGCCGTGCTCGCGCAACTGGCGCGGCAGCAGATGGTCCTCGGCGATGCGCACCTTTTCCCCGGCGCTGTAGCCCTGAAACGGCACCACCTCCAGCCGGTCGAGCAGCGGGCCGGACAGTTCCCCGACGTCGTTGGCCGTGGCAATAAAAAGCACCTGGGACAGGTCAAAGGGCACTTCCAGGTAGTTGTCCACGAACTGCCCGTTTTGCTCCGGATCGAGCATCTCCAGAAAGACCGCCGCCGGATCGCCCCGGAAATCCTTCCCGATCTTGTCGATCTCATCGAGCATGAAGACCGGATTGCGAACGCCAAGCCGGCTTAAGGACTGCAGCACCCGGCCGGGCAGCGCCCCGACATAGGTGCGGCGGTGGCCGCGCAGCTCGGCCTCGTCACGAAGCCCGGCCAGGGAAATGCGGTGGAACTTGCGGCCCAGGGCCTCGGCAATGGCCTGCCCGACCGAGGTCTTGCCCGTGCCCGGAGGCCCGGAAAAGCAGAGCACCGGGCTGCGAAAGGCCGTGGGAGCCGTCTTTTCCCGGACAAGCCCGGCCACCGTGGCCCGCAATTCATCGAGATTGACCGGCTTGGCCAGATAATAGACCGCGCCCTGGCGCATGGCCGCCACCGCCGTGTCCACCGTGGCAAAACCCGTCACCAGCATCACCCGGGTGGCCGGAGACAGCACGCGGGCCTCGGCCAACAGCTCCAGCCCGTCCATCTTGTCCATTTTCAGATCGGTGATGATGAGATCGAACTCCCAGCGCCGCACTTCCTCCAGGGCTTCCAGACCGTTGGACGCCCCGCGCACCTGATAGCCTTCCTTGCGCAGCACATGCTCGAGATTGGCCCGGGCAATCTCCTCGTCATCCACCACCAGCACATGAAAGCCGGTGGCGTTTCGAAGCGACCGGGAGGCCAGATACTCAAGCACCCGGTCCTTGACCTGCCCCAGGCCATGATGCCGGGCGTCAAGCACGGCCTCAGCTCCGGGCAGGTCGAGCCTGTCCGGCGTGGCTACGTTCCAGGGCAGTCCCAGCAGAAAATCCAGATACGCCAGGCCGACGCCGTATTCCGCCACCGAGGGGTCGGTTTTGGTCAACCGTTCAAGCTCCCGCCTGGCTGCCTCCCGGGCGTGAAACGGCAGGGCCTCGGCCTCGATGCGGGCGGCCAACTGGTCCAGGTCGCTTATGGGCGACGGCGGCAGGGCTCCCTCGGTGCGTTTTTGGAAAAAGAGCATGGTCTCTCCGATGGTTTCCCCCCTGGTACGTGGTTTTTCGGTCCCCGTGCAACAGGCTCTTTGGCCTGTGGTGCATTTTGCAATAGGCGTTGCGATTCGCAACGGCCCTGGCCCCGGGCCTGGGCGGATTCGTGTTGCACATCGCAACGATATTTTTTTCCGAATTGTATAATATCCAATAATTTCAAGGATCAAATCCTCGGCATGCTTCTTGTTATAGGGGGGCATCGATACCAAGGAGGACACAGTCATGGCCAGTTTCAGGGAACGCGTGGAAACCGTTTTTGCCGCCCTGGCCTTTGCCGAACGCAACCTGCCCAAGGACGCGCTCGAACTGACGGACCAGACCTCGCAGACGAAGGCGGCCACCACCGCCAAACGGGCCGACAACCGGCCGCGGGTGCGGGTCTAGACGGTCATGGTCAAACGTTTCGGCGATGCGCCGGAAACGGGAATCCGCCCCAGGCGTACCTCCCGTCTGCGCAAATACCTGGAAGATGCCGGCCAGAACGTCGGCCTGGCCGAACACGGCCTGTACGGCATCGACCAGGAGCCGATGGCCTCCGGGATCGAAGAGAAAAAGATCGTGGCTGTGTCCACCGCCCCGGACTTTCCCCAGACCCTGATCCGCCGCGCCCTGGGCGTGGCCGGCCGCCTGGGCACGGAGATTGTGGGGCTGACGGTGGCCCGGCCGGAAGACACCGATCCCCAGGGACAGCCCGGCCGGGGACGGGAGCAATTCCTTGAGCAGGCCAGTCGTTCCGCCGGGGAGTTCGCCCTGGAGGCCAAACGGCTCGGGGTCGGATTCCGCCATGTGGTGCGGTTTGGCCGGCCGGCGGAAGTGGTGGAAGCGGAATGTGGACGACTGCGACGGGTCGAATTCGTTTTGGCGGCCAGAGAACAGCGGGCCAGGGACGGTTTTCAGGTCAGCATGCCGCTGTTTGAGGTCACAGGCTAGGTGGATACGCGTTTGAGCGCGACGACGACAGCCTCAAAGAAGGAAGGAGAGACGGTTATGCAGGTGCAGAAAAAAAAGCCCATGGGCAAATTGTTGGCGTACGGCCTTGGCAGCGCGATCCTGTTTTCGTGCGTGTACGTGTTTCAGGATCTCTTATTGACCACTTCGGCCAAGGGCGGCGCCTATACCATCCTGCCCATCGCCACGGTCTTCCTCTTTTCCTGGGTCCACGGCACGTTTGCCGGCACCCTGTGGGAAGTGCTCGGCGTCAACGCCGTCAAAAAGGCCTCGGTCACGGCCCCGGTTGCGGCCCCGCGCAAGGATACCCGCCCCCGGGCCACGGTCAACGCCTAGGGCGTTGGGAATCCAAGAGAAGTGTTGGTCGGACGAAGCAAGAAAAGAGGCCTCCGGCGGCCGGGGGATGATCCCCCCGGACCCCCGACTGTTTTCAGGGGGACGGCAGCAACCGTAACGTCACTCCGCACGATTTGAAGGAGAGCAACACATGGATATGATGAGCGAAGCCTCCCGGTTTATCCAGCTGGACCCCGCCGGGATCATCTTTCTTTTCATCGTTGGTTTCATCGGCGGCCTGGTCAGCGGATTCATCGGCTCCGGCGGGGCCTTCGTCCTCACCCCGGGCATGATGAGCCTTGGCGTGCCCGGCACCGTGGCTGTCGCCTCCAACATGTGCCACAAATTCCCCAAGGCCCTGGTCGGGTCCATCAAGCGCTACAAGTATGGCCAGGTGGACATCAAGCTCGGCCTGTATCTGGCCGCCTTTGCCGGCATCGGCGTCCAGATCGGCATCAAGATCCAGAACTATATCCTGAGCTTGTGGGGGCCGGCCGGTTCCGACCTGTACGTGAGCATCTCGTTTGTCGTCGTGCTGGTGGTGGTCGGCGGCATCGTCATGGCTGACGCGGTCAAGTCGGCCCGCTCCTCGTGCAGCGAAGAGCAGACATGCTCCCTGGCTCTTCGCCTGCAAAAGATCGAACTGTGGCCCATGATGACCTTTAAAAAGGCCAACCTGCGCATCTCCCTGTGGTTTTTGCTGCCGGTCGGGCTGGCCACCGGCCTGCTCGCCGCCACCATCGCCGTTGGCGGCTTCGTCGGCGTCCCGGGCATGATCTACATCCTGGGAGCCACCAGTCTGGTGGCCTCGGCCACCGAACTGGTCATCGCCTTCGTCATGGGGCTGGCCGGCTCGGTCAACTGGGCCATGCAGGGCATGATCGACATCCGCCTGACGCTGATCATCCTTGGCGGTTCGCTTCTGGGCGTGCAGCTCGGAGCCATCGGCACCACCTTTGTCAAGGAGCACATGATCAAGGTCGTCATGGGCACGATCATGCTGATCGTGGCCGTCTCGCGGGGACTGGCCATGCCCAAGTATCTGGTCAAGCTCGGCATGATGGAGGCAAGCGAAGCCACCCTGGACCTGCTTTCCAAGGTGAGCTTCGGCTTCATGGTCGTGTCGCTTCTGGTCGGCGCGGTCATCATTCTCGGCAGCATGTTCCTGGCCAAACGGCCCACAGCGGCCCAAGCCACCCAGGAAGCCTAGCCCGGTCCCCGACGCCAACCATGGCGGGGCCTTTGTAAAGGCCCCGCCAGACCTCCTTCCTCCCCTGCTCCCGGCTCCCGTCTCCCAGGGCCCTTGTCGCGGCTGCGGCCAAGGCGTAACCATGCGGAGAATGCCCGGGCCCTTGCCGCCCGCATCCAGCCCATCCCGGCCGGCCGACGCCGCCCCGGCCCGATGTCCCACAGCGGTGGAAACATCGCCCAAGCCGACCGGAGAACCGCCCTATGCCTGCCCTGACCATCGAACAGACCATTTTCGCCGTGGGCGACATCCACGGCCAAGCCGGCCGCCTCGACGCCCTGCTCGGCCGTCTGGACGGGCTTGATCCCACGGCCCGGCTGGTGTTTCTCGGTGATTACATCGACCGGGGGCCGGCCTCCAGGCAGGTGGTGGACCGGCTCCTGGCCCTTGGGAAAAAGCGGCCGGACACCGTCTTTCTCCTTGGCAACCACGAAGCGGCCCTGCTTCGCTACGACGCCTCGCGTTCCCCGGAGGACCTGCGGCTGCTGCGGCGCTTCGGGTTCCAGGCCACGCTTGACAGCTACGCCAGCGCCCCCGGAGACCAGGGGATCGATTTCATGCCCCGGGAGCATCAGGACTTTTTTCGAAGCCTCAAGCGCTGGCACAGGGCCGGCCCCTACGTGTTCTTCCACGCCCCCCTGGCCTGGGACGCCAATCCCGACGCGGCCCGGGGGATGGCCCTGGAGGGCCTGCTGTCCAACCGGACCCTGCCCTGGGAGGGCTGGGTGGAGAGCGGGCGGACCCTGGTCTTCGGGCACGTGCCCCTGGAGACGCCGCTGGTGGCTCCGGGGCTGATCGGCGTGGACACCGGCGCGGGCTGGGGCCGGGTGCTCACCGCAGTGGAACTGCCGGCACTGCGCTTTCACCACGCCTGAGGCGCCCGGCCGAAAGAGGCCTTGGCGGCCGGGCCGGCCACGGCCACCGGCCGCGCCGGCCCTTGTCCGGCTGCCCGGCCCAAGGGAGCGGCTGGGCCGGCGCTGTGGCGGTCAATTGTCCCAATCCGAATCCGGATCCGACGGCGGCGGATTGACCTGGACATAGACGGTGGAGCCGTCCTGGATGACCGGCTGGTAGTAGGTGTTGCCCACGGCGTAGTAGGTTGCGCCGGCAATGGTCACGGCCGCTGCGGCCGCAGGCAGGGCCCACAGCGCCGGCCCGGCCGGACCGTAGCCGGGAACCCCGTACGGGACCGGCACGGGCCCAACGGGATGCGGCCCGACCCAGGGCGCGGGCGGCGGCGGCCCGACCGGTCCGAAGCCCGGAGCAAAGGGGCCGGGATGGGGAGCCGGCATCGGAGCCGGGACAAAGCCCGCCGACATGGGGGCCAAAGCCCCGCCCGGACGCGGGCCGCCGTCGTAGCCCGGCGGTCCCATGGGCACCGGACCATGTACGGCTCCCATAGGGGCCAGGCCGGGGTCCCGGCCAAAGCCGTCCCCGGGCGGACGCATGCCGCCGCCATAGCCCATGCCCCCTTCCGGCCCGGGCGGCCGCATGCCGTCTCTGCCAAAGCCGCCTTCAGGAGCATGGAACCCGCCTTCGCCGCCAAAACCGCCGCCGTGGAAACCGCCGCCGCCGAACCCGCCGCCGCCACGAAAGCAGTGCCCGGCCTGGGGCACGGCCAGGGCCAGACCGGCGGCCAGACCGAGAAGTCCGAAAAACCGGCCAAGTGTCTGCACTGTTACAACGCGCATGATCCGCCTCCTGTTACGGCTTGGGTCCGGCCGGGGCCGGCTGGGGGGCCACGGTGGTCCGCACCGCGTCCGGCGGCGGAGAAAAGGCAAAGGTCTTGGCCGCAAACCCGGAGACCGGCTTCCAGTCGCGGTATTCCACGATGGTGCGCGGATCGCCGTGCCGGGTCTTGTCCGTGACGGCCAGACGCAGGGGCCAGGGGGTCTTGCCGGCGTCGATCCACAGCTCGTAATCCTGGGTGAGTTGGCGGAAGGCCAGATGATGGCACGGCGTGCCGCCGACTTCGCTTGGGCCGACGTAGACGACCTCCAGCACCTTCTCCATCATGCTGGCATAGGGGTCCCGGGCCAGGAAATCGATCATGGGGCCGACCAGACGCAGTCGGGCCATGGCCGTATCCAGGGCCGCTTCCAGGCGCGGCGGCACGTCCAGGGCCACGTAGGCCTTGGTCCTGGCGTCAAAGACCTGGAAGGTCGGGCCGTTTACGACAAAGGTCGCGGCCACGTCGTCGCCGGCGGCCTCGGCCCGCAGCTTGTCCGGGCGCTCGGCCTTGATGGCCGTCTTGTGGAAGAAGGCCACTTTCTGGCCGTTGGGGTAGACACGGTCCACCAGACTGGCCTCGGTGACCGAAAAGGCGGTGAGCGACTGCAGGTTCCCGGACATGGCCCGCAGCAGGCGTTCGGCCTGGGGGTCGATGCCGGTTGCGGCCCGGGCCTGGCCGATCAGGAACAGGCCCAAAAGCCCTGCCGCTGCCGCGTGGAAGACTTTTCGCATGGGGAGTTCTCCTTTTCCTTGGTAAGGACTCTTTTTCCACGGGCAGCCTTCCCAGGCCAGATATTTTTCAAAGCGGCAACCGGCCCGCGCCAGCCGGCCACAGGGCCGGACCCTTCGGCTCAATGCAAAAGGGCCTGGGCCGTTGGCCCAAGCCCTTGTTCCGGATGGTTGCGCACCAGACAGCCCGGCGGCGCGGCCCGCGTTGTCCTTGCCCCGAGCCGGGAGACGGCTGCCTCAGGCGGCCGTGGCCTTGGGGCCAAGCAGTTCCAGGGCCAGGGCCAGGGCCGCACAGCCCCCGCCAAAGGCGCACACCCCGGCCCAGCCAAAGGCGGCAAAGGCCTGGGCGCTGACTGCGGTGGCCAGCGCCCCGCCCAGGAACATGATGGTCATAAAGACCGTATTGAGCCGGCTGCGGGCCGAGGCATCCAGGTCGTAAATCCTGGCCTGATTGGCCACCATGGCCGACTGCAGCCCGATATCCATGAGCAGGATGCCGGCAATGAGCGCGGTCCAGGACGACGGGAAAAGAGCCAGCAGCACAAACCCGGCCAGGACGGCCAACGCCCCCCAGGCCAC
>NZ_MLBG01000012.1 GCF_001936595.1 Desulfovibrio sp. DV
CCGGCCGGAAGCCGCCCGGAACCGCCAGCCAAATCCCAGACCCCAACTCGCCAGCGTCGGGGCCGGTTTTGCGCGATCAAAGCCTCGCGCAAAACCGGCCCGGACGCATTTCTGAAAGATGGGTGTTTCCTGAAAGGGGAAGTGTTTTTTAGAGAAACGTGGATGTGTCGTCCCGTTGGTTCTACTGCCTTTCCGGGCGAACCGGTTGGTTGGAATCGGGGCCGCCGTGCTCCCCGCGCTTCGCGGGGAGTGTCGGCGGCCCCGATTCCAACCAACCATGCGGCACAGCCGCCAAGCGCTCCCGCGCCAACAGTCTTCCCGCGCCTCCGCGCCCTTCCCGGTCCCTTACCCCGTCCGCACCATGCGCCCCCCAATCCAGGGGGGTCCGGGGGGGATGATCCCCCCCGGCGGGGTCCGGGGCAGCGTCCCGGCGGAGAGGTCCAGGAGAGGCAGCGCCTCTCCTGGTGGGGTCTGGGGCAACGCCCCAGTTCTTCTTCTTCTCTTATTTCGCGACTGCGATGCGTCCGTCCAGTTCCAACTGGAGTGGGTCGTGTGCGCCGAGCCATGCCACGATGAGATCGGCCACGGCCATGCCGTCGGCTTCGACGTCGCGGCCTTTTTTGCCGAGCATGGTGTAGTTGTCGCCGCCGCGAAAGAGGAAGTCGCTGACGGCTATGCGGTAGTCGGCGTTGGGAGTGAGGGCTGTGAAGTGGCCGTTGGCGTCGGCGGTTTCGATGGAGGTGATGCGGCTGCCGGCTGGCGCGGCGGGGTTGTAGGTGTAGGTCAAGCCGGCGACTTGCGGGAAGCGGCCGGTGCCGTCGGTGAGGCCGACGTTGGCGACGCCGTGTTCCAGGGCGGCTTTGAGGTCGGCGCCGGTCAGGGTGAGGACGGTGAGGGTATTGGGGAAGGGGTAGGCGGTGAGCACGTCGCCGAGCGTGATTTTTCCGGGGGCGATGCCGGCGCGGATGCTGCCGCCGTTGGCCAGGGCCAGGGTTGCGCCGAGGCGGCGGCCGCCGGCCAGCAGGGATTCGGCCAGGACGTCGCCGGCGGTGCATTCTTCCTGGCGGCACATGGCAGCGCCCAGGGCCTTGGTGGTCTGGCCGACGACGGTGGTCCGGAAGGCGTCGAGGGGTTTGGCGAAGCGGTCCACTTCGGCCAGGGTGGCGGGATCTTCGGGCATGGCGGCGTCGAGGCGGATGGGGTTGCCGGTTGTGGCGGTGATGTTGCCGTCGGCGTCGAAGGTGGCGGTCAGGCTGCCGAGGTAGCGGCCCCAGTAGCCGGCGGTGACGATACGGGTTTGGCCGCCGTCCGGGCCATCGATGACCAGCGGGCAGGGGCCGACGGCTTCGGGGTAATCGTTGCCGAGCAGCACGTGGCTGTGGCCGCCGACGATGAGGTCGATGCCGGGCACGGCGGCGGCGAGTTTCTTGTCGCCGGTCAGTCCCAGGTGGCTTAGCACAATGATGATGCGGACGTTTTGGCTGTGCAGTTCGGCCAGAGCTTTTTTGACCGGCCCGGCAGCGGCGGCGAAGGTGACGGTGGGGCCGGGGCTGGACATCTGGGCGGTCTTGGGCTGGCCCAGGCCGATGATGCCGACTTTTTCCCCGCCAATTTCACGAACGATATACGGTGTGACAAGGCCCTTGAGGTCGGGTGAGGCTGCGACATCGACATTTGCCCCGAGCATTGGGAACTTGAGGGACCGAATAAAATTCGCCAAAGTGGCCGGGCCGTCGTCGAATTCGTGATTGCCCAGGGCCATGGCGTCGTAGCCCAGGCGGTTCATGAAAAAGGCCGCGGCTTCGCCTTTGTATTTGGTGAAAAACAGCGTCCCCTGGAACTGGTCGCCGGCGTCGAGCAGCAGGCTGTTGCCGCCTTTGGCCCGCTGCCGGGCCACGGCTGTGGCCAGCCGGGCCGCGCCGCCCTGGCATTTGCCGGCCGCGTCTTTGGCCTGGTCGCAAAAGGCCCCGAATTCGTCGAAGGCGGCCAGGTGGGCGTGGATATCGTTGGTGTGGAGGATGGTCAGGGAATAGTCGTTCCCGGCCAGGGCGGTTGCCGCCAGCAGCCACAGCCCGAGAAACAGTCCAACAGCCTTGAATCGCGCCATATTTTCATCCCCGAAGGTTGTTCGGTTTCTGACTGGGCCAAACAGAAGAAACCACTTGACAAGATGGGCAAAATCGAATTTTTAACTCAATATCAGGAGATAACAAGAATGATCGACGAAATCGACCGCCGGATTCTGATGATCCTTCAGGACAACGCGCGCACGTCCAACGCCGACATTGCCAGGGCTGTTTCCATGGCCCCGTCAGCGGTGCTCGAGCGGGTGCGCAAGCTTGAGCGCAAGGGCGTCATCACCGGCTACGAGGCCCGCATCGATCCGTCCAAGGTGGAACTTGATCTCACAGCCTTCACCTTCGTCAAGACCGACGAGCCGGTGGGGGCCATTGACACCGGCCAGCAGCTGGCTGCCGTGCCGGGCGTCCAGGAGGTCCACTACGTGGCCGGGACGGCCGCCTACCTGATCAAGGTGCGCGCCCCGGACACCAGATCGCTTGCCGATCTGCTCAAGGTCATTGGCCGGCTCTCCACCGTGCGCGACACCAATACCACGGTGGTGCTGCAAACCGTCAAGGAAACCGGGGCGCTTCCCCTGGGAGCGTTGCCACAACCGGGAGAGGAATGATGCAATCGCAGCTCGACGAGGCTATTGCCCAGCGCGGCAAGGCCTTTTTCGCCAGCATCCGGGGCGAGTCGCCCTCTATTTTCAACAAGGGCTTCTGGACCGGCAAGGTCATGGACTGGGCCATGCAGAACGAGGCCTTCAAGGTCCAGCTGTTCCGGTTCGTGGATGTGTTGCCCTACCTGACCACGTCGGACAACCTGTCGCGCCACATCGAGGAGTATTTCTCGGGCGGCGACGCCGGGGACATTCCGT
This sequence comes from Desulfovibrio sp. DV, assembly GCF_001936595.1. GTDB lineage: Bacteria > Desulfobacterota > Desulfovibrionia > Desulfovibrionales > Desulfovibrionaceae > Solidesulfovibrio. The sequence goes on from NZ_MLBG01000012.1 coordinate 2,942, forward strand.
CGGTGCTCAAGTGGGGGGCGGAAAAGTCGGGCATGTTCGGGGGTGTGGCGGCCAAGCTCATGGGCAAGGCCATCCGTTCCAATATCGAGGGCATGGCGCGCCAGTTCATTGTCGGCGAGAAGACCAAAGAAGCCGTTAAGAATATCGCCAAGATCCGCAAGGACGGCTTTGCCTTCACCGTCGACCTCCTGGGCGAGGCCACGGTGTCCGAGGGCGAGTCCGACGCCTACCGCGACGGCTATCTGGAAGTGCTCGACGCCATTGCCGCCGAGCAGGGCTCCTGGAAGGCCTTTGCTCCGGGCGAGGGCGGCCTGGACTGGGGCAGCGCGCCCCGGGTCAATGCCTCGATCAAGCCGTCGGCCCTTTTTTCCCAGGCCCGGCCCATGGATTTCGAGGGCTCGGTTGAGGGCATCCTGTCGCGGATGCGGCCGGTCTACCGCAAGATCGTGGCCATGGGCGGTGCGCTTTGCATCGACATGGAGCAGGTCAAATACAAAGACATCACCATCGAACTGTTCAAGCGCCTGCGCAGCGAGCCGGAATTTCGCAGCTATCCGCATCTGTCCATCGTGCTGCAGGCCTATCTGCGCGACACCGAACACGATTTGCGCGAACTGATCGCCTGGGGCCGGTCCGAGGGGCTGCCGTTTGGCATCCGGCTGGTCAAGGGCGCGTACTGGGACTACGAGACGGTGGTGGCCAAGCAGATGGGCTGGCCGGTGCCGGTGTGGACCAAGAAGCCCGAGTCCGACCTGGCCCATGAAAAGCTCTCGCGCATCATTCTGGAAAACAGCGACCTGATCTATTTCCAGTGCGCCTCCCACAACATCCGCACCATTGCCTGCGTCATGGAGACGGCCTCCGAGCTTGGCGTGGCCGATTCCCGCTATGAGTTCCAGGCGCTTTACGGCATGGCCGAGCCGGTGCGCAAGGGACTGCTCAAGGTGGCCGGCCGGGTGCGGCTCTATTGCCCCTACGGCGAGCTGTTGCCGGGCATGGCCTATCTGGTGCGGCGGCTTCTGGAAAATACCGCCAACGAGTCGTTTTTGCGCCAGAGCTTTGCCGACGGCGAGGCCGAGGACGTGCTGCTGGAAAATCCCGAAAAGACCCTGGCGCGGGAATTGGCCCGCCAGCCGGTGCGCGAAGCCGAGCCGGCCGGCATTGACGGCCTGACCGCCTTTCGCGACGAACCCCTGGCCGATTTCACCGTTGCCGAACTGCGCACCGCCTTCCCGGCCGCCATTGCCGCTGTCCGGGCCAGGGCCGGCCGCGTGATCCCGCTTTTCATCGGTGGCAAGGCCATGGAAACCGGCGACCGCATTCCGACCGTCAACCCGGCCGATCCGGACGAAGTGCTGGCCAGCGTGTGCCAGGCCGGCATTGCCGAGGTGGACGCGGCCATTGCCGCAGCCAAGGCCGTCTTTGGTCCCTGGCGCGACAAGACGCCCAGGGAGCGGGCCGACGTGCTCTTAAAGGCCGCGGCCATTGCCCGGCGCGAGATCGTGGCCCTGTCCGCCGTGCAGGTGCTCGAAGTCGGCAAGCAGTGGGATCAGGCCTACAACGATGTGGGCGAGGCCATTGATTTTCTCGAATACTATGCCCGCGAGGCCGTGCGCATCGGCACGCCGCGCCGCATGGGCCGCGAGCCCGGCGAGAAGAACCACCTTTTCTACGAAGGCAAGGGCGTGGCTGCGGTCATTGCGCCCTGGAACTTCCCCCTGGCCATTTCCCTCGGCATGGCCTCGGCCGCCATTGTCACCGGCAACACCGTGGTCTTCAAGCCCTCAAGCCTGGCCTCGCTCATCGGCCACGGGCTGGTGGACATCTTCAAGGAGGCCGGGCTGCCGGACGGCGTGTTCAACTTCTGCCCCGGCCGCGGTTCGGTCATGGGCGACTATCTGGTCGAGCATCCGGCGGTCAGCACCATTGCCTTCACCGGCTCCATGGACGTGGGCCTTCGCATCATCGAAAAGGCGGCCAAGGTGCAGCCGGGCCAGGAGTATTGCAAGCGGGTCATTGCCGAGATGGGCGGGAAAAACGCCATCATCGTGGACGACGACGCCGACCTCGACGAAGCGGTGCTCGGCGTTGCCTATTCGGCCTTTGGGTTCCAGGGCCAGAAGTGTTCGGCCTGCTCCCGGGTCATCGTGGTCGATTCCATTTACGACCGCTTCACGACCCGGCTCAAAGAAGCCTGCGAGTGCCTGAAAATCGGCCCGGCCGAAGACCCGCAAAATGCCATGGGACCGGTGGTGGACGCCGGCCAGCAGGCCAAGGTGCGCGAGTATGCCGCCCTGGCCCGGCAGGAAGGCCGGGTGCTGGTCGAGCGCACGGTCGAAGGGCCGGGTTATTTTGCGCCGCTGGTGGTGGTCGAGGGCATCCGCCCCGAACACCGGCTGGCCCAGGAGGAGATCTTCGGGCCGGTGCTGTCGGTCATGCGGGCGAAAAGCTTTGACGAGGCCATCGAGTGGGCGGTCGGGACGCGCTATGCGCTGACCGGCGGCGTCTACAGCCGAAGCCCCCGCCATCTGGAAAAGGCGCGCCGCGAGTTCCGGGTGGGCAACCTCTATCTCAACCGCAACAGCGTCGGGGCCATGGTCGGCCGCCAGCCCTTTGGCGGCTCCAAGATGTCCGGTGTGGGTTCCAAGGCCGGCGGCCCGGACTACCTGCTCCAGTTCGTCGATCCGCGGGTGGTCACGGAAAACACCATCCGTCGCGGCTTTACGCCCATTGACGCGGATGATGAGTGGGTGGAGTAGGGCAGCGCAGCAACGCTTTGCACCAACGGAAAACGGAAGTGAAACAGCCGGGGGCGGGAGACCGCTCCCGGTTTTTTTTTCTGGGCAGGGTGGTCATTGGCGGATCGTCCGAACGGGTGGGGCGAGTTGTGATTGCGAAACGGAGAACAGAAATAAATAGGCTGTTATTTTAGGGCATTAAACGATACGACAGTGCGTCACAAAACCATTGCGTGGTGTTGTATTATTTACTATTGAGTCTGTATGGTGACAGGTTCTACGGTAGATCCAGTGTCATGAATGACCGTTAACCGCTCAAAGTTGATGCAAACAGAGCGAATGACGACTACGACTGATCAATAAATAAAAGTGTATAAAATTGTTTTATGGCCCATTTCGTGTAGTCAATGCAGGGCGATATCCTTCAATAAAATGCAAAAGCGATGGGAAAAGCATGGCATCTATCGTTTCAAGATCAATAGTTGAATCATTTAAAGTATGGCAGGGTGTTTTTTTGATTATTCATCAATATATTTATGGTGTTGGCAGATAGATTGCCGCCGGAGTGAAAAATGTTTGATGCATTGGTAGGACAAAGTGAAGATGTTCTGGAAAGAGAAGCAACAGAAGAGGCGTTGTCACAGATAAGGCCCAGGCTCGGAAATCGCCTGCCGCAAGCTGCGATTCTATTCTGCTCGATCGAGTATGATCACAGCGTGATATTGGATATTGTAAATAAAGAATTTCCATCTATAGATTTAATAGGTTGCACGACAGACGGTGAAATCTGTTCGCATTCAGGCTTCACGGATGATTCTCTCGTTTTGATTTTCTTTGTTTCTGATACGGTAGAGATCCGATCAGGCAGTGGCTTTGGAGTTTCCTCTGAAGGAGCCCTGGCAGGAGAGCAGGCCGCCCTTCAGTGTGTCAGCAAATTGCAAAACAAGAAAGGGCATGAAAAATTTGCAGTTATTCTGTCTGACCCAATAAGTGCGGGTATATCCGGCGTCGATATTGGCATAAAAAAAGTTTTAGGTGAAAATTTTCCTGTCTTTGGCGGGGTGGCTGCCGCCCATTCCAAGCGACGGAAGACCTACCAAATGATTAATAATACCGTCGCAACGGATAGTGTTGTCTTGCTTCTCTTTGCGGGCGAGGTCCATTTTTCATTTGGCATAAGGGGAGGCCATTCTCCTTTGGGTTTAAGAGAAACCGTGAGTCATGTTGAAAAAAATACACTTTACAAAATAGGCCACCGTACCGCGTATGACTATTTCAGGCACTATATTGGAGATATCGACATGTTCATGAATTATTGTTTGGCGGTGTTTCCAGATTGCTCTGATGATTATTATGTTCTTAGTGCTCCAAGCTCTGATTCAAAACTGGGAAGCGTTTCTTTGAATGGCTATGTGCCAGAAGATGCTGAAGTACAGATAGGGACAGCGGATAGAGACGTGATAGCAAGCTCATGCCTGGAGTCAGTTCAAGGTGCAATTGACCGTTATCCCGGCAAGAAAATTGCTGCAGCCCTGGTGTTCTCGTGTGCCGGGCGAAAAATGATTATGGGAACGAAAATCATTGAAGAATATGAAACAGTTAAGAGACTGTTGCCGGATATACCGTTCTCTGGATTTTATTGTTATGGAGAATTTGGCCCAGTACAGTCAGATAGTTCTTTTCGATTTCATGGGACAACTTTTGTGACACTCCTTGTTGGTGAATGATAAATATTGATCTTGATTTTAGCTTTAATAATATGCAACCCGAAGATCTTGAAAAACAAATCCGCATACTCAAGCGAAAACTCACGCGAAGTGAGGAAAACCGTGTATTGCTCGAAGAGGCCCTTGAAGGTCATATACGATCTCTTAGGGTTGGCATTGAAGAGCTCACGGAGTCGCATGAAATAATTAAATCGTCGGAGGCAAGGTTTAAGCAACTCGCTTTGTACGATACGCTTACGAAACTTCCCAGCCGCGTTCTTTTCTTTGAAAAGCTCGAAAGATCAATTTCCCAGGCGGAACATGCCGGCTGTTCTTTGGCTGTGTTGTTTATTGATTTAGACAATTTTAAACAAATAAATGATAATTTCGGGCATCAGGCCGGAGATGCTGTTTTGCAAGAAGCCAGCGCACGGCTTTTGTCCAGTGTGCGAAATGGAGACACGGTCTCCCGGCTGGCCGGCGATGAATTTTCTGTTCTGCTCGAAGCGCTCAAAACCAAGTCTGAAATAGAAATAATTGCCGAAAGAATCGTATCGACATTGGCAGCGCCTATGCACTTCAATTCGAACATGCTTGTACTTGGTGCAAGCATTGGAATCAGTATGTATCCTGGCGACGGGGATAATCCGGATGAGCTTCTCAGAAAAGCCGATATTGCAATGTATACTATAAAAAAAGAGCAGGAAACAATTGGCAGTTTTATACCGATTGACGTTCCCGCCTCATGAGGTGCAAGACTCTTTGACCCAAACACTTTCGGAGGCCGTATGAAACGCCTTGCCGTCTGCGTCCTTCTTGCCGCCCTGGCCCTGCTCCCTGCCTGTTCCCTTGGGGGGCCGTCGGACGCCGAGGTGGAACTGGCCTTTCGCAGCGCCATCCAGCGCAACGATGTCCTGGGCCTTTTAAACAATGTCATGGCCATCGAACGCTTCGTGGTGGACAAGACCGAGCGCAAGGCCGATGGCGTTTACGAAGCAACCGTCACCATCGTCTCCTCGGCCTCGCTTGGGCCGCTGTCCGTCGGCGGCGCCAAACAAACCGTGCTGCGTCTCAAAAAAATCGACGGCCGTTGGACGGTGTTGCAGTAACGCCTGGGACTCTTGTTGTGGCCGTGTTGTCGTAATGAATTATAGTTATTCCAGTGTGGTAAAGAGACGGTCTTGACAGGCGCGGCGGTTGGATGGCACAGCTTGCCGGTGTCCTGGTGCAACGGTTCCGCCTGTGGGCCGTGTTGCCGGGCGCATTCCCCCGGACAATGCCGCTCATGGATGCCCATACGCGATTCCTCGCCGTCTTCCTTGCTGTCGTGGCCGTGGGCTGCGGCGGTGTCGCCGTGTTTTCCATTGGCGTCGATCCCTACGGCGTGTTCGGCATGCCGCCGATTGCCGGCCTGACCACAGTCAAGACCCTGCCCGACCACGTCACCAAACCCTACGTGGTCCTTCGCGGCAACTACGACACCCTCATCGTCGGCTCCTCACGCGCCCGCGACATCTTCTGCCCGGATCTGGCCGCCCTGTACCCGGACGAAGTCATGCACTGCTACAACGCCGGCATGGCCCATGCCGATTTTCCCATGGCCCGACGGATGCTTGTCCATGCCAACACGGTCACGCCGCTTCGGCGCGCGGTCATTGCCCTGGATTTTTTCGGGTTTAACACCGGCTACACCCCTTTTGACAAGACCGATGCCGAGCGTTTTCTCGGCCAGCCCGGCCGGCTGCCCGGCGACATCATAAGCGATGTCTGCCGGCTCCTGTTTTCCCGCGACGCCCTGGCCAAGGGGGTCGAGACCATTGCCAAAAGCCGGCCGCCAGCGCCGCCCGCGACTCCGGCCGTGGCTTCGCCCGACAGTCCAGGCCCCGCCCCGGCGGCAGCTCCGGCCGATGCCCCGGCCCCGGCCGCCCCGCCGGCGACGCCGCCCGTTGCGCACAATCGCTATGTCGGCTTCTATCCGGCCGTGCTCCAGTTTTACCGGAACTTCGCCTTTGCCAATGCCCGGACCGGTGTCTCGTCCCTTGAAGACTTCAAAAGCCTGCTGCGCTATTGCCGCAACCAGGGCATCGAAACCTCCGTGCTCATCAATCCCTTCCATGCCGTCCTGTATGACGTGCTGCGCGAAGCCGGCCTGTGGGACACCTACCTTGCCTGGCGGCAGGCGGTTATTGCCCTGACGGCCGAGGCCAATGCCGACGGTGTGGGGCCGCACATCGCCCTGTGGGATTTTTCCGGCTACAATGCCATCACCACCGAGCCGGTGCTGACGGCCGACGGATTGCGGGACGATCTCGACTATTTTGCCGATTCCTTCCACTACAAGCGCGACGTCGGCAATCTGATGCTGCGCCGGATGCTGGCCGGCGAGGAAGGCGTGCCAGGGTTTGGCCGGGAACTGACCCCGGCTGACGCCGCTGCCGACGCGGCCCGGTTTGAGGCCGGTCATGCCCGGTACGCCCGGGACAACGCGGCCTATATCGATATGGTGCTCGGCCGCGCTCCCCGGAGCGGATCGTGATCCGGTTTTTCACTTCGCCTGCGGCCGACGCGGCCGCTTCCTTGCGCCGGGAGTATGCCGCAGTGGCTGCCTTGCGGGCCGGCCTCGAGCGGTTGCTCGATGCCGGCGACTTGGCCGCCGCCCGGACGGCTCTTGTCCGGTTCGAGTCCCAGGCCCGGGCCTTGCGCCAGACCCTGGCCGGGTATGCCCCTGAGGCCCTCCCGCCGCCCGGGGGGCTGGACATGGCCGGCATCCTGGCCGCAGATGACCGCACCCTGCGTCTTGCCCTGCCCGACCGGCTCCAGGCCGCCATGGTCTGGCTGGCCGGCCGGCGGCGACAGGCCCTGGCCGCCCTGGGAGAGGGGCGGCGGCGGGTGTTGCGGCTGGCGGCCTGGGCCCTTTGCCTGGGGCTGGTCGGGGCTGCGGCAGCCGGCGGGCGCGAGGTCTGGCGCTTACGGCAGCAGAGCCGGGAGCGCGAGGCCCGGGCCACCTTTGCCGTGGACCTGCTTGACGCAGCCAGCCACCTGCCGCCGGATTTCAAGGTGGCCGGGTTGCTGACGCCTGAGCAGCGGGACGGGCACCACTGGCGTTGGGGCGTGGGGCCTCGCACCGTTGTGGCCTTTGTCCTGCCGCTGCCGCGTACCGTGCGCCTGACTTTTCGGGTCAACAACCCCGTGCCCGACCAGACGTTGACCATCACGGCCAATGATGCCGCCGCAATCCTGCCCCTGCCCAAGGCCCACCCCTGGATGGAAGGAGAGGAAACCTTTGCCCTGACCTTCCCCGGACAGGCGGGCCTCAACTCCATCACCATCGACTACAAGGCATTCAACCAGTCCGGCATGGCCTTTGTTCCCGACGACCCCACCGGGTATGCCGCTGCGTTTACAGCCTTTGCCATTGTCACGGAGAAGCCGTGAAGCGCCGGCCGTCCCGTCCGTCCCTGGCCCGGCGCCTTTCGCCGGCCCGGTGCGTCCCGCCCGTCCCCCCTGTCCCGGGGAGCAGCCACCGCAGGCCGGTCAATGCTTTTTAATTCCTATATCTTTCTTTTTGCCTTCCTGCCCCTGGCCTTTGCCGGGTTCGCCCTGCTGGCCGGCCGGGACGACCGCCGGCCGGCCAAGGTCTGGCTGATTGTCTGTTCCCTGGCTTTTTACGGCTGGTTTGCCGTGGCCGATGTGCCGGTCATCCTGGCCTCCATTGCCGCCAACTACCTGCTGGCCCGCACCATTGCCGCCGCCCCGGGGGAGGCCGGCCGGGCCCGGCGCAATCTGGTCTTTCGGCTCGGTGTGGCCGCCAACGTGGCCCTGCTCGCCTATTTCAAGTACACGCGCTTTTTTCTCACCGAGGTGCTGTCCCTGTTTGGCCTGTCTGTACCGGCACCGGCGATCGTCCTGCCGCTTGGCATTTCCTTTTTCACCTTCCAGCAGATCATTTTTTTGCGCGACATCCGAAGCGGCGCGGTGACGCAATTCAATGTTCTCGACTACGTCTTTTGCGTCACCTTTTTCCCCCATCTCATTGCCGGTCCCATCATCAAGTACAAAAACATCCTGGCCCAACTGGCCTCCCGGGCCTTTTTCGGGCTGTCACCGGTGTTTATGGCCTCGGGTTTTGCCTGGCTCACCCTGGGGCTGGTCAAAAAAGTGCTCGTCGCCGACCTGATCGCACCCTATGCCAATGCAGTCTTCAGCCAGGCAGCCGCCGGCGGCCCCCTGGACGGGGCGGCCGCCTGGGTGGGGGTTCTGGCCTACACCTTCCAGATCTATTTCGATTTTTCCGGTTACTCGGACATGGCCATCGGGTTGGCTCTGCTCTTTAAGATCGAGCTGCCGGTCAATTTCGATTCACCCTACAAGTCGCAAAGCATCGTGGAGTTCTGGCGGCGCTGGCACATCACCCTGTCCTGGTTTCTGCGCGAGTGCCTCTACATCCCCCTTGGCGGCAACCGGCACGGGGCGCTGCGGCAATACGCCAACTTGCTTGTGACCATGCTTCTTGGCGGCCTGTGGCATGGGGCGGGCTATGGCTTTATCCTGTGGGGCGGGGTGCACGGGCTGGCCTTGGCCGCCACCCACGCCGCCACCCGACTGCGCGGCGCGGCCGGGCCGGCGGGCCGGGCGGGCCGGGGCGCGGCCGTGGCCGGAACGTTCGCCCTGACGGCCCTGGCCTGGGTGCTTTTTCGGGCTGATACCCTGCCGACGGCCGGCCGGGTGTATGCGGCCCTTTTCGGGGCCGGTGGCGGGGCAGGGGGGCCTCTCTATGACTGGCCGGTGTGGAGCGCCCTGGCCGGCTGCGCTGCGGTGAGTTTTTTTTGCGCCCAACACCCAGCAGATCATGGCCGGTGTGCGACCGCGCATCGAGGCCTTCCTGGCTCCGGGCGAATCGCCTGCGCCGCGCCCCATGCAGTGGCGGCCGACTGTGGCCTGGGCGGTGCTGCTGGGGCTGCTTTTTTTCGTGGTGGTGACGAATCTATCCAATGCCACGGATTTTTTGTATTTTCAGTTTTGATACGGAGAGCGCTTTCGGATTCGGGAAAGTGGCTTGACTGCCGACGAGACGGGGAAGGGGTATGGTCCTTGTGTTGTTCGTGCGGCTTTATTGGCCTGTTTTCAGCCGCTGCACCCCAAGCCCGGCCAGAATCAGCCCCAATCCCACCACCGTGGACGGCAAGATGGCCTCGCCCACGAAGAAATGAATCAGCAGCAGCGAGCAAAACGGCGACAGGAAGATCAGGTTTGCCACCCGGGCGGCGTTTTCCGCGCATTTAAGCGCCGTCAGCCAGGTGACAAAGGCCAGCCCCATCTCGAAGACACCGACGTAGGCGGCACCGGCCAGGCCCGGCCAGGAGGCCGGGAACGGGTCGGAGAAACACAGCACGGCGAGAAGGGTCAGCGGCAGGCTGCACAGGAAATTGGCGAGAAGCCCGGCCACCGGGTCGCGGTCGTCCCTGGCGCCGAGTATCCAGTAAAGGGCCCAGATCACCGTGGACACAAGGGCCAGGGCCACCCCGGACGGACTGGCAAAGTGCATACCAAGCACCTCGCCGTGGGTGGAGATGACCACTACCCCGGAGTAGCTGACCAGAATGGCCAGCAGGTCGCGGCTGCGCAGCTTCTGGCCGAGCATGGGGACGGCCAAAAGCGACAGGGTGATGGCCCAGGTGTAATTGAGCGGCTGGGCCTCCTGGGCCGGGAGCAGGTCGTAGGCGGCAAAGAGGATGGTGTAGTAGAGAAAGGGGTTGAGCGCGCCAAGATACAGCGAGCGCCGCCACTGGGCCGGGGTGAACCGGCGCAGGGCCCCAAGGCGGCCGGTTGCGGCCAGAATGCCGGCCAGGGTCAGGCACGAGGCCAGACTGGCGTAAAGGAGCAGTTGGAGCGGGGTCAGGTGGGCCAGGGACAGCTTGAAGGCCGAGGCCACCGTGGACCACATGGCCACCGTGGCCAGCCCGTAGCGCGTGGCCCGTTTCTGGTCCTTCATGGAAACTCCCTTGTTCCCGGCTGGTTACACCGGGACCGGATAAAATCCAAGGCGATTTTCAAACTGCCCGGTTGACAACTTCCGTAAAATCCGTATTCTGACGTCTTGGCATTCATCGGCCCAGGGCATCGTTCCCGCGACACGGTCTCGCTGCAAACCGGTCGCTCCCACCCGGAACGCCTTCTCCCCCCCGATGGCCACTGGCCCCGATCTTACGATTCCTGACGCGGCCCGCAGCTTCCGTTTCTCGCATCGCCGATCGCCGCCGCGCGCGATTTCAAGCAGCGCGGTTACACGTCTTGCCAAAGGATATCCTTTTGAGCTTCGATTCTTTTTGCCTGCATTCTGCCCTTGTCGCCAACATCAAGCGCATCGGCTACGAAAACCCGACCCCCATCCAGACCGAATCCATCCCCCACATCCTCGAAGGACGTGACCTGATGGGTCTGGCCCAGACCGGAACCGGCAAAACCGCCGCCTTCCTGTTGCCCATCCTGCATCGTCTGCTGACCACCCCGGCCAAGTCGCGCTCGCCACGGACCCTGATCCTGGCCCCGACCCGGGAGTTGGCTGAACAGATTTTCCGTTCCGCCCTGGATTTCATGCGCGGCACCAAGCTGCGCGCCGCCGTCATCTACGGCGGCATGGGCATGTTCCCCCAGACCCGCGCCCTGCGCCAGGGCGTGGACATCGTGGTGGCCTGCCCCGGTCGCCTGCTTGACCATTTGAACCAGGGCAACGTCCGTTTCGACGGCCTGGAGACGCTGGTCCTCGATGAAGCCGACCACATGTTCGACATGGGCTTTTTGCCGGACATCAAGCGCATCCTGGCCGCCCTGCCGACCAAGCGCCAGACCCTGCTTTTCTCCGCCACCATGCCCCCGGCCATCTCCGGCCTGGCCGGTGAGACGCTTTCCGACCCCGTAGCCGTGCGCATCGGCAACATGGCCCCCCTGGCCACCGTGGAACACGCCATCTACCCGGTGTCCCACAACCAGAAGGCTCCGTTGCTCCTGCATCTGCTCGGCGAGGCCGGAAAATCGTCGGTCATCGTTTTCACCCGCACCAAGCACCGGGCCAAGAATCTGGCCCTGCAGCTGTGCCGTTCCGGCCATAAGGCCACCTGCCTGCAGGGCAACCTGTCCCAGCGTCAGCGCCAGATCGCCATGGAAGGCTTCCGCCGCGGCGCGTTCCAGGTGCTGGTGGCCACGGACATTGCCGCCCGGGGCATCGACGTCTCCCAGGTGGGACACGTCATCAACTTCGATATCCCGGACACCGCCGAAGCCTACACCCACCGCATCGGCCGCACCGGCCGGGCCGAACATGACGGCCAGGCCCATACCTTCGTCACCGGCGAAGATGTCGGCATGGTCCGGGCCATCGAGTCCCACATGAAAAAGGCCCTGCCCCGCCGCGAGCTGGCCGGCTTTGAGCCGGAGCCGGGCGAATTCCGCCGCAGCGCCCCGGCCCCGCGCTACCCGGCCCGTGGCCGCCAGAACTACGGCGACCGGTCCCGTCCGAGCTACGGCGATCGGTCCCGTCCGAGCTACGGCGACCGCTCCGGCCGTCCGGCCCAGGCTGAATCGGCCCAGGGCGACCGTTCGCGCAATGACCGTCCGGCTGGCGAACGCCCGGCTGCCGACCGTCCCCGCAGCGACCGTCCGGCCGGCGAGCGTCCGCGCACCGACCGTCCGCGCAACGATGACCGCCGCACCACCTTCGGCCTGGCCGACGGCGGCAACCAGCGCGATGGCAGCCAGCGCCCCCGTCGTCCCTACCAGGGCGCGACCGCTGCCTAGGCAGCCCTGACAAGACCGCCAAAGGCCGCTCCGATTCGTCGGGGCGGCCTTTTTTCGGTAGTGGACAAGGCCGCCGCCTTGCGGCACATCCCATGGACCGCCGCCGCCCGGGCCTGCCACGGTGGACGCGGAAAGGACGCCCGGCCCTATGAGCAGCCACAAGCAACACCGCCTCAACCTCGATCGCATCGAGGAATCCCTGCATTCCGTGCAAAGCGATTTCGAACGGGTCAATGAGAAGCTGCTCATGCGCCGCGAACCGCTGACCAATCAGATCATCGGCAACCTGCTCGAAGGCTATGCCTATGTGGACCAGCTTCTGGAAGACGGGGTGGAGGTGTTCTCGCCGTCCGGGCTCGATCACATCCTCGAACTCAACCACATCGTCCTTTGCGGCTCCAACGACAGCGTGCGCCTGGAATACGGTTCCCACCTGCTGGAGACCCGCCACCGCTTTGCCGACGGCATCGGCGGCATTGCCGACTGGTACGAGCGCAAACGCCACAAAAGCGCCACCCGCCGGGCCGCCGGGGTCTATGTCCTGGGCGTGAGCCAGCCCCAGCTTTTTCTCGAAGGCAACCACCGCACCGGGGCTCTGGTCGCCAGCTACATCCTGGTCCAGGAGGGCCTGCCGCCCTTTGTGCTCACCCCCAAAAACGCCGTGGCCTACTTCAACCCCTCGACGCTGATCAAGTATCGTGACAAGCAGAAATTTTTTGACCGCCAGTACTACCTGAAGAAATACCGCCGGGTGCTCCAGGACTTTTTCGAGGAAACCTTGGACAAGCGCTTCCGCCGATCCCTGCGTCTGGACAAGGACGTTGCGACACGAGGCTAGGGCGGGGGACGGCGCTTGGCTGCTGTGAAAGACTGGACAGGCGGGGTTGTTGCCATAAAAACTATTGTCAAAGCAGGGTATCAATTGTCTTGTACCGGGAGATTGCAGGCCGGGAGGAATGTTTCAGAGCGCATGATGGGTTGAGGCATTGTGTTTGGCCGAACGGCCGGGTACTCCTTGAACCGTATGACATCCACACGTCGCCCGATTACAGCCGTCCCTCAAAGCTTGCAACGGCGTCAGGCCCTGCTGTCGCGGCTGCACACCCTTTTCCAGACCAATCCCGTCCGGGGTGTGGTCCTGGCCTGCATCGTGTGTTTTCCCCTGATCCTGCTGTTGGCCTGGGGCCACACCACGGCCTGGAAAACGCGCACCATCATCCAGGCCGTGGCCGAAGCCAGGCATCAGGCCGCCCTGGAGGAAGCCGAAGTCCTGGCCCGGGTGCAGGCTGCCTTTGACCGCATGCGCAAGCTTTCCCGTCTTCTGGCCGGCGATGGCCGGGTCGTTTCGCTGCTGCGCCAGCCGACGCCGGCCCTGCTTGGAGAATTTGACCGCTATCTTCAGGAGTTTGCCCGGGATCTGGATCTGCACCGGGTCTTCATTCTTGCCGCCGACGGCCGCTGTGTGGCCTCAAACGATTTTGCCAACGCCGAAAGCCTGGTGAGTCGTGATTTCCGCGACCGCGAGTATTTTTCTTTGGCCATGTCCGGCCAGCCGGCCACCCAGTTCGTGGTGGGCCGGGTCTCGACCGTGCCGGGCTTCCACTTCGCCACCCCTGTCCGGGACGGGGGGGAGATTCTCGGGGTGGCCACGGCCAAGATCGACCTGCCCACCTTGGCCAAACCCCTGCATTTCACCTCGGGCTTCATCACGGACGACCAGGGCATCATCGTCCTGGCCAACGATCCCGGCCATCTCCTGATGGCCGTGCCGGACGCGCCGGCCCTGGCCCTGCCGCCCGAGGAGCGGCTGGCCCGGTATCAGCGCGTGGTGCTGCCCGTGCTGCCCATCGCTTCGTACACCGCCTTGGGCGTGCCCCTTTTTACTCCCGCCTCTGCCTTTGCCCCGGCCGTGCTGCGGGTGGCCCGCCTGCCCGACGAAGGACTGCACCTGTATCTCTTTCAACCGGTGGCCGGGTTGCCCGGCGTGGAGACCCAGTTCCCCATCCGCCTGGCCCTGGCCGTGCTGGTGATGTCCTTTGTCCTGGTGGTGGGGCTGTCGCTTTTGGGCTATCTGGTCCGGGACAGCTACTTGCGGCGCAATCTCGTGCGCTTAAACGAACAGCTTCGGCATCAGGCCCAGCATGATGCCCTGACCGGCTGCGCCAACCGTCGCCGCTTTGCTGCAGTCATGGCCGAAGTTATCCGGGTCAGCGCCCGGGATGCCAGTCCGGTTGCCCTGGCCATGATCGACCTCGACCTGTTCAAGCTCGTCAACGACCGTTACGGCCATGGGATGGGGGACAGCATATTATGCCACGTGGCCGGCCTGCTCCAGCGCCATCTGCGGGCAGGCGATGTCCTGGCCCGTCTTGGCGGTGAAGAGTTTGCCGTGATTTTGCCCGGCGTCGAGGAGGTGGCGGCCGCAGCACTCCTGGAACGGATACGGGCGATGCTGGCCGCGACACCGTATTGCGACGGGGAAATACGCATCAGGCAGACCGTCAGCATCGGCGTCAGCGCCGGCCATGGGGACAAAACCCCTGAAAAGCTGCAGCATGAGGCGGACATCGCCCTGTATGTGGCCAAACACTGTGGCCGAAACCAGGTAGTGGCCGCCTCGGCCGTGGACAAGCGGCTGTCCTTGCAGGATCTTGACGACTTCGATTGCCAAAGCCGTTCAACCTGACACGAAACCGGACGGGATCAGGCCTTTTCGGCCGGCCGGGCTTCTGCGGCCGTTTCCATGGCCCGGGGAGCGGGTTGGACGTCGGGCTTGGCCGCGGCTTCGATGGACTCTGTGGTCACGTGGTGCTCTTCCATGGCGGCCTTGAAATCCCGGACGGATTTCCCGAGGTCGTGGCCGATGTTGGCCAATTTGCCCGGACCGAAGATAATAAGGACCACACCCAGGATGAGAAGCAGGTGCATGGGCTGCAATAAACCGGAAAACATAGGCACACCTCCGTATTGTCCGAGCCTGTTACCCGATGCCGCCTCAGCACAACCTTGCCCGGGCATGACAATCCGGCAAGGGAACCGGGCGGCTTCCGGGCAAAACAGTCTGGCGCAGGGAGGCGTCTTGGCGTAGAAAGGGCCGATGGAACAGCCGCACGACGAACCGATCCTTGCCGTTTCCGGGGCGCGCAAGACCTATGGCGCCTTTGAGGCCGTGCGCGACGTCAGCTTTGCCGTTAGCCGGGGCGAGTGCTTTGGCCTGCTTGGCCCCAACGGTGCCGGCAAAACCACCACCATCCGCATGATCTATGGCTTCTCCCCGGCCTCGGGCGGGTCCATCACGGTCTTCGGCCAGGACATCCGCACCGGATTTCGCCGCATCAAGTCCCGGCTTGGGGTCTGCCAGCAGGGCAACACCCTCGACCCGGACCTGAGCGTCCTGGAAAACCTGCTCGTCTTTGCCGGCTACTTCGGCATCCCCCGGGCCGAGGCCCGGATCCGGGCCGACGAACTGCTGGCCTTTTTTGCCCTGGAAGCCAAAAAACGCTTCCAGTACGAGGAACTCTCCGGCGGCATGGCGCGGCGCCTCATGCTGGCCCGGGCCATCATCAACCGCCCGGAACTGCTCATTCTCGACGAGCCGACCACCGGCCTTGACCCCCAGTCGCGAAACACCCTCTGGGACCGTCTGCTCGACCTCAAACGCCAAGGCCTGACCATCCTGCTCACCACCCACGCCATGGAGGAGGCCGAGCGGTTTTGCGACCGGTTGTGCATCATCGACCACGGCCAGGTGGTGGTTACCGGGGAGCCGGCCGGGCTCATGGCCGAGCGCGTCGGACGCTACGCCCTGGAAGTGGAGTCCCCGGAAGAGGCCATGGCCGTGCACCTGGCCGAGGCCGGCATCCGGTTCGACCGCTCGGGCCGGCGGCTTATCGCCTACGGCGACGACAAGGCGGCCTTGCTGGCCTTGCGGGAACGGTTTTGCGCCGAGTCGGGCTTTATCCGGACGGCCACCCTGGAAGACGTGTTTTTGCGCCTGACCGGCAGGGAGCTTCGCGAATGACGGCCGATGCCCGTTTCACCGGACTGTTCTGGGCTGTGTGGCGGCGAAACCTGCTCGTCTATCGCCGCATCTGGGCCATTAATTTCCTGCCGCCCATGCTGGAGCCGCTGTTTTACCTGATCGCCTTTGGCCTGGGGTTTTCCGGACTGATCACGGAAGTGGTCTGGAACGGCCGGGCCATGGCCTACACCGACTTTTTCGCTCCTTCCATGCTGGCGGCAACCGTCATGTGGCAGGCCTTCCTGGAGACGTCCTACAGCTCGTTTGTGCGCATGTTCTACCAGAAGACCTACGACGCGCTGCTGGCCACGCCGCTCACGGTCGAGGAGATCATCGTGGCCGAGATCGTCTGGGGGGCCACCCGGGCGGTTATTGCCGCCACGCTCATGCTCGGGGTCATTGCCGCCCTGGGCTATGCCCCGAGCTGGCAGGCGCTGGTCGTCCTGCCCATTGCCTTTCTCGGCGGCCTGGCCTTCGGGGCCATGGGCATGGCCACCACCAGCGTCACCTCGTCCATCGACATGTTCAACCTGCCGATCTTTCTGGTCATCACCCCGATGTTTCTTTTTTCCGGGACCTTTTTCCCCCTGGGCGGCCTGCCGGCCTGGGCAGCGTCCATGGCCACGGTGCTGCCGCTGTACCATCTGGCCGAACTGACCCGGTCGGCCTGCCTGGGCCTTTTAAGCCCGGCATCCCTGGGGCATGCCTTGTTTCTGGCCGTCTTTGCCGCAATCTTCCTGGTCCTGTCTTTGGCCGGGATGCGGCGGCGGCTGGTCCGCTAGGCCGCCGCCACAAGCCCGCGTCGGCGCAAAAGCCCGCCACCGGGCTGCAATAAAACGGCATTGCTCACAAAATACGAACGCCCTCTGTCAGGGGGCGGCCCTTGGCTGCGGCCGACGGTTTTGGGGCGAGAAAGCCGTTGACAATGTCACCTGCCAGTGACAAAGAAGGGCCATGGACACCAGCCACAGCCGCGCCGCCCGTGCGCCCAAGGACCGCGAAGCCACCAAACGCCGGCTTATTGCCGCTGTGGGCCGGGTGCTGGCCCGGCAGGGCTTTCGGGCGGTCGGGGTCAATACCGTGGCCCGGGAGGCCGGGGTGGATAAGGTGCTCATCTACCGGTATTTCGATGGATTGCCCGGGCTGGTGGCCGCTTTTTCCCGGGAGGGCGATTTCTGGCCCGATGTGGACGAACTGGCTGGCGGCGACAGGCAGGCCTTTTTGGCCCTGTCCTTCACCGAACGGATGGTGGCGGCGTCCCGGAACTATCTGCGCGCCATCCGGTCGCGGCCGTTGACCCAGGAAATTCTGTCCTGGCGGTTTCTCGAACACAATGAACTGACCGAGGCCCTGGATACCACCCGGGCCGAGGTAGGGCAGGATTTCCTGGAACTGGTCGCCACCGGCGTGGCCTTGCCGCCGGTGGACCTCACCGCATTCAGAGCCCTGATCGGTGCGGCCATCCACCATCTGGTCGTGCGGGAACTGCACGAACCAAACTTTGCCGGCCTGCCTCTCGATAACCCGGCCAGCTGGGATCGCCTGGAGGCCATGATCGGCCGCATCATCCGGGGCGCGCTTGGCCCGGAGTAGCCGCGGCCTTTTTTTGGGACTCAATGTCACCGATGAGTGACTTTTTTACCGGCAGGGCCTCCGGCAGGGAGGCAAAACCTCGGGAAAAAGCGCCCGGGTCCGGGCGTACAGCGCGAGCCGGCTGCAATCGGCGGATCACAAAGGAGTATCGTATGCATCAGAGGAAGCGGAGCAACGCGTTGCCGGGCAAGGGCCGTCTGACCACATTTGGGCCATGGTGCCTAGGCTTGGGCCTGCTTGCCCTGGCCTTGCTGTTGGCTGCCCTGGGCGAGGCCCGGGGGGATGATCGGGCCGGGGTGGCCCTGGAAGAGGATCTGGCCGCCATGGACGCGGCCAATCGTAAAAAAGGCGCGGAGCGCGGGCGCGGCCTGCGCGTCGAGGCCGGCGGCAGCTACACGGCCGCAGCCACGGTGTCCGGGGCCACGGTTTCGGTGTGGCAGGAGGAGGGCCGGGTTGCCTACGACACCGGCACCCTCGCCCTGGATCTGGGCGGCACCACCGGGCAGTACGATTTTTCCAAGGCCATCCGCCTGCCCTTTGGCGGCCGGGCTCCATTTGAAAACCTGACCCGCTTTGACGCCGGCGTCACCCTCAAGGGCGGGTTGTGGGGCGATGTGGCCGGCTTTGTCGGCTTGCGGGGCGATCTCGG
Organism: Desulfovibrio sp. DV; assembly: GCF_001936595.1. GTDB lineage: Bacteria > Desulfobacterota > Desulfovibrionia > Desulfovibrionales > Desulfovibrionaceae > Solidesulfovibrio. The sequence goes on from NZ_MLBG01000012.1 coordinate 21,443, forward strand.
CTTTGAAAAGCAGGCCGACAGCAGAGGCCTTGGCGGCACGGCCCTGGCCGGCATTGTCGTGCCCATGGGCAGCCAGTGGGCCGTGACCCTGGGCGGCGGCGCATCCGTGACCCCGGTGGATGTCCAGCCCGTGCCGGTGGTCGGGCTGCGCTACGAACCGGCTTCCGTGCCCGGATTGACGGCCAATTTCGGCTTGCCGCGCACCGAGGTGGCCTGGCGGGGCGGGTCGTGGTGGACGCTTCGGGCCACCGGGGACATCGAAAGCGGAACCTACAGGCTTGACGACGACAATCCGACGGTCCCGGGCGGCACGGTCAGCCTTTTTGCCGCCCGGCTCGGAGCCGGAGTCGACCTGGAGCCGGCTCCGGGGCTTTGCCTGGGGCTTGGGGCGTTTTACGCCCTGCCTGGGACCATGACCTTTTACCGGGAGAGCGGTTCGCGGCTCAAGCGCTATGGGGTTGGCGGCGCGCCGGGGGGAACGCTGCGGCTTCGCTACGAGTTCTAGGGTGGGTCAGCCGGCAGCCAGGGCGTCGATGGAGGTGAGCAGGGAGTCAAAGGAGGTGAGGCTGAAGATGATGAGCACTTCGCCGTCGATGAGATGGTCCTTCATGCTGAACTGGGTGCTGGCCACCAGGATCATGCCGTCGCCCTGGCCGATGATGGAGCTGATGTCGGCCTCCAGGTAGTCCGGCGGCGAATAGCGCAGGGGTTCGCCCAGGATGTTGGCAATGGACCCCATGACGCCGTTTAAGACGATGTTGCCCACCTCCTGGAGTGTGGCCGTGCGCATGGAGCCGTCCGCGCCGGGCATGGCTCCGTTGCCGAGCACCACGTTGATGAGCTTGGCAGCGGATTCCGGCGGAAAAATAAGCGCGCTTATGCCGGCGAATTCGCCGGTAAAGGCCAGCTGGACCGCTGAGAAGACCGAGTTGGGGCGGGTGGCGTAGAGCTTGGCCAACTGGTCCGGAGCCAAGACCCGCAGGACCGGCACCTGGAGCTGGATGTGGGTGTTGACCATCTGGTTGAGCATGCCGGCGGCCCGACCGACGCCGATATTGATCAGCTCCTGCAAGATGTCGAGCTGCAAGGAGGAAAGTGTCATGGCGGTTGTGGGGGCGTGCCCGTCTAGAGCAGGGCGGCCAGGGTCTCGCGCAGGGCAGCCTGATCCACGGGTTTGTTGAGAAACTCCCTGGCCCCGAGTTCCATGCAGCGCGCCCGGGTGGTCTCCTGGATGTCGGCCGTGACCACGCAGACCTGGATGTCGGGCAGTTCCCGGGACAGGACTTCCAGCACGGCCACGCCGCCGGGGTCGGGCATGTTGAGGTCAAGAAGCAGGGCGCGGGGGCGTTGTTCCCGGGCCAGACGCAGGCATTCCTCGCCGTCCTTGGCCTCGATGACGTCGAAGCCGGCTTCCGTGGCGGTCTTGGCGGCCTGAAATCGCTGGAACATGGAGTCGTCGGCAATAAGCAATACGGGCATGGCGGTTTTCCTGTGCCAGCAGCAGGGCTGGCGGAGCGTAATCTGTATTTGTCGCAAATGCGACTGGTGGCGTCAAGGTTGCCCGGCAGCAGCCAGCACGGCGTCAACGGCCTTTCGGAGCCGGGCGGCCAGATTGGCCGCCTGGGCAAAATCTTGTTGGTTGCCGGCCAGTTCAAGGGCGGCGGCCAGTCCCTGGCACTCGGCTGCGCCGATGGTGGCTGCCGCCGATTTCATGGTGTGGCCGTTAAGGGCCAGTCCGGCCATGTCCTGCTCGGCCAGGGCGCGGTCCACCGCATCCAGGCGTTTTTGCAATTCCTGCAAGGAAATAACCAGAATCGGGCCGAACATCGCCGTATCGATGCCGAGCCGGGCCAAGGCCCAGTCCGTGTCCAGCACGCCCACAGGGCCGGTGGCCGGGCCAGGGCACTGGGCCGGCGAGGCCGGCGGCACGACCGCTGCCGCCGGCCTCGCCGCTTGGCCCGCTGAATCCTGGGAGGTAAGCTGGTCGATGGTCGAAGCCAGCTCGTCGAGATTGATGGGCTTGCCGATGTAGGCGTTCATCCCGGCCGCGGTGCAGGCCTGGCGCACCTCCTGGGACACATGGGCGGTGACGGCCACAATGGGCACCTCGGGATCTGTGACCGGGGCATCGGGCCGGCCGCCGGCCCGGATCAGGCGGGCGGCGGTCAGGCCGTCCATGGACGGCATCTCGATATCCATCAGCACCAGATCGAAGCACGACTCGGCCAAGAGGGCCAGGGCCGCCTCACCAGAGGTGGCAACCACGGACTCGTGGCCGAGCTTGTTGAGATGGATGTTCATGAGCTTGATGTTGACCGGGTTGTCCTCGGCCAGAAGCACCCGCAGGCTGCGCCACCGGCCAGGCTGGCGGGATGGGTGGGCCGTAGCCGGCCGGCCAGGGACAAAGGGGACGGTCAGGGTGAAACAACTGCCCTTGCCCGGGGCCGAGGCCACGGTGATGTTGCCTCCCATGAGCTGGGCCATTTCCCGGCTGATGGCCAGCCCGAGGCCGGTGCCGCCGTAGTGCCGGGCCGTGGAATTGTCGGCCTGGCGGAAGCTCTCGAAAATGGTGGCAAACAGGGCCGGCTCAATGCCGATGCCGGTATCGGCCACGGCAAAGTCCAGCCGGGGCGGCTGGCTGGCGTCCGGCGAGGCATGGCAAAGCCGCAGGGACACGCCGCCGGAGGCGGTGAACTTGACGGCGTTGCCGACCAGATTGACCAGGATCTGGCGGATCTTGCCGGGATCGCCGCGCACGGCGCGGGGCACGCCGGCAGTGATATCCAGATTGAGCCACAGGTTCTTGCTGCGGGCCGAGACGCCAAGCGTCTTGACGACCGAACGCGCCAGCTCGTGCAGATCGTAGTCCACCAACTCCAGTTGCATCTGGTGGGCCTCGATTTTGGAGAAATCCAGGATGTCGTTTAAAATGCCAAGCAGATGCTGGGCCGACTGCTGGACCGTTTCCATGTAGTCGCGCTGCTCCAAAGTGAGCGTGGTGCGAAGCGTCACGTCGGTCAGGCCCAGGATGGCGTTCATGGGCGTGCGGATTTCATGGCTCATGCTGGCCAGGAACCGGCTTTTGGCCTGATTGGCCCGGTCGGCTTCCTCCTTGGCCGCCTGCAGGGCCTGGAGGGTGCGTCGTCGCTCCACGCCAAGGGCCAGCTGTTCGGCCACGGACAGGAGCAGCTCGGCTTCCTTTTTGCCGTAACGGGCGGCATCGGAAAAGTGCATCACGGCCATGACCCCGAGCACCTCCTGGCGCACCCGGATGGGGACGCCAAGCCAGACCTCGGGGGTGCGGGTGCCGGGGCAGGTCAGGCCGGTCAGGCGCATCCCCCGCCGGGTTACGAGGAGGGGATGGGCTGTGCGCATGACTTCGATCTGCACACTCGTTTCCTTGAAGTCGCTGAAATTGTCCCGGGTCAGCGGGGTGAGCCGGTGGGCCAGACCGGTCAGGGGCGGCGGCTGCGGTTCCTCCTGGCTGTCAAAGAGCATATAGTCGAGGCAGTCGTTGTCCCGGTCGACCAGGGCAATGGAAAATTCATGCACGTCCACAGCTTCGCCAAGGATGTTGCGGATGGCCGTAAACAGGCTGTCCATGTCCTCTTCCGTGGCCACGGCGCTGGAGACCCGGTAGAGGATGGAGGTGGTTTTTTCACTGTCGCGCAGTTCCTCCACAGCCAGTCTGGTCTCGGTCATATCCCGGGCATTTATGACCACGCAGCGCTGGTCGAGTCCTTCCTCGGACCAGGGGGAATAGTGGATGGAGAGATAGCGGCGGCCCAGGCCATCCAACTGCAGCCAGCGCTCGAACCGGACACTTTTGCCGCTTAAACACTCGGCCATCCGCGGGGCCATGACCTCGTCGAAGTAGGTTTGCCCGAGAAAAGCCGCGACATGGCGGCCGACGATGGCTTCCTGACTGAGGCCATAGGCCGCCACATAGGCGTCGTTGACAAACAGATACCGGCCATCGCGGTCCACCAGGGCCACCAGATCCGACGAGGCGGCAATGATGCGGGCATAGCGGCGCAGATCATGCTCGGCGCTCTCCAGGGCCGAAGAATCCTGGACGAAATGCTCGTAATAGGCGACCTCGCCATCGGGGCCGGCCACCGCCCGGACATTGCGCCGGGTGGCCAGCAGCGTGCCGTCGCGCCGCCGCACCGAAGCCTCGAAGCGCAGCATCCGGCCCTTTTCGGCCAACTGGCGCATCATGTCGTCGCGCGTGGCCGGGTCGGCATAGAGCTGGCCGGAAATATCCTTGACCGTGCGGGCCAGTTGGGCTGGCGAATCATACCCGTACAGCCGGGCCAGGGCCATGTTGGCCTCGAGATAGCGGCCTTGGGGGGTGGTCAGGGCAATGCCCAGGGGGGCGTTGTCGAAAATTTCCTGGTAGCGGTGCTCCCGCTCGGCCAGTTCGGCTTTTTCCCGGCGCAGCCGTTCCATGGTCCGTTCCAGCCGGACCGTGCGCTCGCGGACCCGGCGATCAACCAGGGCAGCCTCGGCCCGCACCACCCGCTCCAGACGGTACGGTTCGGACACGTCGGCCAGCACGCCGACACCCCACAGGCCCTCGCGGTTGTTGCCCACCAGCTCCACCATAAGCGACCCATGGCGCATCTCGCCATCGCGGCGGCAAAAGAGCACGCCCAGCGTCTGGCGGTCGCCCGGGCTGGTCAGGGCGCTCAGCGCGGCCGCCGTTGCCGCGGCCGCCTTGGGGAAGACCGCATCGAAAAAAGCCTGCAACGGTTCCTGGCGCGCTTTGCCGGAATAGCCCAGCAGCCGGCGCAGCGATCCGGCCACCCGCATCATCCCGCTCTCCGGCTGCCAGGCGAAAAACCCCTGCCGGGCGTGGGCCGCAGCCCAGTCTATGCCTGCCGCGTCAGGATCATCCCCCTCGTCGCGGCCAAACAGAAACAACACCGCCGGCTCCACCGCAAGCGCCCGGCAAAATGCCTCGACCACTGCCAGGGACGGTGCGGCCGCCCCCCGCTCGATCTTGTTCAAATGCTCAAGGGAAACACCCGACTGCACGGCCAGTCCGGCCTGGGTCAGGCCGCACAAGCGCCGCAAATGCCGCAGCCTGCGGCCAAAAAGCAAGTTGAAGTCAATCCGGGCCATGTGTGTTCCCAATGAACGTGGAGTGTGGGGATGCGATAAAAACACGTAACAGCATTACGTGTAAAGCCCCCGGAAGTAGAGGCGGGGCTTTGTTAGAAATGACATAAGAGCCTGATTCGAATTGATTTTCTTGACTTCAACCCACAAAGTGCTGTTATTTTGAATCACGATTCCCCAAAAGAAGGAGACCCCCCATGCGCACCAGCAGCAGCCTTCCGGCCCTGTGCCTGTGCCTGTGCCTGCTCGCCGTCACTGCACACGCCGGCCCCAAAGTCGAAGAGAGCTACGGTCCCGGCCCCAAAACCTTCACCCTGGCCACCGGAAGCCCCGGCGAACTCGGCCTCCTGCGCGTCCTCGGCGAAGCCTACTGCACCGCAAACCAATGCCGCCTCGACTGGATCAAAGCCGGCTCCGGCCAGTCCCTCGATATGCTCAAAAACGGCGAAACCGACATGATCATGGTCCACGCCCCGGCCGCCGAGAAAAAAGCCGTGGCCGAAGGCTGGGCCGGATGCTCAAGCCTCATCGGCTCCAATGAATTCTTCATCGTCGGACCGGCCAACGACCCCGCCGGCATCGCCAAAGCCGCCACCGCCGCCGACGCCTACCGGAAAATCGCCCAAGCCCAAGCCAAATTCTTCTCGCGCGGCGATAACTCCGGGACCCACAAAAAAGAAATGGATACCTGGAAAGACGCCGGCATCGAACCAAACGGCGACTGGTACATCGTCACCAAAGCCTTCATGACCGCCACCCTCAAACGCGCCAACGACGAAGACGGCTACTTCATGACCGACAGCAGCACCTGGGCCGCCGAAAAAAACAATACCCCCAAACTCGCCATCCTGTTCTCCGGCGATAAAAAACTCGTCAATACCTACCACGCCCTGTGCGCCCAGAAAGACGGCAAGCCCGCCTCCGATCTGGCCGCAGGCTTCATCACTTTCGTCGCCTCCCCCAAAGGACAAACCATCATCAATACCTTCGGCAAAGAAACCCACGGCGAAGCCCTCTACAACGACGCCGCCTACGCCAGGAAATACGAATAAAGACCGCCGGGACGCTCCCCCGGACCCTGCCGCCGGGACGCTGTCCCGGACCCTGCCGGGGCGCTGCCCCGGACCCTGCCAGGACGCTGTCCTGGACCTGCCGGGGGGGATCATCCCCCCCGGACCCCCTGGATGGGGGCGCATGGTGCGGACGGGGTAAGGGACCGGGAAGGGCGCGGAGGCGCGGAAAGACAGTCAACGGCGGGATAGCCCGGGTGGACAAGGCTCCATTGAAAATCCGCTGGAATTTGGCAAAGCGCTGTGTCGTTTTGCCCTGGAAAACCTGCAAGCGGGCAAGGCAGACCGGGGTTGGCCCACGCCTATCCGGTCGCTCTTTCTCCAACGAAATGCGGCCGAAGGATCTGGCACAAGGCTTTGCTTGCGCCAGATCCTTCGGCCGCTGGCGAGGTGGGTGTTGGAATTGGGGGCGATGTGTCTGGCGCGCCAGCGCCGGGCGCATCGGCCCCCAATTCCAACACCCATTCTCTCACGCTCACGCGAACCGGCCTTGCCGCCACCCGCTTCCCCCATTCAGGGGTCCGGGGGGGTGACCCCCCGGCCGCCGGAGGCATCTTCTCTTCTCTTGTCTTCTTCTATCTCTTCACTTCTCTTTTCATCTCTTCTCTCAACGCAACTTACCCTTCAAACTCCTGCAACAGGGCTGCGATCTCTTCGCGGATGACGGCGGCTGCCGCTTTCGGCACGGTGCGTTCCATTTCGGCGGCCATCTCGGCGGTCAAGTCGCTGCGCAGCTTGTTGAGGGCGGCGTCGAGGTCGCCGGGTGTCAGGCGGGCGTCGAGTCCGTCCAGGGCTTTCTGGGCATCGGCTTTGGCCTGGGCGGCGGTTTCGGCGGCGTCTTTGAGGGCCTTGGGATCGGCGGCGTCGGCGAGCAGGCTGGCACGCAGTTTTTCGGCCAGTGCTTCGGGGTCGATGCGGTCGGTTTCCAGGGTTTCGATGCGCGAGCTCAGGGCTTCGCCCAGGCTTTCGATCTCGCCGCGGGCAGTTGTGGCGGCGGTCTGGAGTTGTGCCTCAAGGCTGGCGGTCAGGTCGTCGGCCAGGGTGGTGCGCAGTTTTTCGGCCAGCGTATCGGGGTCGATGCGGTCTGTTTCCAGGGCTTCGATGCGGCCGGCCAGGGTATCGAGGCCGTCGCTGGCGGTTTGCAGGCGTTCGGCCAGATCGTCGGCCAGGGTTTCGCGCAGGCTGTCCAGGGCTTCGGTGAGGCGTTTGGCGGTGACGAAATCATCGGGGTCCGGCAGTTCCCGGCGCACTTCGGCGATGCGGGTTTCCATGTTCTGGGCGAAGTCTTCGAACTGGATGTGTCGTCCCTGGGACAGGGCTTCCAGGCGGGTGACGGCTTCGCGCAGGCTGTCCAGGGCGCCGGTCACGTCGTCGTTGCGGGCCAGGTCGCTGGTGGCCGGCAGTTCGCTTCGCAGGGCGTCGAGGTGTTCGGCCAGGGTGGTGTGCAGTTCTTCGAGGATTCCGGCCTTGAGGTCGCCCAGGTCCGGGGCCGTGCTGTGGCTGGCGAGGAGGGTTTCCAGGCGCAGGGCCAGGGCTCCTTCGAGCCGGGCGGCCAGGGCCACGGCCAGGGTGTTCTCGTCCGGGACCTCGGGAATGGCGTCGAGGCGTTGGCCGAGGTCGGCGGTGGCGGCTTCCAGGGCGGCCAGGCGCAGGGCCAGGGCCTGGTCGGAGCCGGTCTGGGCCTCGGATTGGGCCTGGGGAGCCTTGGACGAGTCGATGAGGGTGTCGAGTGCCCCGAGGTCGATGCCGCCGACCGAGGGGCCGTTGTCGGCTCTGGCGGTGGCGGCGACGGCCATGGCGGCCAGCGGCACGGCTGCGGCGGCCATGGCTGCGGCCGGGATGCCGGCATCGTCTTGTGCTTCGGCGAGTTCGGGGGCGGCGGCAGCTTCTGCCATGTCTGCCCTATCGGGCAGGCCGACATCCGGGGAGTCGGGCAATGTGCCGAGCAGGTCGGGCATGGCTGTGTCGTTGGCGTCGGGTTCGGCCAGCAGGGCGTCGAGGTCGGCGTCGGACACGCCCGAGTCGGCGTCGTCATCGGTTTCGGTGAGGACGGCGGCGATGGCTTCGGGTGTTTGCTGCTCCGGGCTGTCCGGGGTGGCGTCGGATTTTTCTTCGAGGTCGCTGAAATCGAGGGCATCGAAGCTGTCGGCAGCGTCTTTGGCCTTGGGGGTGTCGTCGAGGCCCAGGTCATCGAAGCTGACGTCGGAAATATCCAGGGCGTCGTCGTCCGCAGCGGCGGGGGCGGCGGCCTTGGCGGGGGCGGCGGGCTTGTCGTCGTCGAAATCAAGCTCGCCCGGGCCGGCGCTGTCGGGTTCGTCGAGGCCAAGGCCCGTGAGGTCCATGATGTCGTCGTCGTCGGCAGCGCCCGCAGCGGCGGGTTTGGCGTCGTCGTCGGCCACTTCGAAGCCGGCCAGATCGAACAGGTCGTCGTCGGCCTCGGCATCGGCCGTGGCGGCCGGTGCAGCCGGTGCGGATTTGGCGGGCATGGGTTCGGCGTCGCCGAAGAGGTCGTCGAGTTCCTGTTCGAAGCTCATGTCGACGTCATTGTCGCCGGCCGTGCTTTTGGTGTCGGTTCCCTCTTCCACGAAGTCGGTGAGGTCGATGATGTCGTCGTCGGTGTCGGGAAGGGGTTTGTCGGTCGCCATGGGATACCTCGGCCGTTAGGCGTCAATGGGGGGCGCAAGGCCGGGGGATAGGCCCCCGGCCTGCACCGTCGTGGAGTTTAGGCGCCTTCCTTCTTGGGATGGCATTCAGGGCACTTGGTGGGGCCCTTGGCTTCCTTCTTGTGGCAGCCGACGCAGCTCTTTTCGCTCTTCATGTCATGGAAGGCACGGTAGAACGATTTGTCGCTGGTCTTGTCCTTGGGATCGGTGCTGTCATGGCAGCCGGCCGAAGCGCACTTCTGCGAGGCTTCACCTTTGTGGTGGCAGACTTTGCAGTCGACCTTGGCGTGGCCTTTGTGGGAAAACTTCACCGGGGCCTGGGTGGCGGTCATGCCCTCGGGGGCCTTGACGATGCCATCAGCCGGAGCATCCACGGCCTGCACGACGGGCAGACCCACGAAGCCCACCAACGCTGCGCACATGACACACGATAACAACGCTTTTCTCATCCCTCACACCTCCTTCCAAGAATAATTTTTCACTTAGAGGGTGTACGGCCAGCCCGGACAGCCTGTCAAGGTGTACCGTCCGGATAAGACGGTACATTCCGCCCTGTTGCAGTGGGAAATCACTGCCCCAGGTCGTACTTGCCGGCATAGCCGCGCGGCGTCAGGATGCGGCCGGCGGCCATGCGGCTGGCGCTGTTGCCGACAATGACCAGGGTGAGCATGTCGGCCCAGGCGGGGTCGGCTTCGGCCAGCGGGGTGACGCGGATTTTCTGGTCCGGGCGAAAGGCGCTTTTGACCATGCCGACGGGTGTTTCGGGGCTGCGGTGGCGGGCGGCGCAGGCCAGGGCGGCGGGCAGGTGGCCGGTGCGCCGGCGCGAGCGCGGATTGTAGAGGGCAACGACGAAATCGGCGGCAAAGACGGCTTCCAGGCGTTGTTCGATGACCGGCCAGGGAGTGAGCAGGTCGGAGAGGCTTATGACGGCGAAATCGTGGGTGAGCGGCGCGCCGAGCAGGGCGGCTGCGGCGCACACGGCCGGGATGCCCGGCACCACGGTAAAGGTGACATGCCCGTCCAGGCCAAGGGCGGCCAGCATTTCCAGGGCCAGTCCGGCCATTCCGTAGACCCCGGCGTCGCCGCTGGAGACGAGCACCACCCGGCGGCCTTCGGCGGCGGCTTCCAGGGCGGCGCGGCAGCGGGCCACTTCATGGGTCATGCCGGTGGCGGCCACGGTCTTGCCGGCCAGAAGCGGCGGCGGCACGAGTTGGATATAGGCGGTGTAGCCGACCACCATGTCGGCCTCCTGCAGGGCCGTCTGGGCCATGGGGGCCAGGAGGGAGGGGTCGCCGGGGCCAAGGCCCACCACGGTCAGCGCGCCAGGGCGATGGCTACCGTGGAAAAGCCGGTCCTTGTTTTCGGGGCCAGCAGTCTGCCTCCCCCCGTCGCCAGTATTGCCGCGGCCTCGCATACGCTGCCAACTCCCATGTGTTTGGCCACCACCGCCGAGGGGTGGGGCACGCTGACGCCGGCCAGTTGGCCGGCACTGAAAAATTGGATGTCCAGGCCAAGGGTCCGGGCCGCTTCCAGGAGGCCGGCCTCATCGCGCTTGGCCTCGATGCTGGCCAGGGCGGCGAGGCTCCCCGGGGCCAGTCGGTGTTCCCGGCAGACGTGGTCGAGCAGGGACAGGATGTCGGCGGCCGGGGTTCCCCGGCGGCAGCCCACGCCGGCCGTCAGCACCCGGGGACGCAGGAACAGGCGCGTTGGCGTGGCCTCTCCGGTGCGCCAGTCCACAAGGACCAGGGGCGTATCCGGGGCAACCTGTTCCGGGGCGGCCACCCACTCGAAAGAGTTGAGCGTCCTGGCGTCTGGAACGGTAAAAAGGCCCAGGGGATCGAAGACGGCCACGGGCTGGCCGGCGGCCAGGGCGGCGTTGATCCGGCGGGTGGCCACGGGGTTGTCCAGGCCAAGGCCCAGGTCCCGGGCCAGCAGTTCGATGGCCGGAGCGCCGGCGGCATCGGTCGCCGTGGTGATGACCGGCACGGCCCCGGTCAGGTCGGCCACGCGCCGGGCCAGATCGTTGGCTCCGCCCAGATGGCCCGAGAGCAGGCTTATCGCGAAATGGCCCGTATCGTCCAGGCAGACGACGGCCGGATCGGATGTCTTGTCGCGGACATGGGGGGCGATGGAGCGTACGGCGATGCCGCAGGCGCAGATGAAGATGTGGGCGCGGTGCCGGGCAAAGGCCTCGGCCACAAGGGGCGCCAGCGCGGCAAACGGCCTGGCGTCCGGGACGGCCAGCCGGGCCAGGGCATAGAGCCGGGCCGGGAGGGCGGCGGCGAGCCTGCTGCCCAGGGCGGCCCCTTTTTCGGTGACGGCGTAAATGGCGATGTCGGGAGTGGTCATGCGGAAAGCAGCATAGGCTATTTTCGCGTCGGACTAAAGAAGGGATCCCGGGCCGCCGATAAGCCTTGTGATACGGAGCGGACCGACAGGAGCAGGCCATGATCGATGCGGTGGACAGCGGCGGCTACGGAGTACTTGGGCTGTATGCGGCCCAGGCTCCGGTCGTGCCCGAAGCGCCGCCAACGCCGCCGGCCAGCAGTCCTGCCGCCGAACCGGCCCGGGCCTCCCAGGGCGTGCAACCCATCCAGAACCAGGGCAGCGCCCCGGTTTCGCCGTCCGAGCCCGGTGCGGACGGATCGGCCACGTCCGGGCGCGATTTCGGGGACAGCGGCCAGGGGCTGGCCCGCCAGGCTGTCGTGCTGACCTCCCTGGCGGCTGCGGGAGCGACTTCGGGGGCGGCCGCCACCGGCTCGGCCACGGCCTCCGGGCCGGCAACCGGCCGGGCGCTTCGGGCCTATGACCGGGCCGGAGCCGCGACAACTGCCGGCGGCAGCGGCCGCACCGGCATCATGGTGGCCCGCCGGGCCTGAGGCCACAGCCCGCCTTTCCTTGCGCAGCTGTTGCGTCTCGACTTGGTCACGCACCCGGCAACTCAAACTTCGCCCAGGTGGGATTCCAAAGGGCTCAGCCCTTTGGCCGCCGGAGGCACTCTTTCTCTTCTCTCACTCCCCCGGCCGCCGGAGGCCTTGCCCCGATACACGAGTGAAAAAGGGCTAAACAGCCCAGGCAGTGGCGGTGCGTCGGCCGGCAGAGAAGCGCATGGCCAGTTCGTAGGCCACGTTGACGTCTTTCATGGCTTCTTCGTCGCCGCCGAGATCGGGGTGGTGGATCCGGGCCATGTGGCGGTAGGCGTTTTTGATCTCATCGACCGAGCAGGGATAATCCAGGCACAGGATATCGTAGGCGCACTTGAGATTCATGCCGTTTTTACGGGCCATTTCCCGGGCCCGGTACTGCCGGTCGCGGTCCGGGCGAAACCCTTCGGCCGTGCGTTCGGGCCGGGGCCGGGCATGGGGCCGCGAGGCTCCGGCCGTCTGCTGGCCCGACTGCGCCGATGCCCGGCCGTTGCCGGCCGCTCCGGCGGTGTTCCCGGTCCGGCCAAAGGCTCCGGAAGCCTGGCCCGGTCCGGCCGTTGTTTTCGACTGCGTTCCGGCGCTGCCCCCGGCCGTGGCGCGGGACTGGGCTCCGGCGCTGCGCGAATCGGCTTCAGGGCCGGCCGTCCTGGCCCGGAAGGTCGCCTCCGGACGCGGGCGTTCCCGGTGGGTCCCGGTATGGCTGCTGTGGGCGCGGAAGGTGGATTGGCCGGGCCGGGCCGAGCCGGTGTGGCTGGCGCGGGCCTTGTCTTCGCCGGCAGCGGCCTGCCCGGCGCCGGGGCGCTGCTGGGCTCCGGCCGAGGCCTGGGCGCTGCCGGCCGAGCCCGGCCCGGCTGTCGGGCCTTTGGCTTCGGCGTGGGGACGGGCCTTGAAGCGGTTGCGTTCAAAGGCACCGGCCGCGGCCGACGGTCCGGCCGGTCCCTGGGCCTGGGTCCGGGAGGTCCGGTCCGAGGCGCCGGGCGGCGGCGTGGCCTGCTGGCTGCGAAAGCGGGTGTCGCGGGTGGTGGTGAAGCGGGAGCCGGCGGCCTCGGTCCGGCCGGCAGAGGCGGCGGAACCGTTTCGGGCCGTGCGCAGATTTTTGAGAACTTCCTGTAAATGAACGAGAATTTCCTGCAAGAGGACGCGGGTCCGGTTGAGCTGCACCTCCAGGGCCTGCCAGTCGGCTACGCCGCTGCCGGCCTTGGCCCCGTAAGCGCCTTGTCCCTGGGCGTGTCTAGGCATGGAAGGGTTCCCACGCGTCCCGACCATGGCCGAAGACAGGTCCGGGGGCATGGCCAAAGGCTATGCAATGCGCTGGTATTGCAGATTTTTTTCGTAACAAAACAACACCTTCCCTTACCATATCTACGCAATAGGCACCGCTGTGGCAAGGCGAATTTCCGGCAGCGAAAGCCGGGCAAGCCCCCTAGTGACAGAGCCGCCGGTTTTGATGTACTGTGCAGCGCGATACGTTGATTCGTTGACACGCCCGCCGTCATATCAGGCAGGCAACCCGAGGACGCCCATGAAACCGACCGATGCCGAAGTTGCCAAGCCCTTTGTCGATGCCACCAGGCATGTTTTGACCATGATGGCCCAACTCGACCCCAAACCGGGCAAACCTTATGTCAAAAAAGCGTCGGCCGCTGCCGGCGACGTTTCTGCCGTCGTTGGCCTGACAGGCGACCGCAACGGCAGTATCTCTATCAGCTTCTCCAAGAAATGTGCCATTGCCGTGGTCAAGAACATGCTTGGCGACGATATTGCCGACATCATCCAGGATGCCAAAGACGCCGTGGGCGAAATCACCAACATGATTTCCGGGCAGGCCCGGGCAGGACTCAGCCAGCTTGGACTGAACCTGTCCTCGTCCACGCCCACCGTCATTTTCGGCGACAACCACACCATCAGCCACATCACCTCCGGTCCTGTGGTGGCTATTCCGTTTTCCACCGAGTATGGGGATTTCACTCTGGAGTTTTGCTTCGAGTGATCTGCCGCGCCACCAGCCGATCCCGGGGGCTTCGCCCGTCCGGAATCGCGCCAGGGACCGCCGCCATGGCACCAAGACGCCTTGCGGATTGTGACCGCTGTCCTCCCCGGCCCAGTGCCCGACACTTTCGACCGGCCCTTGGCGGACTGCTTGTTGTCGGGCTGATCCTTGCGGGCCTGTTCCTTGGGGCAGGCAGGCTCCTGGCCGCCCCAACCCCTGACAGCGCAGCGGTTGCGGCCCCGGCCGCCGTCCCGACCATCCAGACCGTTGCCCAACCGGCCGCCACGCCTGTATCCCCGGCTGCCCCGGCCCCGGCTGCTGCCCTGGAGCAGCTGCCGGCCAGCCTGGAGCCGGCGCTCTTCCGACTGCCCAAGGGCGATCCTTCCGGACAGGTTCTGGCGGTGTTGACCCTGGTGTCCGCACCGGGCTGGCACGCCTACGCCGTGGGACCGGCCGAGTCCGGCCAATCGGCCCGGGCCAGCCTGACCGCCGGCGACATCCAGGCCCCGGCCCTGTTCCCCCCGGGCATCCCCACCCCGGACCCGCTGGAGCCGGAAAAAACCGTCCTCATCTATGAAGGCCGCACCCCCATCTTCGTGCCGCTGTCCGATCAGGCCCAAAGCGCCCCGGCCCTTGGCGGCGAGGTGCGGGTGTTCTCCTGTTCGGAGACCAGTTGCTGGCCCTCGACCCTGGCCGTGTCCCTGCCCCTGGGCGGGAAGGCCGCCGGCGATCTGCCGCAGGCCGAAACCCAGCCCTGGTGGCCGCTTTTCCTGGCCCTGCGAAACGCCGCCCTGGCCTCGCCCCTGACCGCCTGTCCCGATCCGGCCCTGCCGGCCTCCCTGCTGCGTCCCCAGGGTTCGGCCCCGGCCCCGGCCCCGGCCGCTTTGCTGTCGGCCCAGCCGGCCGCGCCCGATCTGGCCCCGCGCTCCTTCACCCCGGCCCTGGAGGTTTCCGGACTGTTAAAGGCCGCCATGCTGGCCTTTGCCGCCGGGTTCATCCTCAATTTCATGCCCTGCGTGCTGCCGGTGGTGAGCCTCAAGCTCTCCGGACTGCTGGCCATCAGCGGCGAGGAAGGCAAGCAGGAGCGGCGGCGGATTTTGCGCGAGCACAATTTCTTTTTCGCCCTGGGCATCGTGGTCTATTTTCTGCTCTTAAGCCTGATCCTCGGGGCCTTTGGCATGGCCTGGGGCGAGATGTTCCAGTCGCCGGGGCTGGCCATCGTGGTGGCAGTGGTGCTTTTCGCCCTGTCTCTCAGCCTTTTTGGCGTCTTCCATCTGCCGGTGGTGGACCTCAAGATCTCTTCCGGCACCCGGGGCCACACCCGGCGCGGCGCGTTTCTGACCGGCGCGCTGACCACGCTTCTGGCCACCCCCTGTAGCGGGCCGTTTCTCGGCGGCGTGCTGGCCTGGACCCTGCTGCAACCCCAGCACGTCATCATGACGGTTTTCGCCGCCATTGGCCTTGGCATGGCCGCGCCTTACGCCGTTTTGGCCATCTGGCCCCGGCTGGTGCGCCTGCTGCCCCGGCCGGGTGCCTGGATGCAGGGCCTGGAGCGGGCCATGGCCTTTGTCCTGGCGGCCACCTGCCTGTATTTTCTGGCGCTTTTGCCCCCCGGGCGCATCCTGCCCACCCTGGCCGCCTTTTGGGCGGTCGCCTTTGGGGCCACGCTTCTTGGCCGGATGCACCTGGCCCAGAGCGCCTTTCGCGGTGCGCTCATGGGCGTGGCGGCCCTGGCCGTGGCCGGCAGCGGGCTGGCCCTTGCCCTGACCTACACCCCGCCGGTTGAGGCCGAGTGGGTGACCTATACGCCGGAAACCTTTGCCGAACGTCTGGGCCGGGACAATCTGGTCCTGGATTTTACGGCCGACTGGTGCCCGACCTGCAAGCTGCTCGAGCGCACGGTGCTCACCCCGCCCCGGGTGGCCCAGTGGGCTGCGCGCCACAAGGCCGTGTTCATGAAGGTGGACCTCACCCGCCAGACCCCGCCGGCCATGGCCCTCCTGCGCGCCCTGGGCAGCCAGTCCATCCCGGTGGCCGCCTTTTTTCCGGCCGGCCAGCGGGCCACTGCGCCCCTCGTCCTGCGCGATCTCTTCACCGCCGGCCAGTTCGAGCAGGCCATGGACGAGGCCTTCGGCAGTTCGGTCGAGATTCCCGCCGTGCATCTGGCGAAATAGCTCCTCTTTCCTTGCGCCTTTCCGACCCATGGCCGCTTGGAAGGCGGGCCTTGCCCGGCGCATAAAAAAGGGAGTGCCTGGGCACTCCCCTGAAGTTTTGGCCACCGCGCGTGAACTTTGGCGGCCACGGCCCACAGTCGACTTCTCCCGTTGGGGGGTCCGGGGGCCTCAGGCCCCCGGCCGCCGGAGCACTCTTTCTCCCCCTCCCGGCCACACGATGGACGCAACAAAGCCGCCCGCCGTATCGCCCCGTTTTCCAAAAAGAAAACGCGGTGACACGGCGCAGGCGGGAAATCTCAGGGGTCGCCGGCCGGGCGGCTAGGAGCTGGTGTCTGAACTGGCGGAAGCGCCCGAACCGGCGCTGGGGCAGGACGAACAGGAGCCGGAAGAACAAGGCGATGCGGCCGGGGCAGCATCGGAAGCCGGGGCGTCGGACGCCTTGCCGTTGCCGCCGTTGCCGCCGGCACCGCCGCCCGAGGCGCTGCAACCGCCGTTGGCCTTGTAATCGGTGACGTACCAGCCCGTGCCCTTGAGCACGAAGGACGTATTGGACATGAAGCGCTTGCCGGGCGCGCCGCAGTACTCGCACGGCGCTTCATCGACATCGTAGCTGCGCTGCAGCACTTCAAATTCCTTGCCACACTTGGTGCATTTGTATTCGTAGATGGGCATTATCCTCTCCCCAAAACAAGGCTTGCGACCGTAAAATCCGGCCGAAACCAGTTCACCTTAAGCCCGTGTTTGTCAAGGGCCGTTCCTGCTGCCGCACGTTTTCGGCAGCACTCGGCAACGTCGAGCGCCAATTAGAATAAGCGGTTACCTCGGCCAGTCAAGGGGCGCTGCGGGCGAAAAACCCGGCCATGGCAGGCTTCACCGGCCCGCTGCCGGCATCCGCGGAAGTTTTGGGTTCGGCCGGGCTGCCGCGTGGCGGTCCCGTCCGGGAGCGGACCCGGGGCAGGCCGGGTCCGGCCCGGATCCCCGGTGTGCAGCATCGTCGGACATAAGCGGACCAGACGCAGGCGAGGCCCGGCCGGCCGGGGGTCAGGCCAGGCCGGTTGGCGGCGAGGCGGGGGGGGTGGGCTGGTTGCCCTCCCCGCCCTGGTTGACCTGCTGGCCGTAGGCCAGAATATATTCCGGGTAGCTCAGTTGGAAAAGGGCCCTGGCCCGAGCCACGGCGTCGCGCAGGGCCGGGGACCCGCCGTCGGCCCGGTCGGCCAGGGCGGCCTCGGCCAGCGGCACGATGGGCAGGTAAAAAATGCGCAGGGCGGCATCAATGGCCGCGATGGCCACGGCGTCGCTGTCTTGCGTAAACAGGAAGTCAAAGGCATCCTGGGCCTTGGTGCCCCGATACTGGGCCATGCTTTCGGCCAGGACGATGCGGTTTTCCGGACGGATCGCGTCGGCGTGGGCAAAAAGGGCGTCTATGTCCAGGCCGGGCAGCGGCGAGGTGAAGCCCAGGGCCGCCAGCCGGACCTGGGAGCGTGATTCCTGGCGCAGTTGATTGCCAAGGACCACGCCGGCCAGCCGGAAAAAGCGTTCGGCCGTGTCATTGCCCTGCCGCCACAGGGGATCGACTTCTTCGGCCAGGATCGGTCCGATGTCGCGCACCGCGTCGGTCTCGGCATTGGCGCTGTCCTGGAGAAACTGCATGACGCCCCGCTCCCCCTTCTTCCAGAAGCCGTGGCTTTCCGTATAATACTTGAGAAACAACGCTTCCCGGCTGGTATTGAGAAAATACGGCAGCAGATAACCCATGCAATAGCTCTTTCGCTGGTAGGCGGCGTAGCTGTCCATGGTCGGCAGCACCTGATAAAAATTTCACAGCATTGGTCGAACAGCTTTTTGACGGCCGCATCCTGCAAGGCGTATTTTTTGATGCCAATCGACGGTTTTTCGTCAAAATTTTCCGTGATCTCATCGGCAATGGCCGACCCTTTGTAGCAGGTCAGCTTGGAATTCATGGATTCGAGCGACTGGAAGTGGATCCGCTTCATGACGTTTATGGTGTCGTTTATTTCCGACACCTTGGTCCACTGGTCAAAAAAGATGAAGCCCGGGTTGGTCGTAATGCCGAGATCGTTTAAGGTGCTGATGGCCTCGATGTGCTCCTCGACGGTTTCCTGCTTGCGGTAGCGGTCGAGCACGGGCTGGGAAAACGATTCAATACCCAGAAAGACGCCGGCCAGTCCGGCCTTTTTGAGCAGCCGGAAAAGCTCCGGCTCAATGGCTGCCGAGCGGCACATGAAGCCAAACCGGATATCCGGCAGCTTTTCCAGGACCAGATGGGCAAAGTGCTCGGCCCGTTTGCGCGAGCCGGCCGTTGGCAGCACGAAATTATCATCCACAAAATAGAAATGGGCGCAGTGGTGGCGCTTGTGGATAAACTCCATCTCGGCCACGACATCCTCGATGTTGCGCGGCCGCCAGCCCTTTTTGCCGCCGGGCTGGGGGATGCTGCAAAAGCTGCAACGATAGGGGCAGCCCCGGGAGGCCGAGATGCTCGTTTGCGGATGCAGGCGCAGCTGCCAGGGCAGCATGTCCCGCGACGGCCAGCCCACGGCGTCCACGTCCAAGGGCACGTCCTGGGACACTTCCAGCACCTCCCGTTCGCCAGGACCGGCAGCGGCGTCGAGAGCGGTCAGGACCGGCGACACCAGGGCTTCGCCCTCGCCGCGGACAATGGCGTCCGGGGAAAAAATACGCAGTTCGTCGGTGGTAAGGGAGGTGGGCAGGACGCCGCCCAGGATAATCCGCATCGACGGATCGAATTCCTTGATCTGCGCAGCCACCTGTACGCCGCCGTTGGCGTTCATGGTGGAAAGCGACAGCCCGACATAGTCCGGGGACAGTTTTTTAAGGAGCGCGCCGATGAATTTCCCGGCCGGGTCCACAATGGAGCAATCCCAGATATGGGCCTCGTGGCTGTCGCCGAGATTGCGGCGAACGGCTGCGGCAACGTAGCCGAGGCCGAGATTTTCCATATGCAGTTGTTTGCCGACATCCGCATTGGCCGGGGGATTGATCAGGAGCAGCTGTTTTTTCGACCGCATGATCTGTCGCCTGTGGGGGAATGGCAGGGTTGCGCGGGCCGACCCGGGACCGACTGCCTGTTGCAGGCGGCAGCGTATGCCGCCGGTTCACGACGGCCGACGCGGGGGACGAAGGGGCGGCCAAGATTTCGGGAAGTATTTTCCCGGTCGCTTTCTTTACAGGCAACCTAGGCGAAATGCGGACTCTTTTCCATGCCAATCTTTGGGCGGCAGCCTTGCTCCGCCGGGAAGGGGACAGTCGCCCCGCCACCCGGACAAACACATCGGGCCGCGGCCTTGCGGATTGCCGGTGCAACCCGCAAGGACACGGCCCCTTATCATCATTTCTTGCGCAACTCCCGCCTACCGGCTCGGCAACGCCCACCGGCAAATCAAACTTCCCCAGGTGGGTTTCCAAAGGGCACTGCCCTTTGGCCGCCGGAGGCATCCCCCCGCAACATTTGGCACGCAGTTAGGCTGCGGTCTGGCCCTGGCCGCGACGTTCCCACAGGCGCAGTTCGCGCATTTTCTTGCGGCGTTCGCGCTGCAGCGCCTTGCACACCAGCGGCATGTCCTTGGCGTAGCCCCACTTGGCCCGGTACTCGTCCGGCGTCAGGCCGAATTTGGCCAGATGCTTGCGGGTGAGGATCTTAAACGGCTTGCCGGATTCCAGGCAGGTGATGGTTCGTTCCTTGACGGCCTTCCTGGCGTCAGCCGTTGTGGCGGCGGGTGAGGCAACGGCAGCGTCCATTCCACGTATGGTCGCCGATAATTTGGTCACCAGGGATCGGATTTCCTCTTCACCCATATTGCGGACCTTGGCCTGGGCTTTGACGATTTCCAAGGCCAGGGACAGATGATCGTTCATTGGTATTCCTCCGGACTGCGTGATGGATCGGGCGGCGGCAGGCAACACGCCGCTGTCAGGCATGTCGCTTGCCCCGGAAAAAGGTTGCAGCCGAAGAGATGACAAAATATCCAGAGGGGAAATATGTTCGCAAAGGAAACTGCATGAACCTGACGTTGCGCCCGGCGGCAATCGCCGCCGTCCTGCTGGCAACCGGCCTGGGCCTTGCCGGCTGTGGCAAATCCTACGTCAACCCCAACATCGTGGACCAGTCCCAGGCCAAGGAACGCCTCGCCCGGGACAAGGAAATCTGCAAGGCCGAAGCCAACAGCGACGTGCCGCCCACCTTCGGGCTGGACCGGTTCGAGTACGACCCCACCATCGAGGCCCAGGCCACGCGCTGGGTGGCCAACGTGGCCGAAGACGACGCCAACGAAGACGCCTTCACCCGATGCATGCGGATGCGCGGCTGGCGGTACCGTTAGAAAAGGGGAAGGGGAAGAAGGAGAGGAAGAGGAAGAAGCCTCCGGCGGCCAAAGGGCAGTGCCCTTTGGAAACCCACCTGGGGTGCGTGTGATCTGACTTAGCGCGCCGCCTAGTCGACGAGCGGAAGTTGCGCAAGAAAAGAAGAAAAGGGGCCGGGGTCGCAACCGTTGCTGTCTGAGCTTGACGGGAACCACTGTTGCTCCGGCGGCCGGGGGGAGTTTCGCCCCCCGGACCTCTGCAACGGGAAAATGGCTCGATGGGAAACCACAGTACGTTGTGTTGTATTGTGGGTGCAGGCGCAGGCTCGTCGCCGGAACAACTCTTTTTTCGTTAGTGGATCGCACCACTGGCCGGCGTGGCCGGATTGCCGGCAGCGGCCAGATTGGCGGCGAAGCGGGCCACGGCCGGGTCCTGCCGCCAGGCAGTGAAAAGCCGCTCCCATTCGAGCAGGGGCAGCACCTCGGCGTCGAGCATCTCCTCGTGGCCGGACAGCCAGACCGAGAAAAGCTTGAGCATAAGGGCCAGGGATTTGCCGTCAAAGGCCCGGCCCACCAAGCCGGTCGGGTAGGAGCCTCCTTCCATGGTTCGAAAGACGAATTCGCCAACAGCCCGGCGCGAGGACTCCATGTCGATGGGCTGGCCGTTGACGCCGGCAACGAACTCGGCCAGGGCGGCTTCAGTGCCTTTGAGCGCCTCGATGGCCTCGGCCGGCACGTCGAGGAACACCACACCCTCGTTTTCCATGGCGAAGTAAAACCGCACCCAGTGTTCGGCCATAAAGACCCGGAATATCTCCTGACTGGCTCTTTCGATGTCGTCCATCGCTTTCTCTCCTTGCATAGCGTTCGTGTCGTGCCTTGTCCGTTCCCGCCTCTGAAACGTCTCGGCAGCCATCAGGCCTCTGCTGCGGCTGTCCCGGCCCACAGGCGGCCGGATTGCCAGCCAGCGCCCACAACCCCTTGAAAAATATCCCCTTCGCAGGGTCCGGGGGTGTCATCCACCGGCCTCATCCCGTCTCTTCGTGCCCAACTTCCGCTCGGCAACGTGGCTGCGCGCACGGTCGCAGCAACCTCCCTCCAGGTGGGATTCCAAAGGGCTCAGCCCTTTGGCCGCCGGAGGCCTCTTTTCCCTCATCTACAGGCGCGGGCAGCGTACAAAGTGTCCGGGCGCGACCTCGGCCAGGGGCGGGCTTTCATCGGCGCAGCCGGGCACGGCCCGGTCGCAGCGGGGATGAAACACGCAGCCTGACGGGGCGGCGGCCGGATTGGGCGTTTCGCCGGGCAGGGCGACCCGCCGCCGTTGGCCGGGATCGAGTCCCGGCACGGCTGCGAGCAGCGCCCTGGTATACGGATGGCGCGGCCCGGCGTAAAGGGCGGCGGCCGGGGCCAGTTCCATGATCCGGCCCAGGTACATCACCGCCACCCGGTCGCTTAAATGGCCAACCACGGCCAGATCGTGGGAAATGAACAGATAGGCCAGCCCGAGGCGCTCCTTGAGATCGGCCAGGAGGTTGAGCACCTGGGCCTGCACCGACACGTCCAGGGCCGAGACCGGCTCGTCGCACACCAACAGCTCCGGCGACAGGGCCAAGGCCCGGGCAATGGCCACCCGCTGGCGCTGGCCGCCGGAAAACTGGTGGGGAAAGCGCTTGGCGTGGTCCGGGGAAAGGCCCACCTGGGCCAGAAGCCCGGCCACCCGTTCCCGCCGCTCCCGGCCGGACAGGCCGCCCATGGCCCGCAGTCCCTCGGCCACGGTCCAGCCGATGGGCAGGCGCGGATTGAGCGAGGAATACGGGTCCTGAAAGATCATCTGCACCAGACGCGGCAACCGCTTGCGCTGGGCTGCCGAGCCGGCCCAGGGATCGAACCCGGCCAGACGGACCGTGCCGGAACTGGGCGGCTCCAGGCCGACGGCCATGCGGGCCAGGGTCGATTTGCCGCAGCCTGATTCGCCGACAAGCCCGAGCGTCTCGCCCGGAGCCACGACGATGTCCACCCCGTCCACCGCCCGCACCACCCGCTCGCGCCGGGTGAAAAAGCCCTCTTTGAAACTGTAGCGCCGGGATACGCCGGCCAGTTCAAGCAGCGGTTTGGCCGTATCTTCAGGATGCATGGAGCCAGCACCTCGCCTGCCGGCCGCCGGATAGGGCAATAAGCGGCGGCGTCTGTCGGGAACAGGGTTCAAACGCGTGGGGACAGCGGGGATGGAAATGGCAGCCGGCGGGCAGGGCGGCAAGGCTTGGCACCGTGCCCGGAATGGGGGACAGGCGGCGTCCGGGCGCGTCCACCCGGGGCAGCGACGCGAGCAGGCCCTGGGCATAGGGATGGGCCGGGCCTTGAAAAAAGGCTGCCACCGGGGCGCGTTCCACCACCCGGCCGGCATACATGACGGCCACGTCGTCGGCGGTCTGGGCCACCACCCCAAGATTGTGGGTGACAAGCAGGATGGCTGTGCCGGCGTCCCGGGCCAGATCGAGCATGAGTTCC
Source organism: Desulfovibrio sp. DV (assembly GCF_001936595.1). GTDB lineage: Bacteria > Desulfobacterota > Desulfovibrionia > Desulfovibrionales > Desulfovibrionaceae > Solidesulfovibrio. The sequence goes on from NZ_MLBG01000012.1 coordinate 44,236, forward strand.
AGGATCTGGCCCTGGACCGTGACGTCAAGGGCCGTGGTCGGCTCGTCGGCAATCAGGAGCTCCGGGGAGAGCATCAGGGCCATGGCGATCATGACCCGTTGGCGCTGGCCGCCGGAAAGTTCGTGGGGATAGCCGGCCAGCCGGCGGTGCGGCTCGGGCAGGCCCACCCGGCCGAGCATGGCCTCGGCTGCGGCCAGCGCTTCGGCGCGCGAGGCCCCGGCATGGACGCGCAGCGGTTCGGACACCTGGTCGCCGATGGTCAGCACGGGATTGAGCGCGGTCATGGGTTCCTGAAAGATCATGGAGGCCCGCCGGCCCCGGATGGTGCGGCGTTCGCCCTCGGGCAGGGCCAGAATGTCCACTCCGTCCAAAAGCGCCCGGCCGGCCGTCACCCGGCCCGGCGGCGACACCAGCCCGAGTATGGACAGGGATAGCACGGTCTTGCCGCAGCCCGATTCGCCGACCACGGCCAGCACCCCGCCCCGGTCCAGGGTCAGGTCCACGCCGTCGACAGCCGTGGCCGGCCCGGCCGGGCCGTCAAACACCGTGGTCAGTCCCTGCACTTCCAAAAGCCGTTGCCCCATGCCGCTCCCCTGCGCTCCCCGCCCGGCTGGCCCGGTACCTCTTGCCACCGGCCAAACGGCGCGTTATAGACTGAATAGAGTCTCGTTTTTCCTCAGGAGGATTCACATGAGCTACCCGTACCGCTCGATGCAAACGACGCAGTCCCGCGTCGAGGTTGTAAACGCCTTCATGCGCGGCGTCTACGGCTGGATGAGCCTGGGTCTGCTGGTCACCGCTGCAGCTTCGGTCTTTGTGGTCTCAAGCCCGGCCCTCATGCAGACCGTCTTTAGCAATTCCATCGTTTTCTACGGCCTGATCATCGCCGAACTGGCCCTGGTCGTCGGCCTGTCCGCCGCCATAAACCGCCTGTCCGCCGGCACGGCCAGCGCTCTTTTCATGCTCTACAGCGCGCTTAACGGCGTCACCCTGTCCTCCATCTTCATCATCTACACCCAGGCCACGATCTTCAAGGCCTTCCTGGTCACCGGCGGCATGTTCGGGGCCATGAGCCTGTACGGCCTCATGACCAAACGCGACCTGACCAGCCTTGGCAGCTTCATGTTCATGGGCCTTATTGGCGTGATCATCGCCTCGGTGGTCAATATCTTCACCAAAAGCGCCATGATGGACTTCATCATCTCCTGTGTGGGCGTGCTGGTGTTCACGGGCCTGACCGCCTATGACACCCAAAAGCTCAAGGTCATGGGCGACATGGCTCCGGCCGACGACGCCACGGCCGTGCGGCGCGGCACCATCCTTGGGGCGCTGACCCTCTACCTCGACTTCATCAACCTGTTCCTCATGATGCTGCGCCTTTTTGGCGGCGGATCGAGCAGGGACTAGGCTCTTCATTCCCAAATGCCCGTTTCCGGCCAGCCCTGGCCGGAAACGGGCAATCCCCGCCATGGCCAACGCACGTCGCACCCGGCGGCGAAGGGACAAACCTTCCCGCCCATCCACCCTCGCGTCTCCACGTCCGGTTCCCGGCGACCTCGGCCGCCGGCTCCTTCGGGCGCTCCTCACCCCGCCGTCCAGGCTCTTCGCCCTCTACCGACGCCTGGAAGCCCGGTGCTTCGCCCTGGGGCTGGCCAAGGTCTGCCGGCCGGCAGCCGCCACGGTGGCGGTCGGCGGCATGTCCCGGGAATGCCGGGGCCGGGTGCTGCTGACCTCCTGGCTCCTGGGCTGGGCCGCCGCCCGGGGAGTGGGCGCGGCCGTGGCCGGGCCGGTCGGCGACGGCTGTCCGCCGGCCCACCCGTTCCAGGTCATGCCCGGCACCCACCCGGACGAGGCCGGCGTCGAGGCGGCGCTGCTGGCCCGCTATGCTCCGTCAGGCCGCATCCTCATCGACGCCGACCCGCGCAGCGCCGCCACTTCGGCCATACGCACCTTCGGCCCGGACATGCTGGTGCTCCAGGACGCCCTGGGCCAGCCGCGCCTGCGCCGGGACCTGGAACTGGCCATCCTCACCCCGGACGACCTGGGCCCGGACTTCGGCCGGGTGTTCCCGGCCGGCTCCTGGCGACGCGGCGCAGACGTCTTGTCCCAGGCCGCCGCCTTTGTCATCCACGCCGGCCCCTACACCATGGCTGCCGCCATGGCCGCCGCCGAAAAGCGTCTGGCCGCTTACGGCAAACCCGTTTTCGGCATGACCTTCGACCTCTGGCGCTGGCGCGGCCCTGACGGCCCGGCCGAGGCCTCGGAGTTGGCTGGCAAGCCGTACATCACCGTCCTTGGCGAGTCCGACCGCGACAGCCTGCCGGATCTCTTTCGCCGCGACCTCGAAGCCGCGCCGCGCATGGCCTTTTTCGTCCACGACCGCCACCGCTTCACCCGCCAGGACTTCGAACACCTGCGGGCCGATGCCATCCGGCTGCGGGCCGCAACCATCGTGACCAGCCCGCGCTTCGATCTCAAGCTGCGCCAGGGCGCGGCCCATCTGGACGGCCTGACCGTGTGGACGTATGATCCGGAAGTGGTCTTTGGCCCGACGCTTTTTACCGACCAGCCGTTTCTGGCCTGGTGGGAAGACCATTTCGGCGCCGTCTTGTCCCAACGTCTGACCGACTAGGAGCGCCCATGCCAAAGCGCCGCCGCCCCTCGTTGCCGGCCTTGCTTGCGGCCCTGGCCCTGGGAACCGGACTCCTCGCCATAGCCGGCTGCTTCGGCCGCAAAACCCCGGAACTGCGCCTGGGTTTCATCGCCACCTTCAGCGGCGAAGACTTCCGGACCGGACGCGACGCCCTGGAAGCGGCCCGGTTCGCCGTGGACGCCGCCAATGCCGCCGGCCAACCGCGCATCAACGGCACACCCTGCCAGGTCCGCCTCTTTATCGCCGATGACAAGGATTCCCCGGAAGAAGCGGCCCGGGCGGTCAAAAAACTGGTGGAAAAAGACGGCGTCACCGCCATCATCGGCCCGTACGCCAGCACCCAGGCCGATGCCGCCGCCCTGGCCGCCGAAAGCCTCGGCATCCCGCTCATTGCCCCATCGTCCACGGCTGCCGTGGTCACGGCCGGGCGGCCCCACATCTTCCGCATCGCCTTCACCGACGCCTTCCAGGGCACGGTGCTCGGCCGGCTGGCCAGCCGGGAACTGGGGCTCACCCGGGTAGCCATCATTGCCAACGAGGACGATCTCTCCAGCCAGTCCCTCACCGCCGCCTTTGCCCAGGCCTTTACCGCCTGCGGCGGCAGCCCGTCCGTGTTTTTTTACGAGGACCGCACCCGGCAGTTCGGAGCCGTCCTGGGGCAAGCCCTGGCCGGTGCGCCGCAGGGCCTGCTTTTGCCGGTGCCCGGCAAGGAGGCGGTGCTGCTTGGCCTGGCCGCCCGCAAGGCCGGCTTCACCGGCATCCTCATGGGCGGCGATACCTGGGACGGCCCGGAAGTCTCCCGCCTGGCCGCCTTTGACGGCGCGTATTTCGTGGACCACTGGCGCCAGGAAGCCCCGGGGACGCGGGCTGCCGCCTACTCCGCCGCCTTCGCCCGGGACGGCAAACGCCAGCCCACCGAGCTCGGAGCCCTGACCCAGGACGCCGTAGACGTGCTCGTCGCAGCCGCAACCCGGGCCGGCTCCGTCGAACCCAAAGCCCTCACGCAGGCCCTGCTCGAACTGCCGCCCCACGACGGGGTCACCGGCACCTTCGACTTCATCGACGACGGCAACCCGGTCAAATCCCTCTACATCAGCCGCGTTGCCGGCGGCGGCTCCCGCCTCGACACCATCGAAGCCCCACCCCCGCAGCCGTGCATCCAGTGAGGGAGAGAGGGGGAGTGCGGGAAGGGAGTGCGGAGAGGAAGAGGGGGAGAGGAGAGGAAGAGTGCCTCCGGGGTCCGGGGGGATGATCCCCCGGACCCCGCAACGGGAGAAGTTTTTTAGAGGCGGTCTTGGTGTAGGCCGGAAGTGGGAGCTTGACGGGAAGCATCGTTGCTGCGGCGGCCAACGGGCCTGATTCGCTTTGGAATCAGGCCTGGAGAGTTTGATTTGAGGGTGCGCCTTGTCAGGTCGATGCGCGAAAGTGGAGCAGGAAAAGATGGGAAGGGGCCGGCGCGATCCGGTCAGGGTGGGATCACGCCGGCCGAGGATAATACCGGGGCGCCTTGCGCGGCGATTCGTTAGGCGCCAAGCACCTGGGTGGCCGTGGCCGCGACGCACAGGCCGGCGGTGCCGGCCGGCCAGGGAACGGCCGGTTCGCGGCCAAGGGGCGACGCCGGCGGTGCCGTTGCCTCGGTGAGGCGCTGGGCCGCCTCCTCCCGGGGCCACGCGGCCAGGCCAGCCGCAAACAAGGCCCGCAGCAGGGCCATGCCGCCGCATTGCCGGCTCACCGCCGTATCCGACCAGACATGGTCGGCCACATACCTGCCCGACACATACGCCGTCGTGAAGCTCCACAGATAGGGGCTCGGCACGGGCGGCGTCCGACGGCGGTAGCCAAAGCCGTTATAGCGCTCCAGCACATAGGCCACCCCGGCCACGCTCCAGTCGTCCCAGGCGTCGAGCCCGGCCAGGGCCAGGGCGTCGGCAGCGCTGTCCTCCCAGGCAAAGGGCGGGGTTCCGGCCAGGGGGCGGCCCTTGGGCACACGCACGGTGCGCCCGGCCAGCGGGTCGCCGTTATGCAGGTGGCGGGTAAAATCCAGGCTGGCTTCCAGGGCGTGGATGATGGCCACGACAAACCAGGGCACGCCGACCCGGTCGCCGACGGCCTGATAGCGGTTCCTCCGGGCCGGTTCGGCCATGCGCCGGGCCAGACGGGCGACTTCCTCCGCCCGTTCGGGGCGGATGGCGGCAGCAGCGTAAAGGTTGCGGTATTCTTCGGCCAGGGACGGGGTGAAGGCAACGGCTCGCGACATGAAAGGACTCCTGCGGTTGTGGGTTTCGCGACACTCCCACAACTCTATGAGTCCACGCCGGGGCGATTTCGTCAAGCCCGAAAGATGCGCGCCGCCCGGACTGGCAACCCGCGCCAAGCCCCCTTTCCAAACTTCTCCCTTTGCAGGTGTCCGGGGGGATCATCCCCCCGGCCGCCGGAGGCACTCTTCCTCTCCTCTCTCACATCCCCCCAACCAACCCAACCATACGACAATCTAGCGGCGGATGGCGGCTTTGTCCGGGGTGCGGGGCTTGGGGAAGGCCACGGTGACGGTGGTGCCTTTTTGTTCGGAGGTGGCCATGGCGATCCTGGCCCCGTGGGTTTCGGCAATGAGCTTGGCCCCGTAGGCACCAAGGCCGGTGCCGTCTTTCTTGCCGGCGGTGGCGAATTTGCTGAAGAAGCGTCCGCGCACCGGGGCCGGCACGGCTCCGGCGTTGTGCACGGCCACGTCCAGGGTGCGGCCTTCGATCAGGGCCACCGTCACCCGCTCTCCGGCCGGCGAGGCCTCCAGGGCGTTTTTGATCAGGTTCGAAAACATGGTATAGAGCAGCATTTCTTCGCCGCGAACCGAGAACGTATCGTCCTCGGCCCGGGTGCGGCCGCGCACGGTCACTTCGAGGCTCAGGTCCGTGGCCTCGATGACCCCGCGCAACTCGCCGGCGATGTTGTCCAGGATGGGCAGGATGTCCACCTGCTGGGGCGAGAGCTCGTAGACGCCGCGCTCCATGCGGTAGAGGTCGAGGGACTGGTTGATCATGTTGAGCATCCGGTAGCCGGCGTGCTGCATGAGGCTGAGCATGTCGTTTTGCCGCTCGGTGAGGTTGCCGTCGCGGCGAAGGAGCTGGGGCAGGGTGAGCACGGCGGTCAGCGGCGACTTGAGATCGTGCCGGGTCATGCGTTCCACGTCTTCGCGCAGGCGTTCGGCCTTTTTGCGGTCCGTGACGTCAACAATGGTGTAGCCCAGGATGTCGGCGAAATGGGTGGCGAATTCCGAGCCTTTCTCGCTGGTGTAGCGGTGCGGGTTGGAATCGAAGAAGCTTAGGATGCCGACGAGCTTTTGCGGACCGAACTTGTCGCGCAGCGGATAGATGAAGCACGAGCCCAAAAGCAGGACCTTGCGTTCGGAGCAAAAGCCCGGACCGAAGAAAAATTCCGGATTGGGCACGGCCTTGATGGACCCCATAAACGGTCCCGGACCGGTGGCCTTGGGCATGAGCTGGGCCAGCCCCTTGCGCAGATCGGCCGCCTCGGCCAGCCGTGCGCCGGGCGGTTCGAAGGGGGCGTATTCGCCGGCGTCGAGCAGCAGGCTGACGGCGCGCAGTCCGAAGAGTTCCTGGATGCGGTCGAGCACAACCGGCAGATCCTCATGGGCGCGCATGAGTTCCACCACCCGGATGGCTTTGCGAAATTTTTCAAAGGCCGTGAAACTGCCCTCAAAGCGGTCCACCACGGTCTTGAGCTTGGCCTGCAAATCCACGCACTGCTTGCGGTTGCGCTCGGTTTCCTTGCGGCTGTCGAGGAGTTCGGCCTGGGCCAGGGCCGTGGCGTTGGCCCGCATTTTCACGGTCCGGCGCAGTTCGGCCATGGTTTTTTTAAACTGATAGGTGTTATGGTCGGCAAAGGCTTCTTCCAGGGCGAGCAGGCGCTCCTGGATGTCTGGAAAGTCGAGGGAATCGGCCATGGATGGGATCAGCGCCAGCCGGCGGCAAGGTGGTTGGAGGTCTCAGTACGGCAACACAAAACCCCGGCCGCCCCCGGCACGCAGAGGGCAGGACGGACGGACAGACGACCACCGGCACAAGGACAGTCGGCCGGACAGGACAAGACGCAATCGAAACGCGGCATGGAGGGCTCCCTGGGTGAAGCGAGGCCCCCGACGTCTCCCCGCTCCATGACGGCATCCTACGGCAAGCGCCCCCCGGGTGCAACGCCGGGAATCCGGGCTTTTGACTTTCCTTATCGGCGCGGGTAAAAGCGCAACGTCGCTTCCGGCGCAACCGCCGGCATCACGTCTGGCCCTTTCGCCACGCAAGGGGAATCCGTTTCCATGCACAACGCACTTCGCGCCCTGATCATAGCCCTTGTGGCCGCCCTGGTCTTTGTTACCGCTCCGGTCGTGGAGAATGCCCAGGCCCTGGCCAAGGACACCGGCCGCACCGAAAAGCACCCGGCCAAGCCCGCCGCCCGCAAAGCAGCCAAAGCCGAAAAGCCGGCCAAAGCCAATACTGCGGCCAAAGTCGAAAAACCGGCCAAACGGGCCAAGGCGGCCGTGGCCGAGGGCGCGGCCAAAAAGCCCCGGCGCGGCCGGAAAGCCGCTGCGCCGATCAACCCCGACATCGAAAACGAAGAAGGCGACATCGGTGCCTGCGCCGTACCGACGCTGACCGTCAAGTCGGCCATCCTGTGGAACATGAACACCGGGGAGGTGCTCTACGAGCAAAACCCCGACGTGCAGATCCCGCCGGCTTCCCTGACCAAGGTGCTCACGCTCTATATCCTGTTCGACGCCATCCGCCAGGGCAAGCTGCGGCCCTGGGACGTCATCGAGGTGTCGGAGCGGGCCGCCACCCAGGGCGGCTCCAACATGCACCTGCGAAACGGCGAACAGGTCAAGATCACCGATCTCATCCAGGGCATTGCCGTAGCCTCGGCCAACGACGCCTGCATGGCCATTGCCGACAACCTGGAAAACGGCAATGCCGAGGCCTTCGTGGCCCTTATGAACGACACGGCCAAGCGCCTGGGCATGACCAATTCCGTCTTCCACAACCCCAACGGCCTGCCGGCCGAGGGCCAGGTGACCACGGCCCGGGACATGCTCAAGCTGGCCGCTGCCTATCTGGAGCAGTTCCCCAAGGCGCTCACCATCCACTCCATCCAGTATTTCACCCACAACAACCGCCAGCGCCACAACGCCAATTCGCTGCTTGGCCGCTATGAAGGCGTGGACGGGCTCAAAACCGGGTTTGTGTGCGCCTCGGGCTACAACATCGTGGCCACGGCCAAGCGCGGCGACACCCGGCTGATCGCCGTGGTCCTGGGGTCGCGAAACCCGCGCGTTCGCGAGCGCGAGACCGTCAAGCTGCTGGATAAGGGCTTCAAGATCGTCCAGACCAAGAAGGCGGCCGTGCCGGTGGCCGCAGCCACGCCGGTGCCGGTGGCAACGGCCGCGCCGGTCGGTGGCGCACCTGCGCCGGCCCACCCCTGACAGGCCCGAGGCAGAGGGAACGCAGAGGCGAGGAACGGGAAGAGTGCCTCCGGCGGCCAAAGGGACTGAGTCCCTTTGGAATCCCCTCCTGGAGGAGTTTGATTTGACTGTGGGCGTTGCTGCGCCGGAGAGCTGTTTCAGGCCTGCCGGATCTCGTGAAAGCGGGGGCTACAGGCCAAGCAGCCGGACCACGGCGGCAAGCCCCAGGCTGGCCTCAAGGGTGTCGGCCAGACGGTCGAGGGCCGGTTCGATGTCGTAGACAGCCGGGCGGCCGATCGGAGCCAGCCCGCGCCGGCTGCGCAGGCCGTCCAGAAAGGCCCGGCGAAAGGCGTCGGCGTCAAAGATGCCGTGCAGGTACGCCCCCCAGACCAGACCGTCCGCCCCGGCATAGCCGATGGGCGCGCCATCCGCCCGCGACACGGCCACGGGCAGCCCGTCCCCGGCCGTGGTCACGCCGTGGTGGATCTCATAGCCGCTAAGCGGCAGGCCGGTGGCAGCATGGACCGCCCGGGTTAGGGTCAGGGTCTTTTCGGCGACAAGCGTTGTTTGCAGGGGCAAAAGCCCAAGCCCGGCCGCCTCGCCGCGCCCTGATTCCAGACCAAGCGGATCGCTGACTGTTTGCCCGAGCATCTGCAGCCCGGCGCAAAGCCCCACCACCTCGGTTTTCCCCTCTGCCGCCAGGGCCGTAATGGCCGCAGCCAGCCCCGAATCCACAAGCCAGGCCAGATCGGCCAGGGTGTTCTTGCTGCCGGGCACGATGACGGCATCAGGCCGGCCCAGGCGGGCCGCCGCCGTCACCCGGCGCACCCGGACATCGCCCTCCACGGCCAAGGCGTCGCAGTCGGTGAAATTGGACACATGGGGCAGGTCGATGACCGCGATGTCCACCAGCGTGGCGTTGTCGGGCAGCGTCTCGGGCAGGATTGCCCCGTCCTTGAACGTCACCGAATCCTCTTCCGGCAGCCCCAGGTTTGCCAGATACGGCACCACGGCCAGGACGTCGCGTCCGGTGCGCTGCCGCAAAAAATCGTTGGCCGGGGCCAGCAGCCCGGCGTCCCCCCGGAAGCGGTTCAGGATATAGCCGGCAACCATGGCCCGCTCGTCCTCGGCCAGACATTCCATGGTGCCGAGCAGCCCGGCATAGGCCCCGCCCCGGTCGATGTCGGCGGCCAGCAGCACGCGCGCCCCGGCGTGGCGGGCCATGGCCATGTTGACGATGTCGTGGGCCTTTAAATTGACCTCGGCCGGACTGCCCGCGCCCTCGATGACCATGACGTCGACGGTGGCGGCCAGGGCGTCGTAGGCCGCTTTGGCCGCGGCAAAGGCTGTGGGTTTATAATTGATGTATTCGCCCACCCGCATGGTCCCGACCGGCTTGCCAAGGACAATGACCTGGGAGCCGAGGTCGGATGTGGGTTTGAGCAGGATGGGGTTCATGCGGGCGTCCGGGGCCAGCCGGCAGGCCCGGGCCTGGACGATTTGCGCCCGGCCCATTTCCAGGCCAGCAGCCGTGACCCCGGAATTGAGCGACATGTTCTGGGACTTAAACGGTGCCACGCGGTAGCCGGCCCGGGCCAGCAGCCGGCAGATGCCGGCCGTCAGCACGGATTTGCCGGCATTGGAGGCCGTGCCCTGGAGCATAAGAGCCGGGGTTTGGCGTTTGGGGCGGGTGGCCGGGATGGGGCAGGCGTCAAGGACGGCGGCGAGCCCGTCCAGGATGCGCCGGGTCTCGGCCGGCGGGCGCACGGCGATGCGCAGATAGCGGTCGGTGAGGCCGGAAAAATTGGAGCAGTCGCGAAGGGCCACGCCATGTTCGGCCAGCATCCGGCGGCAGACCTCCGGGGCGTTGGGGCCGGTCAGGGACAGCCGGGCCAGCAGGAAATTGGCGGCGCTGGGAAAGACCGTCAGCCCCAGGGCGGCCAGTCCGGCGGCCAGGGCCTCGCGCAGGGGCGGCAGGGCCCGGCGGCTGGCCTCCAGATAGTCGGCGTCGGCCAGGGCCCGGATGCCGACAGCCTGGGCCAGGGTGCCGACCGACCAGGGCGGCAGGCTGCGGCGCACCCAGTCGGCCAGATCGGGACTGGCGGCCAGCAGCCCCAGGCGCAGGCCCGGGACGGCGAAACTCTTGGTCAGCGACAGCAGCACGGCCACGTTGTGGGGCCGGTCCCCGGCCAGACTGGCGAAATCGGGCACGAAATCGGCAAAGGCCTCGTCCACCACGAAAAGGCTCTGGGGATGGCGGTCGGCCAGGGCCACGATGTCGGCGACATTGGCCAGTGCGCCGGTGGGGTTGGCCGGACTGGCGATGACGACCATGGACGGCGAGCGCAGAACCGCCTCGACCCGGTCGATGTGCAGGGCAAACCCGTCGAGTTCCGAGCCGGGCAGGCGGCGCACGTCCATGCCGGCCTTGTGGCAGGCGGTGGCGTAGTCGGCGTAGGCCGGGGAGGGGATGACCGCCCGGGCCAGCCCGGTGCAGCGGGGCAGGGTGAAAAGCAGCTCGCTTGTGCCGTTGCCGGCCACGAAATGGGAGGCCGGTGCGCCGTAGCGGGCGGCGGCGGCGTTTATCAGGGCGGTGGCGTCGGGGTCCGGGTAATGGACCAGATCGGAGACGGCGGCGCTTATGACGTCGCGCAGCCAGGGCGGCGGCCCGAGCGGATTGATGCTGGCCGAGGCGTCCAGGATGTCGGCCGGGTCGCGCCCGCCGGCCGCAGCCAGGGCGCGCAGGTTGCCGCCGTGGGGAAAGGACTGTTGTTGCATTATTTTCCTGCCTTGTGCGGCACGAGCATGACCAGATACCAGCCCGTGGTGCGAAGCCTCGCGGCCAGCACCAGATCCTTGCCCTGGGCAAAGACCATGGGCCAGGGTTTTTCCGCCCCGGCCCGCTCGATCACGGCCTCGCCGGCGGCGTTTAACGTCTCATCCGGCGAAAGCAGCCCTTTTTCCAGGCCCATGGCGGCCAGCCCCCGATCCGCCCGGAAGTAGACAACCGCGTCTTCGGCCTTGGCGTTTTCGGTGTCAAGAAAGGCGGCAAGCGTCGGATCGCTGGCGGCTATGGCCTTGCCGCGCCGGTTGATGATGACGGCCCTGGCTCCGGGGATGGCGGCCAGATCGGCCAGGATGCGGCCGGAGAGCTGGCGTATGGTGACGTCGCGGGAGGCCACGCCCAGAAGCGTCTCGCCGTCGAAGACCGGGCAGGACACCGTGACCATCATGCCGTCGCCGGCCAGATCGAGGTAGGGCGACTGCCAACCGCAGGCTTTGCCGGCGAAATCGGCCACCGTGTAAAAGTCCTTGTCCGTGGGCTTGTAGTTGTTGACGGCCTCGGCCAGGGGCAGGTGGGGGTAGATGGCGAAACTCTGGCCCGGGGTGGTCAGGTAGACCCAGGACGAGGGCAGGGCGTCGTAACCGGCGGCCATGGCCGGGGCCAGCCGGGACAGGACGGACATTTCGCGGAAGGTGTCGTCGGTGAAATTTTCGCCGTCATAAAAAAAGAGGGACTGGCACGGAGCCTTGGCCGCAGGTTCCGGGCCGCAGGGGCCTTGCAGGTCGCGAAAGGCCACGGTGCCGTCTTTGATGGCATAGCTCTGGAGTGCCCGGCTGCGCTCTTCAGGGCTTGGCGGCCCGGCCGTGCGGCAAAGCTCCCGGTAGGCTGCGCCAAGGGCCGCAGTGCTTTGTTCCAGGGCGGCCAGGGCGTCGTCCAGGCGGCCGGCGGCGGTGGCGACCAGGGCAGCGGTCAGTGGCGAGGGTGCGGCCTCGGCCCGGCCGGCTGTCGGCGAAAGGCTGCTGGCGGCTAGGAGCGCCAGGAGAAAAACAGTCACGGCGCGCATGGCGGATCCTCTCGCGGGGTGGTTACTGGACGATGAGATGCCAGAAGACCGAAGACAGGCCGACGATCATGCCGACCACGGCCACGGTGAAAATGATGTCCGGGGTCGGGGAAAAGACCTTTGCTCCGGTGTTGATGCAGCGTCGGATGTACCAGAAGCGCCACACCGCTACAACCATGACCAAAACGCCCACGGCAAAGGTGGACAGGGTCACGGCCTCGGTGTGCAGATGCTTTTTGGCCATACCCTCGAACATGGGCACGTTTTGCAACTGGCGGATGAAGAAATCAAAACGCTCGATAACGAAGCTGAAGCCGAAAAGGGCAAGGCCTGTGCGGCACCAGGCCAGAAAGGTGCGCTCGTTGGCCAGATGGTTGCGCTGCCAGGCGAGAAGCACCTGGGGGTTGGTCAGGTCGTAGGGGGTGTTTGGGGATGGGGGGGGCGTGTTGTCCGGCATGGGGCACCTCTTTGAGCTTGGGAGGAGATACCCCGGCGCACCCGGCCGGTCAACGCAGAGGGCCGGTACTGGGAGCAGCTGAAATCCGGGAAGACGACTTGCAATGGTATGCAACTGCTCGATCGGGAAAGAGATTTGCCGAAGTTCATCCATGCAGCCAAAATACAGGACAAGTCATTGCGTTCGGGAAAATTTGGTGTAGGTTTGCGCTATTCATCGTAGTGTGTGCCCGGAAAAAGGAGGAAGGTATGCAGTCAGACGATACTTCCGAAAAACACTTGTCGCCCTGGTGGCGCAAGGGGGTCATCGCGGCGTTGCTGGTTGGTTTTGTTCTGGAAATCCTTATCGCCTTTCAAGCCTACCAGAATGCGCCGCCTGTCCCGGACAGCGTTCGCGACGGGTCCGGCCAGATTGTCTTCACGGGCGCGGACATCGTGGCCGGCCAGCAGATCTTTCTCAAATACGGACTGATGGAAAACGGTTCGATCTGGGGCCACGGGGCCTATCTTGGGCCGGATTTTTCGGCCCAGTATCTCCACGAACTGGGCCTGTCCGTCAGCCGGGGCCTGGCTCCCCAGCGATTTGGCCGGGATTTTGAGGCGCTCTCGTCCCAGGAGCGCGAAATCCTCAGCAAGGAAGTCTCCCTGCTGCTCAAGGAAAACCGCTATGACGAGAAAGCCAAAACCCTGCTGCTGACGCCCTTTGAGGCCCAGGCCTTCAGGCAGCAGATCGCGGCGTGGACGCGCTATTTCACCGATCCGGCCACAAGCGGCGGCCTGCCGGCAAAATATATCAGCGACGCCAAGGAACTGCATGATCTGACGGCATTTTTCGCCTGGACGGCCTGGGCCTCCATCGCCAACCGGCCGGACACGGATTTCTCCTACACCAATAATTTCCCCTACGATCCGGCCCTGGGCAATACGCCGACCAGCCAGACCGTGTTGTGGAGCGCCTTAAGCCTCATCACCCTGCTCACCGGCATAGCCCTGGTGCTGTCGGCCTTTGGCAAGTTTGCCTACCTGGGCTGGAAGGGCACGGGCGAACATGTCCACCCGCAGATGCTTCCGGGCGTGGCCACCGCCGGCCAGCGGGGGCTGGTCAAATACTTCCTGGCGGCTGTGCTGCTCTTTCTTTTCCAGGTGATGGTGGGCGGGGCCACGGCCCATTTCCGGGCCGATCCGGGCAGTTTTTACGGCTTCGACCTGGCCACGATCCTGCCGAGCAATCTGCTGCGCACCTGGCACCTGCAATCGGCCATCTTCTGGATCGCCACGTCCTTTGTGGCCGGAGGGTTGCTGTTGGGCCAGGCCCTGGGCGACAAGGAACCCCGGGGGCAGGCGAAGCTTATTCACGGGCTCTTCGGGGCCTTGGTCCTGGTTGTGGCCGGGAGCCTTTTCGGGGAACTGGCCGGCCTTCGCCAGTGGCTGGGGGATCTGTGGTTCTGGTTCGGCCACCAGGGTTGGGAATATCTCGACCTGGGGCGGGGCTGGCAGATTCTCCTGGCCATCGGCCTGATCGGCTGGGTGCTCATGCTGCTGCGAAGCGTCATGCCGGCCCTGCTCGATCCCAACCGCCGGGAGATCACGACCTTGTTCCTGCTGGCCGCCCTGGCCATCCCGGTTTTTTATCTGCCTGCCTTTTTCTTCGGCACGACCACCAATTTCACGGTGGTGGACAACTGGCGGTTCTGGATCATCCATCTGTGGGTCGAGGGCTTTTTCGAGCTGTTCGTCACCGTGATGGTGGCCGTGACCTTTTTCCGGCTCGGCATGGTCTCGCGCACCACAGCCGCCCGGGTCATCTACCTCGACGCCATTCTCTTTCTCGGCAGCGGCATCGTGGGCACCGGCCACCACTGGTATTTCAGCGGCCAGTCCAACCTCAACATGTCCCTGTCGGCCCTTTTTTCCGCCATGGAAGTGGTGCCCCTGACCCTTTTGACCCTGGACGCCTGGGATTTCGTCAAGCTCACCCGGTCGCACTGCGACGTCTGCGGCCAGCCGGTCAACATCCCGCACAAGTGGGCGTTTTATTTCCTCATGGCCGTCGGGTTCTGGAACTTTGTCGGAGCCGGCATCTTCGGCTTTCTCATCAACCTGCCCATTGTCAGCTATTTCGAGGTGGGCACGCTGTTGACGCCCAACCACGGGCACATGGCCCTCATGGGCGTGTTTGGCATGGAAGCCCTGGCGCTCATGGTGCTTTGCTTCCGGCAGGTGCTTACCGAGGAGCAGTGGGCCGGGCCGCAGCACCTGATCCGCATCTCCTTTTGGGGCCTCAATATCGGCCTGGCCATGATGGCTGCCGGCAGCCTCTTCCCGGGCGGCGTGCTGCAGGTCTACGACGTGCTGCAAAACGGCTACTGGCACGCCCGGGGGCTGGACTACCTCAATCGCGACCTGACCCGGCTCATCGAATGGGGTCGGATGCCCGGCGACGTGGTCTTTATTGCCGCAGGCGTCGTGCCCATGGTGCTGGCCGCGGCCATGACCTATTGGCGCATGAAGACGACGGCCCCGGCGCCGGTGGCAGCGGGGGAGTAGGGGACGTTGCGGGGAAGAGCGCCGGCGGCCGGGGGTGCAGGGGAGGGAAGAGGGCGGATGCCTCCGGCGGCCAAAGGGACTGAGTCCATTTGGAATCCCCTTCTGGGGGGTGATTTGACTGTGGGCGTTGCCGAGCCTGAGGGCGGCAGTTGCGCAGGGAAAGAGGCAAGGGGCCGGAGGCCGTTGGCGCTTGACGGGAAACACCGCGGCTGCGGCGGCCAACGGGAGTGACCGCCTTTTGGAATCCCCCAGGGGGATTGTCTGGAGACGGTTGGCCAGGGGACGTTGCGGGCAAAGTCGGTTTGGATACGAGGCCTCCCGGCGAATCGTGGGTGCGCCGGGGCGGTATGGTGTGGGCGCCAATAAAAAGGGGCCGGGCAAAAGCCCGGCCCCTTGCGGTACCCTTGGAGGAAACGGTCGGCTAGTACATGCCGCCCATGCCGCCCATGCCGCCGCCGGGCATGGCGGGCATGTCTTTCTTGGTGTCGGGCTTTTCAGCAATGGCCGCCTCGGTGGTCAGGAGCAGGCCGGCCACGGAGGAGGAGTTCTGCAGGGCAATGCGGGTGACCTTTTTGGGGTCGATGACGCCGGCCTTGATCAGGTCTTCGTATTCGCCGGTGGCGGCGTTGAAGCCGAAGCCTTCCTTGCCGTCGCGGACCTTGGCCACAACGATGGAGCCTTCGAAACCGGCGTTGCCGGCGATCTGGCGCAGCGGCTCTTCGATGGCGCGGCGCACGATCTCGATGCCGGCCTGCTCGTCGTCGTCAACGGCCTTGATGGTGGTCAGGCTCTTGACGCAACGGACCAGGGCGACGCCGCCGCCGGGGACGATGCCTTCTTCAACGGCAGCGCGGGTGGCGTTTAAGGCGTCTTCCACGCGGGCCTTCTTCTCTTTCATCTCGGTCTCGGTGGCCGCGCCGACATTGATGACGGCCACGCCGCCGACGATCTTGGCCAGACGCTCCTGCAGCTTCTCTTTGTCGTAGCTGGAGGTGGTCTCTTCGATCTGGGCGCGGATCTGCTTGACCCGGGCCTTGATCTTGTCGCTGTCGCCAGCGCCGTCAACGATGGTGGTGTTTTCTTTGTCGACGATGACGCGCTTGGCCTTGCCAAGGTCGGTCAGGGTCATGTTCTCGAGCTTGAGGCCCAGGTCTTCGGAGACACACTGGCCGCCGGTGAGGGAGGCGATGTCTTCGAGCATGGCCTTGCGGCGATCGCCAAAGCCCGGGGCCTTGACGGCGCAGACCTGCAGGGTGCCGCGCAGCTTGTTGACAACCAGGGTGGCCAGAGCCTCGCCCTCGATGTCTTCAGCCACGATCAGCAGGGGGCGGCTCATCTTGGCCACCTGCTCGAGGACCGGCAGCAGGTCCTTCATGGCGGTGATCTTCTTCTCGTTAATGAGGATCAGCGGCTCGTCGAGCTCGCACACCATGCGCTCGGGGTCGGTGATGAAATAGGGGGAGAGGTAGCCGCGGTCGAACTGCATGCCTTCGACGACGTCAAGGGTGGTTTCCATGCCCTTGGCTTCCTCGACGGTGATGACGCCTTCCTTGCCGACCTTGTTCATGGCCTCGGCAATGATGTTGCCGATGGTGGCGTCGGAGTTGGCGGAAATGGTGCCGACCTGGGCAATTTCCTTCTGATCGCGGGTGGGCTTGGCCAGGGTCTCAAGCTCGGCGACAACAGAGGCGACGGCCTTGTCGATGCCGCGCTTGATGGCCATGGGATTGCGGCCGGCGGCCACGAGCTTGACGCCTTCGGTGAAGATGGCCTGGGCCAGGATGGTGGCCGTGGTGGTGCCGTCACCGGCGATGTCCGAGGTCTTGGAAGCGACTTCCTTGACCATCTGGGCGCCCATGTTCTCGAACTTGTCTTCCAGTTCGATTTCCTTGGCCACGGTCACGCCGTCCTTGGTGATGATCGGGGAGCCAAACGACTTCTCGATGACCACGTTGCGGCCCTTGGGTCCAAGGGTGACCTTCACGGCATTGGCCAGCTTGTCCACGCCGCGTTTCAGTTTTTCACGGGCCTTGGCATCGAACAGAATTTCTTTGGCAGCCATGTATATTCTCCTTGGGCTAAAATTCGTAAAGAAAAAGCAAAAGGCGTCGGGGCCTTAGGCTTCGATGACGGCCAGGATGTCGTCTTCGCGCATGACGAGGAAGTCTTCGTCATCCACCTTGATCTCGGTGCCGGCGTACTTGTTGAAAAGGACCAGGTCGCCCTTTTCGACGTGCATCTTGAGATGCTTGCCGTCATCGCCGATTTTGCCCGGGCCAGCGGCGATGATCTCGCCTTTCATGGGCTTTTCCTTGGCGGAATCGGGGATGATGATGCCGCCTTTGGTGACTTCTTCCTGCTCCAGACGCTTCACAAGCACGCGATCGCCTAAGGGTTTAAGCTTCATACTATGACCTCCATGGATTTTTTCGGATGGACCGGTTGTTGGCACTCGAGGGGGTCGAGTGCCAACGGTTGGCGGGAAAATATCTAAACACATTGCCGCGAAAGGCAAGGGGCATTCGCGAAAAAAAATGGCTCGGCCCAGTTTTTTTGGGTTCTTTGTAACATATTGGAATTGCGTGCCCTTCTTTTGGAGGGGCAGGGACGGCCGCAAGGCGGGGCCGTGGCGGAGCGCAGAAAGGCCTGATTTATCCAGGAAAGAGACCCTTGTGAAAGGAATCACGCTGTTGCAGCGGGTGGAAATATCTCGTAAGAGGCCTAAACTTGACGTTCTTCCCCTGGGGGGGCAAAATAATCCAAAAGCAGGCGGTCGCAGTGTTTGTGGATTGTTCTGTCCCGCGGCGGGGGTGGAGCGTGTGTCCCAGGCGGTCCCCTAACTTTTTTATCGAGGTGCCTATGCTCGACACGCTGGTCTTTGTGACGGTGCTGCTGCCATTTTTGGTTGCAGCCGTGTTGCTGGTTTTGCGAGAGCAAAATCTGCGCAAGGTCATCCTGGTCGCCACGGCGGGAGTGCTTGCACTCGCGTCGCTGGCCATGCTCCGGGGCGGTGCGTTTATCATGTCGCCAGCGCCACTGTATGACTCCCTTATCACCCTGGGTGATTTCGTCATACTGTTTGTGGTGCTGTTTGTCGGTATGAAACGCAAAAACCAGATTATTATCTGGCTCTCCGTGGCCCAGATCGTCGCCCTCATCTGGTTCGACTTTTTTACGGCGAAGGCGCACGGGTCCGTACCGGCCTTCTTCGCGGATGACCTGAGCCTCGTCATGGTGCTGGTCATCTCCATCGTCGGTTCCCTCATAGCCGTCTATGGTATCGGCTACATGAAGGAGCATGAGGAACATTTGCATCTGACCAAGTCGAAGCAGCCTCAGTTTTTCTTCTTCATTGTGCTCTTCCTGGGGGCCATGAACGGGCTGGTTTTGGCGAACAATCTCCTGTGGATGTACTTTTTCTGGGAATGCACCACCCTGTGCTCCTTCATGCTCATCGGGCATGACGGCACGGAAATCGCCCGGAAAAACGCCGAGCGCGCCTTGTGGATGAACGTCCTTGGCGGCACGGCCTTCCTGTTCGGCATCATCTTGTTGCAAAAGATCACCGGCACCCTGTCGCTCCAGGAAGTCCTGGCCCGGGGTCCGGAATTCGCCGTGGCCGGCGGAGCCATCCTGGTGCCCATGTTCCTGCTGGTCTTTGCCGGCATGACCAAGGCCGCCCAGGCCCCGTTCCAGAGCTGGCTGACCGGCGCCATGGTCGCGCCCACCCCGGTCTCGGCCCTGCTCCACTCCTCCACCATGGTCAAGGCCGGCGTCTACATCATCGTGCGTCTGGCCCCGGTCTACGCCGGGACCTACTTCAGCAACTTCGTGGCCCTTTTCGGGGCCTTCGTGTTTCTGGCCACGGCCTGTCTGGCTGCCGGACAGTCCAACGGCAAAAAGATCCTGGCCTATTCCACCATCTCCAACCTGGCGCTGATTATTGCCTGCGCCGGCATCAACACCCCGGCCGCCATCACGGCAGCCATCATGCTGATCCTGTTCCACGCCATCTCCAAGGCGCTCATGTTCCTGTGCGTCGGGGCCATCGAACAGAAGATCGGTTCCCGCGACATCGAGGACATGCGCGGCCTGTTCGCGGTCATGCCCCGCACGGCGCTCGTCGCCATCATCGGCATCATGACCATGATGCTGCCGCCCTTCGGCATGCTCATGGCCAAGTGGATGGCCATTGAATCCGCCCAGGGGCAGTTCCTGCTCATGATCATGCTGGCCCTTGGTTCGGGCGTCACCGTGCTCTTCTGGTGCCGCTGGGCCGGCCTTATGCTGGGCACGCCGGTGCCCAAGGCCAAGCCCGAAGCCCAGGACATCACCGTGCGCGCGCCGCTCTACATCCTGGCCGGCCTGGCCCTGGTGGTGAGCTTCTTCTCGCCGGTGGTCTACAGCACCCTGGTCGCCCCGGTGGTGACCATGTACTACAAGACCGCTCCCTACGTCCTGCGCTACGGCAACTTCGAGTCCCAGGCAGGCATCTTCCTCATCTACCCGCTGTTCATCCTGCTTGGCCTGGGCTTCTACTTTGCCCTCAAACAGGCCAGAAAGGTGACGGCCGCCCAGTGCTCCCAGCCCTACATGTGCGGCGAGCAGATGACGGTTGATGGCAAGCCCGGCTTCCTCGGTCCCCTGCAGCAGTATGTGGCCGCGGCCTCCGGAAACTACTACCTTGAACAGTTCTTTGGAGAGGAAATGCTCTCCAAATGGATCAACGTCATCGCGCTCGCCGTGCTGGTGATCATGCTCTTTGGAGGCGCCCTGTGATTACCAAAATCATACTCGCCGTCTTGGCCCTGGTTGCGGCTCCCCTGCTTGGGGCGTTGATCACCGGCGTCGACCGCCGGATCACCGCCTGGCTGCAGTCCCGCTATGGGCCGCCGATCCTCCAGCCCATCTACGACGTCTTAAAGCTGCTTGGCAAAGAGCCCATGGTGACCAACACCTGGCAGGCCCTTTGCGCCTACGTCTACATCGTGGCCGCGGCCCTGTCCGTGGTCCTGCTCTTTACCGGCTCCGACCTGCTCCTGATCTTCTTCGTGCTGACGATCGGCGCGGTCTTCCTGGTCATGGGCGCCCTGGCCTCGCCTTCGCCCTACAGCCAGATCGGCGGCCAGCGCGAACTCTTGCAGATGCTGGCCTACGAGCCGCTTCTGATCCTGGTCTTTGCCGCCATCGCCATGGTGACCGGCAGCTTCAAGGTCAGCGCGGTGTTCGAAGTGACCCGGCCGCTGCTTTACGACCTGCCGCTCATGTACATTGTCCTTGGCTATGCGCTGACCATCAAGCTGCGCAAGTCGCCCTTTGACATCTCGGCCAGCGCCCACGCCCACCAGGAACTGGTGCGCGGGGTGTACACCGAGTACTCCGGTCCCTTCCTGGCCATGATTGAGATCGCCCACTGGTACGAGGTCATCCTCGTCCTCGGGCTGTGCGCCCTTTTCTGGTCGACCAGCGTTGTTGGCATGGTCGTGCTGGTGGCGGTGACCTACCTGGCCGAAATCATCGTGGACAACGTCACGGCGCGCCTGACCTGGCGCTTCATGCTCAAGTCCGCCGTCGGCATGGGTCTGGCCCTCACCATCGTCAACATGCTTTGGCTCTATGCCCAATAACGACCGACAAGCCAAAAAAGAGAGCACGCCATGTTAGGCAATCTGATCAATAAGGGACGCATCAAATCACCGTGGGTGGTCCATTTCGATTGCGGCAGCTGCAACGGCTGCGACATCGAGGTGCTGGCCTGCCTCACGCCCATCTACGACATTGAACGCTTCGGCATTTTAAACATCGGCAACCCCAAGCACGCCGACGTGTTGCTCGTCACCGGGACCGTCAACCAGCGCAACAAGCATGTGCTTAAAAACATCTACGACCAGATGCCCGGACCCAAGGCCGTTATCGCCATCGGCGCCTGCGGCTGCACCGGCGGCGTCTTCCGCGAGGCCTACAACGTGGTCGGCGGCGTGGACAAGGTCATCCCGGTCGATGTGTACGTGCCCGGCTGCCCGGCCCGCCCCGAGGCCATCATCGACGGCGTGGTGGCGGCCCTGGAAAAGGTCAAGACGCTGCTTGGCATGACGGCCTAGCCGCAAACCGACGACGCAACCGGGGTCTGACCCCGAAGGCCAGGAGAATACTGTGCTGGAAACGATTCCTCTTTCCCTCGACGAAGTCGTCGCCGTGGCCAAAGAGCACTTCGACGGCGGCTGGCGGCTGGTCACCATGTCCGCTGTGGATACCGGCGAGGCAGGCTTTGAACTTCTCTACCACTACGACAAAGATCTGGTCATGAAGCATTACCGGCTCTCCATTCCCAAGGAGACCGTGGTGCCGAGCATCTCTCCCGTCTACTTTGCGGCGCTCCTCGTGGAAAACGAGATCCGCGACCAGTTCGGCATCTGCTTCTCCGATATCGTCCTTGATTTCGGCGGGGCCTTGTACCTTGAAGCTGAAGTCCGCGCCATGCCGTTTTGCAAGGTCAGCGTGGCCCAAAAACAGTCTTAGAGAGGGAAGCGTATGGCCCGTACTATATTGCCTTTTGGTCCGCAGCATCCGGTCCTGCCGGAACCCCTGCACCTGAAACTGACCATCGAGAACGAAATCGTGGTCGAAGCCCTGCCCACGCTCGGCTACGTCCACCGTGGACTGGAAAAGCTGTGCGAAGTCCGTGACTTCAACCAGATGGTTCAGATCGTCGAACGCGTCTGCGGCATCTGCTCCTGCCTGCATGCCCTGTGCTACTGCGAAGGCATCGAGCAGATCATGGGCATCGAAGTGCCCCGTCGCGCCAAATACCTGCGCACCATCTGGGGCGAACTCCACCGCGTCCACAGCCACCTGCTCTGGCTGGGCCTTTTTGCCGACGCGTTTGGCTTTGAGAGCCTTTTCATGCAGTTCTGGCGGGTGCGCGAGCGCATCATGGACATCATGGAAGCCACCTGCGGCAACCGCGTGGTGGTCTCGGTCAACGTCGTCGGCGGCGTGCGCCGCGACCTGACCCCGGAACAGTGCCAGTGGATCGAACAGCAGCTGATCATTTCCGAAAAGGAAATCCGCCAGCTCCAGACCACCATCTTAAACGACTACACCGTGAAAAAGCGTTGTTGCGGCAAGGGCGTGCTGACCAAGGAGCAGGCCTACCAGCTCGGCGCGGTCGGTCCCATGCTGCGCGGCTCCGGCTGGGCCCAGGACGCCCGCCAGACCGGCTACGCCGCCTTCGGCGAACTCGGTTTCGAGCCCATCGTCGAATACGACGGCGACTCGTATGCCCGCTGCGCCGTGCGGTTCCGCGAAACCCTCCAGTCCTTTGACCTCATACGCCTGGCCATTGCCCGGATGCCGGCCGGCGAAACCGCCGCCACGGTTGACGGCGGCTCCGACGACGACACCCCGACGACCATCGGCGGCAATCGCGGCGACATCATGCAGGCGTATAACCGCGACAAGCACCACCGCATCACCGCGGCTCCGCCTCCGAACCTGGACATCCCGGCCGGCTCCATCGCCGCCAAGGTCAAGGGCAAACCGGACGGCGAAGCCGTCACCCGCGTGGAACAGCCGCGCGGCGAACTCATGTACTACTTAAAGGGCGACGGCTCGAAGCATATGGACCGGGTGCGCATCCGCACTCCCACGTTTGCCAATATCCCGCCGCTTCTGGCCATGCTGCCGGGCTGCGAGTTGGCCGACGTACCGGTCATCGTGCTCTCCATCGACCCCTGCATCAGCTGCACCGAACGGTAAAAAAGGAGCGCGTTTCCATGTTCAACATGACCAAAAACGTCGTCGCGAACCTCTTCACCAAAAGCTCCACGAGGCTCTATCCGTTTGCCGTGCGGGGCCATTTCGAGGGGTTTCGGGGGACGCTTAACATCAATATCGACGAATGCATCTTCTGCCGGACCTGCATGATCAAATGCCCGTCCCAGTGCATTGCCGTCGACAACAAGGCCGGCACCTGGACCTGCGAAGCCATGAGCTGCGTGTACTGCGGCGTGTGCGTGGACGTCTGCCCCACCGGCTGCCTGTCCATGACCAACGACCATCGTCAGGTGGCCACGGAAAAGCAGACCATGTCCTACCAGGGCGTGCCCAAGAAAAAGAAAAAGGAAGCTGCCGAATAGCCGCTTCCTGACCACAACCTGATACCCTGCGCCCGCCTGTCGGTTTCCGACGGGCGGGCGCTTGCCGTTTGCGCCCGGGCCGGATCTTCCGATGCCGGAATTTCTTGCGTCCCGTTGGCGGCAGCAGACAACCGCCCGCCGATGTTACACGACGTCGCGCCGCCCGATCAGCCCCGCAACCATAAATAGGCCCGGGTGGCCAGCCGGTCGAGCACGACTGCCGGATTGACCATGGCAATGAGCGCTTCCTGGCATTCAGCCAGCAGCACGTCCATGCGGCGTGGCACGTCCGGATCGCCGCAGACCCGCAAGCGGGCGGTAAACGGCGTGTCCGCCCGTCCGGCCAGAAATCCGGCCAGTTCCCGTGACAACTCCGTCAGCACCCGCTCGGCCGTCAGCCGCGTCGGCCGGCCCTTGACCCCGCTAAACCAGCCCCGGCCCGAACGCCAGAACCCATAGAGCGCATCCAGCACCGGCCACGGGTCATCCTCGCCGCCGGCCGGCAACGATACCGACGCATCCGGCCAGGCCAGCGTCATCACAAACGACCGCGACACCAACGTCGGAAACAGCCGTTCCCGCTGCGGCGACAACAACACGAACACATTGCCCGGACGCGGCTCTTCCATGGCCTTTAACAGCGCATTGGCCGCCTCGTCGGTGAGGCCTTGCGCCTCGGCCAGAATGATCACCCGCCAACCCGGCCCGCGCGGCGGTTCTCCTACAAGGGTGCGCACCTCGCGCATGTCCGCCACCTTGATCGTCTCCACGCCGCCGTCGAAATACTGCAAATCCAGGAAAACCAGATCGCGGATCTGCACGCACACCGGACACGCCCCGCACGGCGGCGACGCATCCCGGCAATTGAGCCGGGCCGCCAGCCACATGGCCATGGCCGAACGTTCGCTGGCCGTGCCACCTTCCAAAATGAGCGCCTGGGGGATGGCCCGGGCCAAAGCGTCCAGGCCGGCCAGCACATGGGACTGGCGCGCCGGAACGCCAAACGGAAAGGGTGCGGTGGTGGTCGTCATGGTTGGTTTGGCCTTTCTCAACGGTTGCGACAAACAAATTGGGGGCGCAATGAGCGCCCCCAACAAAAGCAGCCATCTGCCGCCGTCCCCCAACCCGCTTTCCCCGCCCGGGGGTCCGGGGGGGTGACCCCCCCCGGCGGGTCCAGGGCAAGCGCCCTGGCGGAGAGGTCCAGGAGA
>NZ_MLBG01000013.1 GCF_001936595.1 Desulfovibrio sp. DV
GGAGGCCCTCTTCCTCTTCCCTCACCGTGCCTACGTAAAAAGCACCCGGGTCATGACCTTGGCGTCGCCGATGGTTTTGGCGATGCTCGAGCGTTCGTTGGGCTGGTGGGCGTTATGCTCCAGGGTGGCCCAGACCACGGCCGGGTAGCCGTGGCGGCGCAGGTAGGCGGCGACGGTGCCGCCGCCGATGCCCATGGGCTTGGGCGAGGCGTTGTAGACGGCCCGGATGCCGTCCATGACCCGGCGCACGATGGGGGCCTCGACGTCGGTGGCCGGCGCGGCCTGTTCTTTTTGGACGATTTCGTAGCTGATGGTCACGCCGCAGGCGGCTTCGACCTCATTGCCAAACGAGCGGATGGCGGCCAGCACGTCGTCGAGATCATAGTGGGGCAACACCCGGCAATCGACGTAGAACACGTCGCGGCCGGGGATGGTGTTGACGTTTTCGACGTTGGCTTCCTTCTTGGTCGGCTCGAAAGTGGAATTGGACGGATGGAACAGCGGATTTTTGTCGCTGAACTTGTCGTAGAGCTTGGGAATCTTGATGATAAAAAGGGCGGCGGCAGACAGGGTGTTGATGCCTTCCTCCGGGGTGGAGGCGTGGCACTGGCGGCCTTCGATGATGATCTTGAGCCACAACATGCTTTTTTCGGCCACTTCCACCATTTCGCTGGTAGGCAGGCCGAAATCCGGCACCAGGAACAGATCATCCCTGGTGAAAAGGCCGTCGGCGTGGGAGGCCACGTAATCCAGGCCGTATTTGCTGCCGGTTTCCTCGTCAGCCACGAACAACATGCCGTAATTGATGGGGGGAAGGAGCTTTTTGGCGGCGATGGCCCGGGCCACCAGGATGGAGCTGACCACAGCCTGCTGGTTGTCTTCCACGCCGCGTCCGTAGACGAGATCGTCCTCGACGGCCAGCGTGTAGGGGTCGGTGCGCCACAGGGTCCGGTCGCCCGGGGGCACGACGTCGAGGTGGGAGATGACCCAGAAGGTGCGCGAGGTGTCGGCTCCGGGCATGACCACGACCAGATTGGGCCGGTGGCCGCAGGGGACACGGGGGTCCGGGGCATTTATTTCGCGGGCCTCGGGCAGGCCCATGGCGGCGAGCAGCACTTTCAGGCGGTCGGCTTTTTCGCGTTCGCCGGGGCCGCCATTGTCCGGGCCAAGGGCCGGGATGGCGGTCAGTTCGCGTTGCAGGTCGATGACGGCATCGCGTTCAGTGTCGAGGAAGGCCAGCAGATCGTCAAGCATACAGGCTCCAGACGGTTTTGTTGATAGATCGCCAATCGCCGGAATATAGCTGTTCGTCCGGGGCTTGGCAAACCGTTGGTCGCAACGCAAAAAGCCGGGAGGCAGAAACCTCCCGGCATGGATGCGACGAAAAAAACGACCTGCGATCTAGCGGCCGCGGGCAGCGCGCTTGGAGGCCTTGAGCGGGTTGATGTTGACCTTGCCGCCCTTGTCGACTTCGAGCTTCATGTGGGTGGCAAAGTTGCAAACCTTCTGGGACCATTTGCGCTCGGGCAGGGGATAGCTTTTGCAGTACTTGACCCCATCCTGCTCCATGGTGCGGTCGCAGCCCTCGCATTTTTCCACAATGGGATGGCACTCGACGCCATTGACGGTGATGACCTGGGACATGGGATAACCTCCGGACCGCGCGGGATGGGGCGCGGGAATGTTTTCAGCGGAAAGCCAGCCTTTATTATGGAGAGTGCCCGACTTGTCAAGGGGGTGGTGCGGCTGAAATTTGCCTCACCGCCCACTCAGCCTGACCGCCGCTTTTCGAAATGCCTGGCGCAATACCTCGTAATCCATGGTTAAAAAGACTCCATCGCGGAAATGGACGCGCCCGGCCACCATGGTCAGCACGACTTCGCCGCCGTTTGCCGCATAGACCGCGTCGGACACCGGGTCGATGTTCGGCTGCAGGTGCGGCCGGGTCAGGTCCAGGGCGCACAGATCGGCCGGGCAGCCGGGCTCCAGCCGGCCAAGCTCGGGCCAGCCCAAAGCGCGTGCGCCGTCGCGGGTGGCCATATCCAGGGCCGCACCGGCGTGCAGGGCTGTCGGGTCGCCGGTGGCCACTTTCTGAAGCAGGGCGGCGGTCGTCATCTCGGAAAAGAGGTTTAAGGCATTGTTGCTGGCCGCGCCGTCGGTGCCAAGCCCGACGGCCACCCCGGCATCGCGCAGGGCATGGACCGGGGCAATGCCGCTGGCCAGCTTCATGTTGCTTTTGGGGCAGTGGGCCACCGTGGTGCCGGTTTCGGCCAGAAGCGCCAGATCGGCCGCGTCCAGGGCCACGCCGTGGGCAAGCAGCGTGTGCGGCCCGAGCATGCCAAGCCGGTGCAGGTAGGGGATGACCCGCGCAGCGTTGGCCTTTTGGCAGTCGTCGTTTTCCCGGGCCGTTTCAGCGGCGTGGGTGGAGAGCAGGACGCCGCGTTCCCGGGCAAAGGCAGCGCAACGCTCCAGGGTTTTCTCCCGGCAGGTGTAGACGGCGTGGGGAAAAATGGCCGGCCGCAGGAGCGGCTCTCCAGCCAGCCGGTCGGCCAGGGCCGCAGCCGAAGCCAGGGCGGCGTCGGACGTCTTGAAGCCCGCGTTTTCAATATCAAAAACCCCCTGGCAAAGGATGGCCCGCATCCCGGCCGCCTGGACGGCGTCGGCAACGGCATCAACGAACAGGTAGGCGTCAAGAAAGCAGGTCGTGCCCGAAGCCAGCATTTCGGCGCAGGCGAGTTGCGTGCCCAGACGCACGGCCTCGGGGGTCAGTCTGGCTTCGGCCGGCCAGATATGGTCCGACAGCCACACGGAAAGCGGTGCGTCGTCGCAAAGGCCCCGAAAGAGCGTCATGGCCGCATGGGTGTGGGTGTTGACCAGCCCGGGCAGGACCATGGCGTCCGGCAGGGCGAGGGTCTCGGCCGGAGCGTAGCGGCCGGCCAGCTCCGTTCGCGGCCCGACGGCGACAATATGGCCGTCGGTGATGGCCAGGGCGGCGTCCCTGAGCACGTCGCGGGCGTCATTTTGGCAGATCACCACGGCGGCGGTGACGAGCATGTCACAGGCAATGGGGGCGGCGTCGGCGTTTGTCATGCCCGACCTCTAGCCCAGAGCCGGGAAACCGCCAAGCCCGGCTTGACCGGCTGGCCTAAAATCCCTATCCGACTTCGGTTACCAGACCGATTTTTCAAGGAGATGGCCATGGATCTGCGCACACTCATTCGCGACATCCCGGATTATCCCAAGGAAGGCATCCTCTTTTTCGACATAACACCCCTTCTGGGCGATCCTGCCGGGTTCCGCCGGGCCATTGATCTCCTGGCCGAGCGCTTTGCCAGCGCCGGGGCCACCAAGATCGTGGCGGCCGAGGCCCGGGGCTTTATTTTCGGCGCGGCCCTGGCCTACAAAATGGGCCTGGGATTTGTGCCGGTGCGAAAACCGGGCAAGCTGCCGTATAAGACCGTGTCTGTCTCCTACGATCTGGAATACGGGTCCGACACGCTGTGCATGCACGAGGACGCCCTGCTCAAGGGCGAAAAAGTGCTGGTCATCGACGACCTGCTGGCCACCGGCGGCACGCTGTCCGGCGTCATCGATCTGGTCGAACATTTCGGGGCCGAAATCGTCGGCGTCGGCGTGGTCATTGAACTGGAGTTTTTAAACGGCAAGGAACAACTGCGTTCCTACGGTTGCGAGAGCATCCTGCAGATCGCCTAATCCTTTCGCAAGTACAGGCCGCAGCTGCGGCAGCGGCAGCAACGGTTGGAGACGGACAGCATGAAAATCGGCATCATCGGCGGCAGCGGCCTGGACGATCCCAATATTCTGGAAAACCCCAGCGACCTCGAGGTGGACACGCCCTACGGCGCGCCCAATTCCACCTTGCGCCAGGGGAAGATCGGCGGCAAGGACGTGGTCTTGCTCGCCCGCCATG
Organism: Desulfovibrio sp. DV; assembly: GCF_001936595.1. Lineage (GTDB taxonomy): Bacteria > Desulfobacterota > Desulfovibrionia > Desulfovibrionales > Desulfovibrionaceae > Solidesulfovibrio. The sequence goes on from NZ_MLBG01000013.1 coordinate 3,932, forward strand.
GCCGGTCGCATACGGCCACGCCCACCCATGTCAACTACCGGGCCAACATCCATGCCCTGCGCACGGTCGGCTGCGCCGCCATCCTGTCCACCACGGCGGTCGGGTCGCTTCGGGCCGAAATCGGCCGCGGCGATCTGGTCATTCTCGACCAGTTCATTGACTTCACGCGGCGTCGGGCGCTGACCTTCCATGACCGCTTCGAGCCGCATAATCCGGCCCACACGCCCATGGCCGACCCGTTTTCCGAGCCGCTACGCGAACTGCTTGTCGCCGCCTGCCGCAAGTTCGGCTACCGCCATCACGACAAGGGCACGGTGGTGACCATCGAAGGCCCGCGTTTTTCCACCCGGGCCGAGTCGAACATGTTCCGGGCCTGGGGAGCGGATGTGATCAACATGAGCGTGGCCACCGAATGCGCCCTGGCTGTCGAGGCCGGCGTTCCGTACGCGGCCGTGGCCATGAGCACGGACTACGACTGCTGGAAGACCGACGAGCCGCCGGTTTCCTGGGATGAGATCGTGACGATTTTCAAGGAAAACGCCGAGAAGGTGACGAGTGTGCTGATCGAGGTGGTGGGGAAGATGTAACTGAGGCGGCCGGCTGACCGGCGAAGTGAAAGATTCTGAAAGGGCGTTGGCTGGCGGACGCCCTTTTTGCGTACCTGTACCGTTCCCAATCCCTCAAACTCATGGCATAACACTCCGACAATCCCCGTCCCCGCGACGCCCGGCGTCGCGCCAGGAGCCTGCCATGAGCCACACCGACCACGCCGATACCCTGCCCGCTGCCCATAAAGCCTTTTACGACCGCATCCGCACATTTCTGCCGGCCGAGCGCGTCATCCTCGGCCCGTTTCGCAATCTGGCGCTCGGCGACGACGCCAGCTTTTATCGGCTGGTGCCCAAGATCGTGCTCAAGGCCGTGACCCAGGACGAGGTGGCAAAGCTTTTGCGCGCTGCCTCGGCCGAGGGCGTGGCCGTCACCTTTCGCACCGCCGGCACAAGCCTGTCCGGGCAGGCGCTGACCGATTCCGTGCTCATCTATCTGGCCGGGCACTGGAAGGGGTTTCGCGTCCATCCCGGGGCCGGGCACATCAGCCTGGAACCCGGGGTCATCGGGGCCGAGGCCAATTTCCAGCTCGCTCCCTACGGCCGCAAGATCGGCCCGGACCCGGCCTCAATTGGCGCCTGCATGATCGGCGGCATCGCCGCCAACAACTCTTCGGGCATGTGCTGCGGCACAGCGGAAAACAGCTACAAGACCGTTGAGTCCATGCGCCTCGTCTTCGCCGACGGCGAGACCCTCGACACGGCCGATCCGGTCTCCAAGGCCCGGTTTGCCGCCGTGCGCCAGCCCCTTTTGGACGAACTGGCCGCCATGCGGGCCGAAATCCTGGCCGATGCCGAGCTGGCCGAACGCATCCGGCGCAAATTCAAGATCAAAAACACCACCGGCTACGGCATAAATGCCTTTGTCGATTTCGAGGACCCCTTCGACATCCTGCTCCATCTGGTCATCGGCTCCGAAGGGACGCTGGCCTTTATAAGCGAAGTCACCTACCGCACGGTGGTCGAGCATCCGTTCAAGGCCTCTTCGCTCATGATCTACCCGGATATCGACGCCGCCTGCCGGGCGACCATTGCGCTCAAAAACGGTCTCGTGGCTGCGGTCGAACTCATGGACCGGGCTTCGCTTCGCTCGGTCGAGGACAAGCCCGGAATGCCGGCGTATCTCAAAGAACTGGGCGAAGCCGCCGCCGCCATCCTGGTCGAGGTGCGGGCTGCCGGTAAACCGGGCTTGCTCGCCGCCATCGACGGGGCGCTTTCCCGGGTGGCCGGCATCGAACCGGTTTTTCCGCTCATCTTCATGGACGCCAAGGAGGACTACGAAAAGCTCTGGAACATCCGGCGCGGGCTTTTCACCTCGGTTGGCGGGGCGCGCAAGCCCGGCAGCGCGGTCATTATCGAAGACGTGGTTTTCCCCATCGAGAATCTGGCCGAAGGCACGGTCGAACTCCAACGCCTGATGCATGTCCACGGGTTCCCGGAAGGCATCATTTTCGGCCATGCCCTGGAAGGCAATCTGCACTTCGTTTTTTGCCCGGACTTTGGCGATCCCACGGCGGTTGCCAATTACCAGAAGCTCATGGACGAGGTGGCGGCCATGGTGGTCGGCCGCTACGAAGGGTCGCTTAAGGGCGAGCACGGCACCGGCCGCAACATGGCCCCGTTTGTGGAAATGGAGTGGGGCAAGACGGCCTACGGGTTCATGCACCGCCTAAAGCGCGCCTTTGACCCGGACGGCATCCTCAACCCCGGCGTCATTTTAAACGACGACCCCAACGTCTACCTCAAGAATTTGAAACCCCTGCCCGAGGTTAATCCGCTCATTGACCGCTGCATCGAGTGTGGCTACTGCGAATCGGTCTGCCCCTCGCGCAACGTCACCACCACCCCGCGCCAGCGCATCACCCTGCAGCGCCACATGGCCCTGGCCAAAAAAGCCGGGGATCTGGGCGAATTCACCGAGTTTCACGACGCCTACGACTATTTCGGCAGCGCCACCTGTGCCGCCGACGGCCTGTGCGCCACAGTCTGCCCGGTGTCGGTCGATACGGGCGTGTTCACCAAGGACTACCGCCGCCAGGAGGCCGGCCCGCGCGGCAAAAAGATCGGCCGCTTTGTGGCCGACCACTACGGATTGGTCACCTGGATCGCCGGCCGGGGGCTTTGGCTGTCAAACGTCGTCCACAGCCTGATCGGCACCCCGGCCATGACGGCCATGACCCACGGGTTGCGCAAGGTCTCCGGCGGCCTGGTCCCGTTCTGGACGCCGTATGCGCCCAAGGCCGGGCCAAAGCCGGATTTGCGCAACACCAGCCAAGGACAGGGCCGCAAGGTGGTCTATTTCCCGAGCTGCACCACCCGGGCCATGGGACCCTCGGCCCTTGACCCGGATCAGCGGGGCTTGTTCGAGGCCACCATGTCGGTCTTGGCCAAGGCCGGCTATGACGTGATTTTCCCTGAGGCCATGAAAGACCTGTGCTGCGGCCTCACACTCGAATCCAAGGGGATGCACGAGGATGCGGCCCGAAAGTCCGGGGAGCTTGAAGCGGTGCTGCGTCGGGTCAGCGACAACGGGGCCATCCCCATCCTGTGCGACGCCAGTCCCTGCCTCTACACCATGCGCTGCAAGATGGAACCGGGGCTCAAGCTCCATGAGCCGGTCGAATTCATTCATGATTACTGCCTGCCCCATCTCGACATTACGCCCGTGCCCGATACCGTGGCCGTCCATGTGTCGTGCTCCTCGGTGAAAATGGGCCTGTCCGCCAAGTTTGCCGCCCTGGCCGAGCGCTGCGCCGGCCGGGTCGTCGTGCCGCGCGGCATCCATTGTTGCGGCTTTGCCGGCGACCGGGGCTTTTTCTATCCCGAACTCAATGCCTCGGCCCTGGCCGATCTGCCCGGCCAACTGCCGGCCACGACGACATCGGGCTATTCCAACAGCCGCACCTGCGAAATCGGACTGTCCTACCACGGCGGCGTGCCCTACCAGTCCATTGTCTATCTGGTGGACCGGGCGGCGCGGCCCAAGACGTAGCCTTCTTCCAGCTCCCCCAGGCCTGTTTCCGGAATCGCCGGGCAGGCCCGGGGAAAGTGAAATGCAACTCATAAACGCCACGGCACGGTCACGGCCGGAGTGTAACAAGCCGCCACGCCATCTTTTTCCCATTTTCCCTTTGCAGGGGTCCGGGGGGATCATCCCCCGGCCGCCGGAGGCATCTCCTTCTCTTTTCTCACGCTTCCCACCCACCTCACAGCTTGTTCATTAAACGTTTAGAAACCCGGGAAGTCTTGCGGGCCGGACCTTGCCGGCCGGACCGGGGCAGCGGGGGGCTTGACGCGACAGTTTCGTGGGGCAAGAATGCGCGCCGCCCGGAAGTGGGCAAGGAGTATGTCCATGCGCGCACGCGTATTCTGTATAACGGTCTTTTTCCTGCTGTTCGCCTCCACCTATGCCGCTGGCGGAACGCCGCCCGGCGAACCGATTTTGCGCATCGAAACCGGCATGCACACGGCCCTTATAAAGCGCATAGCCGTGGATGGCCTGGGCCGTTATCTGGCCACGGCCTCTGACGACAAGACCTGCCGGGTCTGGGACATCAAGACCGGCGAGCAGTTGCGTGTGCTGCGTCCGCCCATTGGCCATGACTACGAGGGCAGGCTTTACAGCGTGGCCATGAGCCCGGACGGCCGTTATGTTTTTTGCGGCGGCTGGTCGGGCTATGCCTGGGACAAGGCGCACAGCGTCTACGTCTTTGAACGCGAATCCGGCCGGCTGGTGAAACGGCTGACCGGCCTGCCGAGCGTGGTCAACCATCTGGCTGTTTCGCGCGACGGCGCGTATCTGGCCGCGGCCCTGGGCGAAGACGGGGTGCGGGTCTGGCGGCTGTCCGATCTGGCCCTGGTCGGCCAGGACCGGGACTACAAGGGCGAGAGCTACGGCGCAGCCTTTGACGGCAAAGGCCATCTGGCCACCACCTGCTACGACGGCCAGATTCGGCTTTACCGTGTGGCCGATACCGGCCTGACGCTTTTGGCCAAAAATGCGGCCCAGGGCGGAAGCCGGCCGTTCTCGTTGGCCTTTTCGCCGGACAGCAGCCAGCTTGCCGTAGGGTTTACCGATACCGCCGCCGTGGCCGTCCTGGACGGCGAAACCCTCGGGCTTTTGGGCGCGCCCAATCTCGCCGGAGTGGACAATGGCAACCTGTCGAGCGTGGCATTTGCCGCCGACGGGTCGCTGTTGGCCTCGGGCCGCTGGGTCACGGACCGGGGCTGTCCCATCCGCAGCTTCAAGCCCTCGGATTTTGTAGCCTACCGCGACCTGGACACCGGCAAATCCGCTGTTGTCACCCTGTGCCCCCTGCCTGACGGCGGACTGGCCTACGGCACCGTGGCCCCGCGCTGGGGCGTGCTGCGCCCGGATGGCAGCTTCGGCATGACGCGCTCCCCGGCCATTTTGGATTTCCGTTCCTCGGTGCGCGCCTTCTACCTCGACCGCACCGGCGAAACCGTGGCCTATGCCGTGGGCGGGCGAAAGGGCGTGTTCCGGTTTGCCTTGCCGGGCCGCGACCTGCGCCAGCTCGATGTGCCGACTCCGGATCTGGCCGCCCCGCGCCTGCAGGCGTCGGGGCTGGCCGTCACCGGTTGGGAGGGAGGCCGGACCCCGGCGCTCAATGGCCAGCCGCTCAAGCTCAAGGATTTTGAAACCTCGTATTCCCTGGCCCTGTCCCCTGACAACCGCCGGCTTGTTCTCGGCACTTCCTGGAACGTGCGCGTCTTCGGGGCGGATGGCGCGCCCCTGTGGCAGACGCCGGCCCCGGATACGGTCTGGGCCGTCAATGTCAGCGGCGACGGCCGGGTGGCGGCGGCGGCCATCGGCGATGGCTCCATCCGCTGGTACCGCATGGAGGACGGCCAGGAAATCCTGTCGTTTTTCCCCCACGCCGACGGCAAACGCTGGGTGCTGTGGACCCAGACCGGCTACTACGACGCCTCTTCCGGCGGCGAAGACATGATCGGCTGGAACGTCAACAACGGCCCGGACCATGCCGCCGACTTCTTCCCGGCCTCGCGTTTCCGGGAGGCCTTCCACCGGCCGGACGTCCTGGATCTGGCCCTGCGCACCCTGGATGAAAACAAGGCCCTGGCTGCGGCCAATGTGGCCCGGGGCGGCGATGTCCGCGCGCCCTCGGTGCTGACCGCCCGCCCGCCGGTGGTGGAAATCCTGACCCCGGCGGCCGGGGCCGGGTTCACTGCGCCGGAGATGACCGTCAAATACGCCGTGCGCAGTCCCGGCGGCGAAGACATTACTGCTGTCCGGGTGCTGGTGGACGGGGCGCGCGTGGTCGAGGAGCGGCCGGCCCTGGCCGGCCGGGGCTTTGAGCCGAGCGTGCTGGCGGCCAAGGTGACGCTGCCTGAGCGCGACGTGGTGCTTTCGGTGGTGGCGGAAAACAAGAATGGCCCCTCGGCCCCGGCCACGGTGCGGCTCAAGTGGGCCGGTAAGGCGGCGGCTCCGGCAGCCCCGGCGGCCAAGCTCTACGTGCTGGCGGTGGGAGCCGGCGCGTACGCCGACAAGGCCCTGTCCCTGGCCTATCCGGCCAAGGATGCCAAGGATTTTGCCCAGGCCATGTCCCTGCAAAAGGGGCGGCTCTACGGCGAGGTGGTGACCCGGGTGCTGACCGACGAGGCCGCCACCAAGGAGGCTGTACTTGAGGGCCTGGACTGGATCGAACGGCAGACCACCCAGCACGACGTGGCCATGATTTTCCTGGCCGGCCACGGGGTGAACGACAAGAACGGCGACTACTACTTCCTGCCGACCACGGTCGATCTGGAAAAGCTGCGGGCCTCGGGGCTGCCGTTTATGGAAGTGCAAAAGACCATCCGCAACATCGCCGGCAAGACGCTCTTTTTCGTCGATACCTGCCACAGCGGCTCCATCATGGGGGCCGGCCGGCGCGGCATGGGTGACTTAAACGGCGTCATTAACGAGCTTTCCAGCGCCGGCAACGGGGCCATTGTCTTTGCCGCCTCCACCGGCCGGCAGTATTCGCTGGAAAAGCCGGAATGGCAAAACGGGGCCTTTACCAAGGCGCTGGTGGAAGGGGTGCTTGGCAAGGCAGACAACCGCCACACCGGCCGGGTGACCTTTAAAATGCTCGACCTCTACATTTCCGAACGGGTCAAGGAACTTACCGGCGGCGAGCAAACGCCGACCACAGGCGTTCCCGGCACGGTGGAGGATTTCCCCATAGCAGCCTACTGATCGATTGTCCGGTGCTTTACAAAGCGCCCCGTCGTCGCCTGAATTTGGCGGCGGCGGGGCGCTTTGGCGTTTTTATTTGGCGTTTTGCAGCCTTTAAAGTCTGTAACGCAAGGGATATGTATGAGTTTGGTTGAGTAGTTGCATGTTTTGCTGTCTCCTGTTTTGTATTAATGATGTTTTATTAAATGTGTCGTCTGTCTCCATGGTGCTCGGTTTGTTCGTCAACATGCCAGGATAAAAGACTTTACGAGAAAGTTAAACCCTGGTATCGGCCATGGCTCTACCGTTTTTTATTTTCAAGGACCCATCAACCAGGCTGACGTGCAGCTTTGTTGCAACAAGGTAAGGATTACAATGAAAAATCTTGTTTTTAGCGCTGTCCTTGCGGCTTGTATTGCAATGGGAACGGCAGTGCTGTCCTGGGCTGAAGGCTTCAACCAGTTTGTTGGTTTTGGCGACAGTACGTTTGATAGTGGATATTTTCGATACAATACGACGGGAACTGCTTCGCAGGATGCTTTAATAGCTGCTGCCATATCCCAAGGTGCAAGCGGCGCTTTTGTCGGTCCCGGAGTGATGAATTCCTTGTTGCTTGCGGCACGCTTTGGCCAGTACGGCGGTGCAGTGGGCAGCGGTGGAACCAACTTTGCCAATGGCGGCGCTTTCTCCGCACCGCTCCTTGTCCCCTCAACCGGGACCTATCTGTCAGGCGTTTCGGCGCTCACCAATGTGGCCACCAACCAGCAGATTCAGAACTACCTCACCTCAGTCGGCGGCGTGGCCAATCCCAATGCCCTTTATGTGGTCAAAACCGGCGACAACGACCTGCAGTTTGTCCGGGCCATGAGCGCCTCCTGGATGGCCGCCAACCCCACCTTTCTGGCCGAACTGGCCTACAGCCAGGCGGCCAATGTGGCCCTGTTGCAGGCGGCCGGCGCCCGCACCATCATGGTGCCCAATTCGTACAACTACGCAGTCTTCGCCGAAACCGGCGGCTACATTCCCTCGGAGAACACCGATTTGTACGTGCGTTCCCTGTCCTATGGCATGATGCGCTGGTCGAGCCTTTCCGGGGTGGGCGTGCGCTACATCCCCGCCGATATCGACAGCGTCTACCGGTATGTGGTGCAAAACCCTGCGCTCTTCGGCTTTACCCCGTCCTCCGTGCTCTCGGCCAATGCCGTGTCCTCGTCGCTGAGCCCACTCTATGTCAGCTGGGCCGACGTCACTCCGGCCGAGCTGCAAACCTCGCTTTTTATCGGGGCCAACGGCGTCCATTTCACCACGGCCGGCCAAACCATCGAGGCCGATTACGAAGCCAGCCTGCTCTCCGGGCCAAGCCAGATGTCACTTCTGGCCGAAGGAGCGGTGCAGGGCGGTCTGGCCCGGGCAGCCACCATCCAGGGACAGATCGACCTGTCCGGGAAACAGCGCGGTCCAAACCGCTTAAACGTCTGGGCCAGCGGCGGGGTCAGTTCGCTTGCCATCAACAACGCTTCGGGCTTTCCCAATGACTCCGGGACGCCGTTTGTCGGGTCGCTGGGGGCGGACTATCAGACGCCCATCGGCCTCATTCTCGGCGCAGCCTTTACCCTGGGCCGCCAGAACCAGCAGTTTTCCATGGGGGTCGGGCATTTTGACCAGACCGACGAGGCGCTCAGCCTCTATGCCGCCTACGCGGCCGGTCCGGTCTGGGGCAATGCAGTGGCCAGCTACGGCCTGTACCAGGATTCCATCGAGCGCCCGGTGAAACTCGGTCTTTTGACCGACAGCAACAGTGCCGACACCACTGGCCGGTCCCTGGCCCTGGCCCTTCGGGCCGGCGGCGACATCAGCCTGGGACCGGTCACCACCGGTCCGGTGGCGGGTTTGGTCCTGCAGCAGGTCCGCATCAAGGGGTTTACCGAAACCGGCACGACCGTCGGGCAGAGCAGCCCCAATGGCATCACGGCCCTGTCCTACGGGGAGCAGGTGCGCGATTCGGCCATAAGCCAGCTCGGCTGGCGCGTCCTGGTCAATGTGGGCAACTGGCAGCCTTTTGCCGAGGCCAAGTGGAACCATGAGCTTGTCGACCAGAACCGCATGGTCAAGGCGGCGCTGACCACGGCCACGGCCGGCAACTACAAGGTCGATGCCGCGCCGGTGGCCACGGATTGGACCACGGGAACCGTCGGGGCCTCCTATAAACTGAGCGAGCGCGTCATGCTTCGCGGCACGGGTTCGGCCATGCTGGGCAATACCCAGGTGGTCACCTACGGCGGCGAGCTCGGCATCAACGTCAATTTCTGATCCATTTTTCCGCGCCGGATGCGTGGGCTCAAGACAGTTGAAAGCGCCATGCCGACCCGGATCGGCATGGCGCTTTTTTTTAGCCGGTGCGAGCGGCGTCAGGATCGTCAGCGTGGTGCTCAGGCCCGAAGGACGATGCGCCGGGCATGCAGCGCCCACGCCCCCAGGAGCAGGGGGAGCAGGATCAACACGCCCCAGGCCAGCGAGGCCGCCGGTCTGTCGCCCCACCCGGAAAAGAGCCAGCGAAAGAGAAACGCCTGCAGGTTGCTTGTCCCGCCAACAGCGTCTGACAGCTTGATGTGGCGCAGGGTCGAGGCCAGAAACGAGGCAGCCACATAGAGGGCCAGGGGATTTTGCCCCAGGAGCAAAAGCGGCTTGCCAAGGGGCGTTTGCCGGCCGCCATCGAAGAGCCAGTGGCTGCCGGCCAGCAGCATGATTCCGGCTGCGCCGGTCACAAGCACAAACGAACTGGTGCAAAGGGATTTGTTAATGGGGAACCAGACGCTCCAGCCAAGGCCCAGCAGCAACAGGGCCAGTCCCCAGGCGAGAACCCGGCTCGTGCCCCGGGCGCCTGTGCGCAGCCACAGCCCGGCCAGCAGGCCGAGCAACCCCAGGCCAATGGCCGGGAGGGTGGAGAGGAGGCCCTCGGGGTCCCAGGTGGTTTTAAATCTCCAGATATGCCGGCCAAGCACCAGCTGGTCCAGCCAGCCCTGCAGGTTGGCGTCCATGCCAAGGCTCGGATGGCCGAGGCCGGGCACCGGGACCAAGGCCAGGACCAGCCAGTAGCCGACCAGTATGACGGCGAGAAGGGCGGTGATGCCCCGGCGCCCCAGGCGCACATGGAGCCAGACCACCGCCAGATAGACGAGGGCGATGCGCTGCAACACGCCGGGGATGCGCAGGGTCTCCAGGCTCAGGCGCAGGTAGGCATTTTCGAGCAGGCCAAGCAGGAACAGGATGGCGGTCCGTCTGAGGACCTTTGGCCAGAAGCCGGGTGCCTGGCCAGCCGCAACAGCCTCACGGTCGACCGCCAAGGCAACACAGACGCCAACGAGAAAGAGGAAGAGGGGAAACACGAAATCCGCCACGGTGCAGCCGTTCCAGGCGGCATGGCGCAGCTGCGGATAGACATGCAAGGCATCGCCGGGATTGTTGACGACAATCATGCCGGCAATGGCCAGTCCGCGCAGGATGTCCACGGATTGCACTCTGGTTGTGCGCGGTGTTGCCACGTTGTCCCTCGGGTGTTTGGTCGAAGTAGCGGGGATTGGTCGGCGGGAATTGGTTTCGGGCGGGTATGTTCCATTTCCGGTCTCGGAGCAGCGCCGCAACTGTGGACAGAGCCGTTACTCCCAGGGGCACCCGACCGCCAGCGTAAACGTGCGGGCAACGGGCCGGCGCCGCTGCAGTACCGTGGCCGAAGCTTCTTGCGGCAACTCCGTTGGCTACGACGGGGTGTTGCCCCCTTCGATGGTTCCGATTGTACGCCCATCACGCCTAACGCCACGAATATCTTTCACGAAAACGGAGGAATCACGGCTGTCTGGTGCTTTTTGACCCAAAAAGCGCGGAGCCTGTTTCCTTTCGCCTCTGCCTCTCCAAGCAGCTATGATATTTAATATAACATAACGTTGGAGCCTGTAGTCCCAGCCCATTTCACCCCGCCAACGGTCACGCCGGGTCTGATTGTTCCCCCATCCGTTTCCAATAAAAAGTAATAACTCATTGATTTTCCAGATAATGACTCGGCTGGAGCAATACTTGCTTATTTTAACCTAACACGAGACTTCTTTCCGGCGCATCTGCCGTCCCCTGCCACGCCTCCGGCTTTGACCCGGTGGGTGCCCTGAACCGGGGGGAGCGCTCCAGGCAGGGGAACGCGGGGGTGTGCGGGACGAGGCTCACATGAAGGGACAGCTCTCGGTGGATTGTAAGGTCGCTGTGGCCAGTTTGTTCAAATAATAACAGGGGATGATATGTCTAAATTTATCCGAATCGACATGGGAACCAAGGCTGTGAAAATCGAAGAGTGCCCGGAGCAGTATGCCGGTCTGGCCGGGCGGGGACTCACTTCGATCTTCGTTGCAGATGAAGTAAAACCAACGTGCCATCCGCTGGGCAAATACAACAAGCTTATTTTTGCGCCCGGCTACCTGACCGGCACCAGCGCGGCCAACTCGGGCCGACTGTCCTGCGGGGCCAAAAGCCCGCTGACCGGCGGCATCAAGGAAAGCAACACCGGCGGTACCTTTGCCCAGAAGATGTCCAAAATGGACATCAAGGCCCTGGTGTTTGAAGGCCTTCCGGAAGAAGACAAATTTTATGTCGTGAAAGTGACCATGGATGGCGTGACCATTGACGAAGCACCTGCTCATATCGTGGGCATGGGCAACTACGAAGCCATCAAGGTTCTGCAGGCCCAGTACGGCCCCAAAGTCGGCGTGGCCATCGTCGGACCGGCCGGTGAAATGCGGCTGACCGCAGCGAACATCTCCTTTGCCGACCCCCAGAGCAACATCCGCAGCGCCGGGCGCGGCGGCCTGGGAGCCGTCATGGGATCGAAGAAGATCAAGGCGGTCGTCATCGACGACACCGGCGCGACCGCAGTGCCCATCGCCAATCCCGAGGCTTTCAAGAACGCTTCCAAGCGTTTCACCACCGCGCTGACCACGCATCCGGTCACCGGCCAGGGCCTGCCCAAGTACGGCACCAACATCCTGGTCAACATCCTCAACGAAGCCGGCGGCCTGCCGACGAAGAACTTCCGCAGCGGCCGCAATGAATGGGCCAACAACGTCGGCGGCGAGACCATGGCCGCCACCATCGAGGCCCGGGGCGGCAAGACGACCCACGGCTGCCATGCCGGCTGCATCATCCGCTGCTCCCAGCATTACAACGACAAGGAAGGCAAATACCTCACCAGCGGCTTTGAGTACGAGACCATTTGGGCGCTCGGAGCCAATGCCTGCATTGATGATCTGGACGCCATTGCCTACGCCGACCGGGAATTTGACGATGTCGGCGTGGATTCCATCGAGGTTTCCGTCACCGTGGGCGTGGCCATGGAAGCCGGCATCATCCCCTGGGGCGACGCGAAGGCGATGCTGGACCTCATCTTGGAGATCCGCAAAGGAACCCCGCTTGGCCGGATCGTTGGCAGCGGCGCCGGAGCCCTGGGCCAGATGTACGGCCTGACCCGGGTGCCTGTGGTCAAGAACCAGGCGATCCCGGCTTATGACCCCCGTGCGGTCAAGGGTGTCGGCCTGACCTACGCCACGACCCCGATGGGCGCAGACCATACCGCCGGGTATGCGGTCGCCACCAACATCCTCAAGGTCGGCGGCTTTGTTGATCCGCTGGGCAAGGCCGGGCAGGTTGAACTGTCCCGCAACCTGCAAATCGCCACCGCCGCAGTGGACAGCACCGGCATGTGCCTCTTTATCGCTTTCGCCATTCTGGACATCGCCGATGGTTTCAACGCCCTGGTTGAAATGATCAACGCCCGCTACAACCTCGCCCTGACCGGCGACGACGTCGTGGCCCTTGGCAAGACCATCCTCAAGGCCGAACGGGGATTCAACCAGCGGGCGGGCTTTACCAACGCTGCCGACCGGTTGCCGGAATTCTTCGAGGAAAAGTGCGCGCCGCACGATGTGACCTGGGACTTCACGGATGCGGAAATTGACGAGGTGTTCAACTTCTAGCCAGCTCTCCGGGAGGCTTGCGGCTCTTGTGGCCGTAGCGTTCGAGCCGGTTTCCATCGCCAACCCGGCGTTTCGGCCCAGTCGAAGCGCCGGGTTCGGTTGCCGGCCGGCTGTTGCGAAATGCTCCCGGATGATTGACAATGCAGGTGGACGGCCAAGCGTCGTTCACCTGCATCCATACATAACATATGGGCCGGATCATCCCTTACGGGGAAGAACAGACCCTGTCCGCCGTCACGGTGTGCAGGGAGGAGGTCTCGCACGTGTCCTCAACGATTGAATTGCGCGCGTTTATGGGACTCTCCGACACGTTTCGGGAAAGGAATTGGAGCAACCCCAAAGAGGTCGTGGTCCCGGGCGAACTGTCCGGAACGGAACTCCTGGCATTGCTCGACCTGACAGAAAACATGGTCGAAGTCGTTTTTGTCAACGGCAAGGCCTATACCCCGCCCCTGGCGGTCGTGACCGGCGGGGACAGGGTGGCCCTGGCGCCGCCCGGAGTGCCCGGTCCGTATCGCGTCCTGCTCGGCTTCAAAGAGATGGGGTGAGCGGGCACCACGACAGCGACGAGACCAATTTGAGCCATCGCTGCCCGGTTCCGACTGCCCGATAGGACGGCCCGTGTCCATGGCAGAGGGAAGGGCCCATGGTTCTTTTGCGGCGCGCGCCCTTTCACGAATCCAGCAGCAAAGACATTCCGCAGTCAGGCATCCACAGCGCCGGCGAACGCCTTGTCGCTTGTTTTCATAGTCCCCACCAGAGTTGCCGCATACGCCACTTTACATCAGATGCCTGGGCATGTATCAAACATGCGGCATTGGCTGAAGCATGGCTTGGCCGTATCTGCAAGTGATGCAAGCCGAACTCAAGATGGACTCGCCGGAGTTTGGCAGCCAAGCCTGCGTCCCAGACACATTGTTGTGGATTAGTACGCACGCAGTTGTCGCCAGGCCGGACAACAGGTCTTTTTTGTCTGCGTCTGTGAACGATCCTGCGTCAGCGTCTAAACGCACAACAAGCGATTTCAAGAACTCTCCACTCTGAAGGAAGGATCCATGGGGCGACGTGTCTTGTTCGGTCTGATTGCCCTGTGCAGTCTGGCCATGACGGGCCTGGCCGCTGCAGCCACTGAAGTGCGCATGACCGGTGACGCTCTGGTCTACGGCAATTATTTTGCCCATCAAAACTTCACCGGCTGGAGTGGAGCCTCCTGGAACAACAACATCCCGACCTGGACCGGGGCCGGCACCCAGACCGAGGACCGCTTCCAGCTTTGGGAACGGTTCCGCCTACGCGCGGATTTCGTGGCGGATGAGGCTGTCAAGTTCCGTCTGGGGCTTAAAGTCGTGAACGACACCTGGGGGCATGGGACCTTGACCGCGGCCAATCCGACCCCGTCTATCAAGGTGTATCAGGCCTACCTGCAGTACAAGTGGCCCGGTTCTGATGTCGAAATCACCGCCGGTTTGCAGGAAGTGTCCCTGCCGGCCAACGAATTCTTCTGCGACTCGGTGGTCTATGGCGGTGACCGCGCCGCCGGCCTGGTCGTGCGAGCCCCGCTGCTTGGCGACACGCTGTCCGTGTATTCCGGCTTTGCCCGGCTTATAGACACCAACCGGACGTACGACACCACCACGACGCAGGTCGCCGACGAGCTGGACCTGTACTTCCTGACCTTGCCCATTGTCGCTCCCGGCTTCAAGACCACGCCCTGGGCCGCATTGACCGTGGCCGGCCGCGACGCGGCGTATTACACCAACTACTCCTACGCCAACACAACCTTTGCCGAGAACATGCTCTCGGCCGGGACGCTGCTGACCCCCGCCAAGTGGAAGAATAATCAGAACACCTACTTCTGGGCCGGCGACACCTTCGAAATCACGGCCCTCGATCCGGTCAAAATCTATGGCGACGTGGCCTACGGGATCGGAGCCGCAGGCGACCGCAAGAAAAGCAAGCGCGCCGGCTGGTTTGCCGACCTCGGGGCCGAATATACCGGTTTGGATCTGCTTACCCCTCAGGCCTTTGGCTGGTGGTCAACCGGCGAGGACGGCTCCATCCAAAATGGCAGTGAGCGCCTGCCGATTCTTGAATCGAGCTGGGGTCCGGGCAACAGTTTTCTTTTCGACACCACCCAGGACCTCTACATGAACAGCAACATGGGCATGAGCGCCGTTGGAAACTGGGGCCTTGGCGCTTCTTTGGACAAGATCTCGTTCGTTGGGAAGCTGACCCACCGTCTGACTTTCATGTATGTCCATGGCAACAACGCCTCCAAGGCCATCCGATCCCTCAACGTCGCCCTGGGCAGTAATCCCTACTATCAGATGGGCCATGATCTGACGGTGGATGAGCAGGTGATGTCGGTCAATTTCGACAACAAGTATATGGTTTACGACAATCTGGCCCTGCTGCTTGAGACGGGCTGGGCCCACGGCGACTTCCAGAAGAGTGTCTGGGGCCGCCGCCTGGTCAACGCCTCCCGGGACGGCGATTCCTGGAAGGTGGCATTCGGCCTGAAGTACCGGTATTAGTCGCGCCAATATGGCCCGGCTGCCAGGAAGCTGCCCGGACGGATTTTTGCTTGCGTCTCTGCTGCGCCGGCAATGACTTCAAAGGGGGGGCGTCGCCAGACGCCCCCCCTTTGTTTTTGGCAGCAAGCCGCTTTGGACCGGCCCTGGTTCCACAAGACGGATGAAACTCACGGCCGCGGTATTGCAGGTCAGTGCCGCCAGCCTCCTGGTCCATGGGGCGTGGGCCGCTGCAACACGCGGAAACCCCAAAAAGACAAGCCCCACAAGGCTTTTGGGGCCATGTGGGGCTTGATGAAAGTTCTTATTGGCGGAGAGGGTGGGATTCGAACCCACGTGCAGGCTATTAACCCGCAACCCGATTTCGAGTCGGGCCCGTTACGACCACTTCGGTACCTCTCCGCTCTGAGAACCAGAAGGAATTTGGGAAGCTATCCAGCAATCGACGGCTTGGCAAGCTTTTTTGCGCTTGTGACCGGGCAGGCGGATCAGCTCCTGGTCCGGCCGCCGCGGCGGCTGCGGAAAAACTCCCGCAAGAGCGTCCCGCATTCCTCGGCCATGACCCCGGTCACCACGTCGAAGCGATGGTTGAGAAAGGGCAGGTCCGGGCCGGGCAGCTGGGAATCCACCGCGCCGGTGCGCGGGTCCGGCGCACCGTAGACGAGCCGGCCCACCCGGGCGTGGACAATGGCCCCCAGGCACATGATGCAGGGTTCCAGGGTCACCACCATGGTCGTGTCGAGGAGCCGGTAGTTTTTCATTTTGGCCGCCGCCTGCCGGATGGCCAGCATCTCGGCGTGGGCCGTGGGGTCGATGCTGGAGATGGGGGCGTTGCCGGCCCGGGCCAGCACCTCGCCGTGGACCGACAGGATGATCGCGCCGACCGGCGCTTCGCCGATCGCCGCCGCCTGCCGCGCGTCTTCCAGGGCGAGTTCCATGATCGCTTCATAGCTCGCCCAGCCCGGCGGCGGGGCAGGGAGGTCGTCAGAGCGGGCGTCAAAACGCTTGGCCGGCTTCAAAGCCATGGGACATCCTTGGGAGGCAAAATGGGATGGGCACGCTTTTGCGATGTTCTACCGGACCGCGTCGCCAAAGCGCAACACAGGCGATAGCGCCTGTGTTGTACCCGGCAGGGTGCCTCCGGGCTGCTGGGCCCAGTCTTGCCTGTCTGGCCTGCCGGGCGACACGCGGGCCGGGGCGGGAGATAAACGGTTGCGGTCGGCAAGGCAAGGCAGCAGCGTCAGCCCTGCCTTGCCGGGACGTCGGATGGGCCGTCAGGCCCGGGCGCGCAGATAGGCCACGGCGTTTTCAAAAAGCACCGTGCCCAAGGTGGGACGTTCGCCCCGGGTGTAGCCGGGGTGGTTGGTCGGATGGTTAAATGCCTCGGGATGCGGCATGAGCCCGAGAATGCGGCCGGTCGGGTCGGTCAGGCCGGCGATGGCGTGGGGCGACCCGTTGGGGTTGGCCGGATAGTCCATGGTGACCTGGCCGGTGGCAGGGTCGGCATATTGCAGGGCAACGGCCCCGCTGGCGAGCAGTTCGTCAAGGACGCTTGGCTCCATGGGCACGAGCTTGCCCTCGCCGTGGCGCACCGGAAGGTCCAGGCGGCCGATACCCTTGGTGAAGACACAGGGGCTTTCCGGGTTGGCGGTAAGGGTCACCCAGCGGTCTTCGAAGCGGGCCGAGTCGTTGTTGGCCAGGCTCACCTGCCGGGAGAAATAGCTGCCGCCAAGGGCCGGCAGGAGGCCGAGCTTGACCAGCAGCTGAAAGCCGTTGCAGATGCCAAGCACCAGCCCGCCGGCATCAAAAAAGGTCCGCAGCTGGGTTAAAAGCGGCTCGCCGGCCGCGGTTTGGGCATGTTTCCAGCGAACGGCTGCGGCCTGGGCCGCGCCAAGATCGTCGCCGTCGAGAAAGCCGCCGGGAAAGACAAGAAAATTGTAGGCGTCAATTCTTGTCCGCCCGGCCACAATGTCGGAAAAAAACACAATATCCGTGACGTCGGAGCCGGCCATGCGGGCGGCATGGGCCGATTCCACCTCGCAGTTGGTGCCAAAGCCGGTGATCACGAGGGTGCGCACCTGGGGCATATGGGGAAATCCTCCCAAAGGGTTCCTTGAAAAATTGCGACCGAAAGCGTACCTTGCGCAGCGGAACATACGGGGCCGCCCCGGCCGCGTCAACCGGAGCTGTGCCAAGGGTGCGGTTTCCGGCCGCAAACCGCCGGGGTCGCCGGCGCGGCCCCCAGTACAACAAGGACGGCATCAGCAATGAAGACCAAGTTTATTTTCGTGACGGGAGGGGTGCTGTCCTCTCTGGGCAAAGGACTCGCCGCCGCCTCCATCGGCGCGCTGCTCCAGGCCCGGGGACTCAAGGTCACCATCCAGAAACTCGATCCCTACATCAACGTCGATCCCGGCACCATGAATCCGTTTCAGCACGGCGAGGTGTACGTGACCGACGACGGGGCCGAAACCGACCTCGACCTCGGCCACTACGAACGCTACCTCGGCGTTCCCATGAGCCAGAACAACAATTTCACCTCCGGGCGCATCTATTTCAGCGTCATCCAGAAAGAGCGCCGGGGCGACTACCTGGGCGGCACGGTCCAGGTGATCCCGCATATCACCGACGAGATCAAACGCTCCATCCTGGGCGTGGCCCGGGACGAAGACGTGGCCATCATCGAGATCGGCGGCACGGTCGGCGACATCGAGGGCCAGCCGTTTCTGGAGGCCATCCGCCAGTTGCGCATGGAGCTTGGCAAGGAAAACGCCCTCTACATTCACCTGACGTTGGTTCCCTATCTGCGCATGGCCGGCGAGGTCAAAACCAAGCCCACCCAGCACAGCGTCAAGGAACTGCGCTCCATCGGCATCCAGCCCGACATCATCATCTGCCGCAGCGAAGTGGATCTGGCCAAGGACATCAAGCAGAAGATCGCGCTTTTTTGCGACGTGGACGCCGATGCCGTGTTCACGGCTGTGGATGTGAAAAACATCTATGAATTGCCGCTTCGCCTCTATGGCGAGGGCGTGGACCAGAAAATCGCCATTTTACTGCGCCTGCCGGCCAAAAATGCCGAACTTGAGCCCTGGCACGACCTCATGGACCGGCTGGACCATCCTTCCGGATCGGTGTCCATCGCCATTGTCGGCAAGTATGTCGACCTCAAGGAAGCGTACAAGAGCCTGCACGAATCCCTGGTCCACGGCGGCATCCACGCCGGGGTGTCGGTCCGCTTTGTCTATGTCAATTCCGAAGAGCTGACCCGGGAAAACGTGGCCGCCACCCTGGGCGGCATCGACGGCATCCTGGTTCCGGGCGGCTTCGGCTCGCGCGGCGTCGAGGGCAAGATCGCGGCCATTGAATACGCCCGCACCAAGGGCGTTCCGTTCTTCGGCATCTGCCTTGGGATGCAGTGCGCGGTCATCGAATACGCCAGGAACGTGCTCGGGCTGGCCGGGGCCAACTCCGAGGAGTTCGACCTGACCACGCCGCACCCGGTCATCTACCTCATGCGCGAATGGTATGACTTCCGCACCCAAACCATCGAGCACCGCGATCCCTCCAGCGACAAGGGCGGCACCATGCGTCTGGGGGCCTATCCCTGCGTGGTCGCTCCGGACACCCGGGCTGCGGCTGCCTACGGTCTCAGCGAAATCTCCGAACGCCACCGCCACCGCTACGAATTCAACAAGGCCTACGCCGCTGCCTTCGAAGAGGGCGGACTGGTCTTAAGCGGACTGTCGCCGGACGGAGAACTGGTGGAAATGGTCGAGTTGCCGGGACATCCGTGGTTTTTGGGCTGCCAGTTCCACCCGGAATTCAAAAGCAGTCCCATGCGCCCCCATCCGCTGTTTCGGGAATTTGTCACTGCGGCCAAACGCTGCAAAAAAGCCTAGCCGGCTTTCGCAAGGCTGGTCCGAAGCCGTCCGGGGGAAGAGACCTTTCCCCGGGCGGCTTCGTTTTGACGGGGTCGCGTCTGGTCGGTTGGCCCGCGAGGGTGCGGACACCATGCCGGGGCGGGAAAGACACCCCGGCGAACACGGCCCTGGGCCTGATCCCTGACACGCTGCCGCAGGAGCGGGAAAAACACCTCTATCCGCTGGTCATCGCGGTATTTTTATGCTAAGGTCGCCCTGTCGGGCGGGAGACGTCGGCCGGGCCTGGATGTCCGTGGCTGTCTTGTCGAAGCGGCTCCCGGATCGGGGCGCGTGTGTTTTCCGGCCGCTGGAGGTCTTGTATGGCTGAGGATGCGAATCTGGCCGCCAGCCGGGCCAGGGAAGTTTCATTGCTGGTCCTTGATGTCGACGGCGTCATGACCGATGGCGGCATTTATGTCGACGCCCGGGGCGAGGTGACCAAGCGGTTCCATGTCCACGACAGCCTGGGCATCATGGCCGCCCAGGCGGCCGGGTTGGCCATTGCGGCCATAAGCGGCCTGGACAGTCCGGCCGTGGCCGCCCGCATGGCCGAACTGGGCATCACCGAGTACCACCCGGGCCATCACCGCAAAGTGGGCGTGCTGCAGGGCATCCTGGAACGCCAGGGAGTGCCCCCCGAGCAGACCGCCTATCTGGGTGATGACTGGGTGGACGCCGGCCCCATGGGGCTGGTCGGGCTGCCCATGGCCGTGGCCGATGCCCAGCCCGAGATTCTTGAACTGGCCCTGTGGGTGTCGCGCCGGGGCGGGGGCCAGGGGGCGGTGCGCGAGGCGGTGCGGTTTATCCTGGCGGCCAAGGGTCGGCTGGGTGCCGCCTACGAGTGGTTCCTGGACTAGGGCCGCTTGTGCCGATTGCCACGAGGTCGCAATTGTGGCATGGTTTTTGTTGGGCGGGGTGGCCATGGGCCGCCGCTCGAACCGGTTAGAACCCTTGGACGCAAACGACCCACGCGCACGGCGGTAAGCATGGCCCTGGAACTGCGGCAGCAGCTCAAGCTTTCCCAACAGCTGGTGATGACCCCCCAGCTGCAACAAGCCATCAAGCTTCTCCAACTCTCCCGGTTGGAGCTGCTTGAGAGCGTGCAGCAGGAGCTGTTGGAAAATCCGATGCTGGAGGAGACCGTCGAGGACGATCGGCCAACCGAGCGCGTCATGGCCGAAGACAACCTCGGGCCCACCGGCAACTCCACTGACGCGGCCATGGAAAAGGAGCTGCTCAAAAACGCCGAGTGGGACGACTACCTCGGTGATTTTGCCAGCACCGGCCGCCAATCCCAGTCCCGTGATTCCGAAATTCCCGAAGAGGGCATGGCCTATGACGCCCGCCTGGCCTCCAAGCCGTCCCTGGACGGGCACCTGGGCTGGCAGATGCATCTGTCCAATTTCACCCCCAAGGAAGTGGAAATCGGGGAAACCATCATCGGCAGCCTGGATTCCTCGGGCTACCTGCAGGCCACGGTTGAGGAGCTGGCCGGGATGGCCGATGCCGAGCCGGCCATGGTGGAAGCGGTGCTCCACCGGTTGCAGCGCCTTGATCCCGTGGGCGTGGCCGCCCGCACGCCCAGCGAATGCCTGCTGATCCAGATCGAGATCTGCGGCTACGTTGATCCCATCCTCATCGGACTGGTGCGCGAGCACCTGGAGGATCTGGAAAAAAAGCGCTATAAGCCGCTTTGCAAAAAATTTCATCTGACCATGGAAAAACTCAAGGAATACCTGGAGTTGATCCAGACCCTTGATCCCATGCCCGGGGCCAGCTACGGTTCCGGTGACCCGATCTACGTCAGTCCCGACGCCTTTGTGTATAAATACGGGGATGATTTCGTTATTGTGCTCAACGAGGAAGGGATGCCGCGCCTGGGCCTCAACACGACCTACCTCGACGGCACAAACCCGAATAAAGACAAGGATAAGGACTACCTGCAAGACAAGATGCGCTCGGCCATGTGGCTGATGAAAAGCCTGTATCAGCGCCAGCGAACGCTGTATAAGGTGCTTGAGAGCATCGTCAAATTTCAGCGCGGGTTTTTCGAGGACGGCGTGACCAGACTGCGCCCGCTGATCCTCAAGGACGTGGCCGACGACATCAGCATGCACGAATCGACCGTCAGCCGTATTACCTCCAACAAGTACGTGGCCACGCCCCACGGCATTTTCGAGCTCAAGTTCTTCTTTAACAGTTCGCTGGAACTCGATGACGGCACCACGGTCGGTTCGGAGTCGGTCAAGGCCATGATCAAGCGCATCATTTCCGGCGAAAACGCCAAGAAGCCCATCAGCGACGAGGCCATCGCCGATATGCTCAAAGACGAACTGCAAATCAACATCGCCCGGCGTACTGTGGCCAAATACCGCACGGCCATGGGCATCGAGTCATCGTCGAAACGCAAGGCGGTTTTCTGATGCTTCGGACCGGGTTTCCCCGGCCCCTCACCACGCCATCCCGGAGGATAACATGAACATCACCTTTAATTTCAAAAATTTTGAACCTTCCGACCACTTGCGCGACTATGCCCGCAAGCGTTTTGAAAAGCTTGCCAAATACACCTCGACCGTGGACGCTTCGGAATTGCAGGTCAATTTGGCCGTGGAAAAGACCCGGCAAATGGCTGACGTCATTTTCCAGGCCGACAACATGCACATCTCGGCCCACGAAGTTTCCGAGGATATGTACTCGACCATCGACCTGATCCTCGACAAGATCGAGTCCCAGGCCAAGAAGTTCCGGGAAAAGCAGAAGGACCGCCGCCGCCAGACCATCGAGCAGGTCCGCATGGACGTCATCAGCATCAGTGAGGACAGCGAGGGCGGCCGCATCCCCACCATCATCGAGACCGACAAGTACGAGCCCAAGCCCATGGCCGTGGAAGAGGCCGCCTTGCAGCTTGAGGCCCTCAAGTACGAGTTCCTGGTGTTCATCAATTCCGAGAGCGAACGGCCCAATGTCATCTACCGACTGCGCAACGGCGACTTCGGCCTTATCGATCCTGGAACGGGCGTCTAAATGCGGTTAGAGGACTATCTCCAGCCCGATTTCGTGATCGGGGAGCTTGCGTCGGAGTCCAAGTCCGAGGTGCTGGCGGAACTGGTGGCCCCGATCAAGGCACACTGGCCCGAGTTTGACGCCAAACGCGCCCATCAGGTCCTGCTTGACCGCGAAAATCTGGGCACCACGGGCATCGGCGACGGGGTGGCCATCCCCCACGGCAAGATGGAGAGCCTCGAACGCATCGTCATCGTCGTCGGAAGAAGCCTTGCCGGCGTCAGCTTCGATGCGCTGGACTTCAAGCCCTGCCGCATCTTTTTCCTGGTGCTGGCGCCTGAGCATGTTGCGGGCCTGCATTTGCGCATCCTGGCCCACATCTCCCGGCTGCTTTCCGACGAGACCTTCCGGCGCGCCTTCCTGGACGCCGAAAACGACGCCGCCTTGTGGCAGGTGCTCACCGCCGCCTAGGACTGCCTGAAACCATTTCCCCGCGCGTCTGTTGTCACACATTCGCGCGGGGAATCTGCTACTGCTTCAGGCCGGGGAGTCAATGCCATGGAAAATGCGGCCAGAGATCTCATCATCGTCATTTTGACCGGCTTGTCCGGTTCCGGCAAGTCTACGGCCCTGCGGGTCTTTGAGGACCTGGGATTTTTCTGCGTGGACGGCCTGCCGGTCAGCCTCGTGCCCAAGCTCATGAACCTGTTCGACGAGAAGGGCGGGCAGCGCTACAAGGGGCTGGCCCTTGGCATGGACGTGCGCCAGGCCGACCTCGATACGGACTGGGGCGCAACCCTGGCCCAGATCAAGGTCAAGGACGTCGCCCCCCAGATCATTTTCTTTGAAGCCGACACCGGCGAGATCATCCGCCGTTACGCCACCACCCGTCGGCCCCATCCCTTGGAAAGCCCCGAACGGGGTCTTGAACAGGCGGTGCTCGAGGAACGCGAGCGGATGCGCCCCTTGCGCGACGCAGCCGACATGGTGCTCGACACCACCCACTTCACCATCCACGATCTGCGCCGCAAATTGCAGGAAAAATGGGCCTCCATCCGGCCGACGGCCGGTACGCTCAAGGTCCACGTCATGAGCTTCGGCTTCAAGTACGGCCCGCCTTCCGAGGCGGATATGGTCTTTGATTTGCGCTTTCTGCCCAATCCCTATTTCGACAAGGACCTGCGGGAGCATACCGGCAAGGAGGCGGCCGTTCGCGACTATGTGCTGGCCGAGGATCCGGGCCGGGAGTTTTTGCGCCGTCTCACCGAATTTCTGCTCTATCTGCTGCCCCTGTACGGCAAGGAAGGGCGCTACCGCCTGACCCTGGCCTTTGGCTGCACCGGCGGGAGGCATCGCTCGGTGGCCGTGGCCGAGTCCGTCTTTGACACCTTGTCCAAGGCTGGCTACAATATTTCTTTGGAACACCGACACATCGAGCGCGGGTAACAGGGCGGCTCGGGCCGCTTTTCTCATCGCGTTCCCGGTGTCCGTCAGCCGGGTCGGGGGCGGGTTCTCGCCCCAAACGGCGTGGTTTGTTGCGGGGTACTGACCAGGAAGGCTGGTCGTGGTCCGGAGAATGGCCCGGGGGCGCAGACAGCGCCGCCGCCGTTGCCGGATGACCGGGTCCTCTAGTGGGGGCGTTATGCTCAGGGATGTTTGCTTATGAATGCCCAGTCCCGAACGGACGCGCCGGTGGGCGTGGTGGTCGTCACCCACACCGATTACGGCTCGCGGCTCATTGCCGCAGCGGAATTTATCCTGGGCCCCCAGGAGTTCTGCCAGGCCGTCAGCGTCGATCTCACCAAGGCCGTGGATGAGACGCTTACGGCGCTCAAGGCCGCCATCAAGGAAACCGACCAGGGCGGCGGGGTGCTCATCCTCACCGACATGTTCGGCGGCACGCCCACCAATATGAGCCTGTCCCTTCTGGGAACGTGCCGGCTGGAAGTGCTCACCGGCGTCAATCTGCCCATGCTGATCAAGATCCTCGGCTCCCGGACCAAGCCCCTGGAGGCCCTGGCGGTCGAGGCCAAGCAGGCCGGTTGCCAGGGTATCGTCGTGGCCGGCGAAGTGCTGCGCAAAAAGGTGGCAGAGGGTTAGCCATGGCGTTCGTGCGCGTCGACAACCGCCTCGTGCACGGCCAGATCATCGAAACCTGGCTGCCGTTCACCCATGCCCGCATGATTGTGGTGGTCAACGACGAGCTGGCCGCCGATCACCTGCGCCAGGAAATCATGTCCCTGGCCATTCCCGCCGGCGTGGAGATCGTGTTTTTGGCCGTTGCCGATCTGGCCGCCTATTTCTCCCGCACCCCGCTTGACATCAGCGACGCGCTGATCCTTTTTTCCAACTGCCGCGACGCCCAGGCCGCCTATGAGCAGGGTTTCGATTATTTGAGCCTCAACCTCGGCAATCTCCATTACGCCCCGGGCAAACGCCAGGTCTGCCCCCACGTGGCCCTGTCCAAGGAAGACGAATCCTGCCTGGATTTCTTGCGGGACAGAGGCGTGCGCCTGGATTACCGCTGCCTGCCGGGTGACCCGGCCCAGCTGCGTACGGCCTGATGGTGCAGGCTGCATGATCAGGAATTGCAGGAACGGCGGAATGGGGCTAGAGTTGCTGCTTGCGTTTCCTGGCCATAACGTTTCCTTGCAGGCGAGACACATGCCATGACCCATCAGGCCGATATCCTGCTCCACGTCCTTGGCGTCGCTTTTTTTTTGTCCTTTTCTCGTCGTTTCGCTTTGCCGTAAACGCGGCCCTGCTGGAACGGCCGCTGCTTATCGGCTGCTTCTGGGCCGCCTGCCAGGGTGATCTCCAGGCGACGCTCAACCTGTGCATCTTCTACGAGCTGTTCTGGCTCGACGGCATCCCGGCCGGCACCATCATTCCGCCAAACGCCGCCGCCGCCACGCTGGCCGGCCTGTCGCTCATGCATGTCTTTTCCCTTTCCACCCCGGCCGAGGCCTTGTGCGTGGCTGCCGCCACCTCGGTCCTGGCCCGGCTGTTCTCGGCCCTGGAAGGGGCGCAGCGGGTGGTGGAGAACATTGTTTTTTCCCGGTACACGGCGGCCCGCCAGCGCCAGCGCGCCCCCATCGAGCCCGGACGCCTCATCCGGCGGGCCCTGGTCAACATGGCCGTCATGCAGGGCGTGACGTTTAGTGCGGCCCTGGCCGGGCTGATCGCCATTTTTTCCGTGGCCCTGCCGGTGGTGTGGCCCTATCTGGCCTCGTCCAAGGCCACCTGGGGCCAGCTCTGGATTCTCGGCAGCCTCGGGGCGGTCCTTTCCCTGCGCTACCGCCCGGCCTACGTGACCCTGGCCGGGGGCATGGGCGCGGCCGTTCTCTGGCGTTTTTTCTAGCCCTTTTTCACAAGTTCCGGCCGTGGCCGGATGGGCGCGGACGCAAAAAAGACACCGCCGGCCGGGGATTTGACTTGGCAAGACACTGGTTTTGGGATATTATTCACAAGTTTTAAATGCGGAGCCGACCCGCCAGGGTCTTCGAAAAACCACCAGGAGGAAAAGAGTATGTCCGTTTACGTGGTTGGTCACAAAAACCCGGATACCGATTCCGTTGCCGCCGCCATTGCCGTGGCTGATCTCATGAACAAGTCCCAGGGCATGGGCGCCATCGCCGCCGCCCAGGGTCCCCTGAACCCGGAAAGCGCCTTCGTTCTTGAGAAGTTCGGCGTGGCCGCTCCGGAAATCATCACCGATGCCACCGATAAAAAGATCATCCTGGTCGACCACTCCGATCTGGCTCAGAGCCTGGACAACCTGTCCAAGGGCGAGCTGATCGGCATCTACGACCACCACAAGCTCGGCGACGTGTCCACCCCCAATCCCCTGGACATCCTGGTCAAGCCCGTCGGCTGCTCCTGCACCGTGGTCAAGATGATGTACGACTGCGCCAAGGTGGAGATCTCCAAGCCCATGGCCGGCATCATGCTGTGCGCCATCCTGTCCGACACCGTCATGTTCAAGTCGCCCACCTGCACCCCGGCTGACAAAGCCGCTGTCGAAGCCCTGGCCAAGATCGCCGGCGTTTCCGACACCATGGGCCTTGGCGTCGAGATGTTCAAGGTGAAGTCCGCCGTCGGCGGCACCCCCGCCCGCGACTTGGTCTTCCGCGACTACAAGGACTTCGACATGGGCGGCAAAAAGATCGGCATCGGCCAGCTCGAAGTGGTCGATCTGTCCATCCTTGAGCCGGTCAAGGCCGACCTATTGGCCGAGTGCAAGAAGGTCAAGGCTGATGGCCGCCACAGCGTCTTCCTGCTTCTGACGGACATCATGAAGGAAGGTTCCGAGATGCTGATCGTCTCCGACGATCCGAGCTACGTGACCAAGGCCTTCGGCGTCGAAGTGAAGGGCGACTCTGTGTGGCTTGACGGCGTGCTGTCCCGCAAAAAGCAGGTCGTGCCGCCGTTCGAAAAGGCTTTCGCCTAAGTCCTTTGGCGTAAACGCGCAAAAGGGAGCGGTTTTCGGACCGCTCCCTTTTTTTATGGCGCGTGTCTCCTGCCGCGCCCATGATCGTATCTGCGCGTTTATGGAGAAATAGGAGTGTTCCCGGCGGCTGCCGCGATACTGCGCAGACGCGATGGCTGCGGGCAGGACATCACTCGCCCAGGCCGGCCAGCAGGGCGGCGCAGGCGGCATCGGCCGTGGCCACCTCGGGCAGGGACAGGACGCTGCCGTCTCGGGCCTGGCGCTTGGCCAGTCCGGCCAGGGACGGCACCGCCACCAGGACCGACGGCAACCCGGGCAGGGCCGGCAACTCGCCAAGGGCTGCCGCGTCGCAGCCGGTCACCGCCAGGATCTGGCGGGTGAGCCCCAGTTCCCGGGCCATGGCCGATACCCGGGCGGCCACGGCCAGGGAGCGCAGCGAGGCCTGGCTGACCACCACCAGGCTGTCCACATCGCGCACCGTCCCCCGGCCCAGATGCTCCACGCCGGCTTCGCAATCAACCAGGGTGTCCATGTCGCCGGCCGTCAGGACATGGGCGATGACCGCCTGGAGCAGGTGCCCGGCTGCGCAGGCGCAGCCGCTCCCGCCCCCGGACACCCCGCCCATGACCAGCAGCCGTTTTTTCCCCAGCCGCCCGCCAAAACACGGCCCGTCGCCAACCGGTACGGCCACGCTCACCTCCCCGGGCAGATCGTCCACCCGTGGCGTGAGATTGAGATAGACCCCGTCGCCGATACGCTGGCGCACGAGCGATTCGCGTTGGGCCAGGGCTTTGGGCAGGGCGTCCTCCGGCAGACCGCAGGCCGAGCCCAGGGACAGGGCCGTGTCGGCATCGATCAAAACCACATCCCGGCCCAAGCGGGCCAGATAGTCGCCCAGAAGCGCCGCCAGCGTGGTTTTGCCGACGCCGCCTTTACCGGCAAAAGCGATCTTCATACCTGTCCCGCCTAGGAATAAACCGTGCCGTCATACCGGTCATTGAGGCCAAGGGCCAGCCGTTTGGCGGTGATGCGCCGGCTGATGACGGCTGCCGCCTTGACCGGGTCCGGCTCGACCACGAAGTGTGCGCCAAAGACGTCTTCCAGACCGCCAAGGGCCAGCTTGGTCACCAGTTCGCTGCCAAGGATGTTGGGGGGCAGGCCCAGGTGGGTCATGACGCCGCTGGCCACGGCATACAGGCCGATGGCGGCGGCTTTTTCCGAATACCATTCCGGCGCGCTGGCCGCCACGGGCAGATCGGATATATCGACGCCCAGGGCATCGGCCAACAGGGCGCACAGAGCCAGAATCCGGGAGTTGTCCACACAGCTGCCCACATGGAGCACCGGCGGCAAATCGAAGCGGCCGCAAAACTCGGCCAGACCGACCCCGGCCTGCTCCAGTCCGTCCATGGTCATAAGCCCGGCCTTGCCCATGGCCACTGTGGCGCAGCCCGTGACCACCACCAGCACATCCTGTTTGATAAGCTCCCGGGCCAGACCGACCAGCAGGCCGTCGTGGGGCAGCTTGGGATTGTTGCAGCCGACAATGCCGACCACCCCGCGCACCAGGCCGATCTTGACCGCGGCCAGCAGCGGTTCGGCCGAACCGCCCAGGGCTTCGAGAATGGCCTCGTTGGAATAGCCGGTGCGAAGGCTCACCGGGGCAACCGGGATTTCCACCCGGGCTGCGTCGCGGCGGGGGAAGGCCTCGATGGCCAGGGTGACGGCCTGGAAAGCCATTTCCCGGGCGTTGCCGAGGGTGAATTCCAGGTGGGTGGCTCCGGGGAACTGGGCCTTCTCCGAGGTCGTGACAAACCGGGTATGGTAGCAGGCGGCGATCTGCACCAGGCTTGGCATGATGCATTGGTAGTCGGCCACGACCATTTCCACGGCCCCGGTGACCAGCGCCAGTTCGGTCATGAGGTGGTTGCCGGCCAGGGGCACGCCCTGGCGCATGAGCACCTCGTTGCCGGTGCAGCAAAGGCCGGCCACATTGATGCCTGCCGCGCCCACGGCCCGGGCCTTGGCCAGCATGGCCGGATCGCGGGCCGCGGCCAGGATCATTTCCGAGACCACCGGACTGTGGCCGTGGACCAGGATGTTGACCTTGTCATCGGCCAGGACGCCGAGATTGGCTGCAACGGTTGCCGGGCGCGGTGTGCCGAAAAGGACGTCGGAGAGCTCGGTGCCGATCATGGAGCCGCCCCAGCCGTCGGCCAGGGCCGTGCGGGCGGCGTGGAGACAGATGGAGGTCGGGTCGCAGTCAACGCCCATATGGGTGCGGTGGAGCATTTCCACGCATTCCCGGTCGATGCCGCGCGGCGTGGTGCGGGTGGCCTGCCAGATGTCCCGGCGTTTTTGCGGTGCGCGGGAAAGCAGGGACAAAGCGTGGTTTCGAGTACCAAAATCCTTGAAAAAAACCTCGGCCAGGGCCTTGGCCTGGGCCGTGGTATCCAGGCCGGCCAGGTCAAGGCCGACCTCGGCGCAGAGTTTGGCGAGCTTTTGCGGGTCGCGCACGGCATACTCGGTGTTTTCACCCTGGCCCACGGCTTCCAGGACTTCCAGCAGATCGCGGCCATGGTCGGAGTGGGATGCCGCCCCGGCGGCAATGAACCGGCCGAAATTGCGGGCGACCGTCAGGTCGGCGTCGGCTCCGCAGACGCCAAGCGTGCGTTTGGGGCCTTTGGGGTTGATGCGGCAGGGGCCCATGACGCACTTGCTGCAGGTCAATCCCTGGTCGCAGAAGGTGCAGTGGGGCGTTTGCTCGGCCAGCCGGTCCCAGACCGTGGCAATGCCTTCTTCCCTGGCTTTATACAGCATCCGGCGGGCGTCTTCCCACTGGGACAGATCCTCGATGGTTCTCGTATCCTTGGCCATGCCATCCTCCTGGTTTGCCCGGCCGGGCGGGAAGCACCGGCGGAACATGCGGACGTTTGGCCTGGGTTACGATTTCGAGGCAGGGGGTGTCTGTCAGATTGCCGACAAAGGCGCTATGAATCAGCCAGGGCGGCCAGGGCGGCGAAGTCGGGGATGCAGATAACACCCCGGGCGCGCATCTCGATGATCCCTTCGCGCTCCAGGGTATTGAGCAGCGAGGAGACGGTCTGGCGGGAGGAGCCGACAATGGTGGCCAGTTGTTCGACATTGAGGCCATGGGCAAAGCACAGGATGTGCTCATCCCCGGCATTGGCCCGCTCGGCTTCGT
The DNA here is from genome assembly GCF_001936595.1 of Desulfovibrio sp. DV. Lineage (GTDB taxonomy): Bacteria > Desulfobacterota > Desulfovibrionia > Desulfovibrionales > Desulfovibrionaceae > Solidesulfovibrio. The sequence goes on from NZ_MLBG01000013.1 coordinate 33,865, forward strand.
AGAGCAGGAGCTGGATTAAGCGTTTTCGCACGTCGAAAAAGGCCAGCCCGTCGATGACCGAGAAGGCGTGGGAGAGCAGGTCGCCAAGAACCTTGACCATGGAGGTGGTGAGCGCCGGCATGGCGGTGAGAAAACGGCGTACGGTTTTCATGTCGGCCACAAGCAGGGTGAGGTCGTCCAGGGCCTCGACAAAGGCCCGGGTGTGGGTGGTGTAGACGTCGCCGGCATCCAGGATGGCCATGGTGAATTCCTTGTCCCGGTAGGCCAGGTAGACCCTGGCCCGGCCCCTGGCCACAATAAACAGGCTGTTTTGTTTTTCGCGGGGAGCGAAAACCTGAGCTGTCTTGGGGTATTTGCGGGAGACAAAGGCGGCGCGCACCAAAGCGAACTCGGGCTGGTCCAGTTCGCGCAGCAGGTCGGAATCGGTCAGGCGCATGGCGTCAGTAGCGCACGGTACCCGTGGCGATGGCGTCATGGGCGGCATCGACGGCGTCCGGGTCAAAGGCCGTGCCCTTGTGCCGGGCCAGCTCGGCCAGGGCAGCCTCCACGCCAAGGGCCGGGCGGTAGGGGCGGTTGGAGGCCATGGCATCCAGGACGTCGGCCACGGCCAGGATGCGGGCCTCGATGCCAAGGGCCGAGGCGTCCAGGCCCCGGGGGTAGCCCGAGCCGTCCAGGCGTTCGTGATGGCACAGCACGATTTCGGCCACAGGCCAGGGGAAGTCGATGTCCTTTAAAATTTCGTAGCCGGTGGTGGCGTGCTGCTTCATGAATTCCCATTCCAGCCCGACAAGGCGCCCGGGCTTGCACAGGTAACGCACGGGCACGCTGATTTTGCCGATGTCGTGGAGCTGGCCGGCCACCCGGATTCCCTCCACGGTGTCCTCGGGCAGTTTGAGGCTGCGGGCCATGGCGGCGGCCAGCCGGGCCACGGAATCCTGGTGGCCGGCCGTGTAGGGGTCGCGGAAACGCACGGTGGTGGACAGGGATTTGACGGTCTGGTGGAAGAGCGCCCGGGTCCGCTTGAGGGTTTGGCGCAGGGCTTCCTGGGACTGGCGGCGCTGGGTGACGTCCTCCATGGAGCCTTCATAGAGGATCACCGAGCCGTCGCCGCCGCGAACGGCCCTGGCCTGGATGGACACCCAGATACGCTGGCCGTCGGCCCGGGACAATTCGGATTCCATGGCCCGCACCACGCCTGTTTCCGCCAGGGCGGCGTGGAGAAACTGCCGGTCCTCGGGACGCACGAAGACACTGGCGGCCTCATCTCCCCGGGTGGTGAGCCCCTGGGGGGAGTCGTAGCCGAGCATCCGGGCCAGGGCTCCGTTGACCGTGACAAAGCGGCCGGCCGGGGTCATCTGGAACAGGCCTTCCACCGCGTGTTCGAAAATGATGCGGTATTTTTCCTCGGCTTCGCTCAAGGCCCAGCTGGTGCTTTTTTCTTCGGTGACGTCGCGCAAAAAACCGATATAAAAAAGGTCGCCCCCCGGGGAAACGGTGCGGTGGGCCGATTCTTCGATCCAAAGGACAAAGCCGTCGCGGCAGATGGCCTGATAGCGCCGGCCTGTGACCGAGCCGGAGGCGGCCAGATCGTGCAACACGGCGTCCCGGGTGGTCGGGTCGAGATAGAATTGTTCCGGGATGGCAGCCATGGCGGCCAGAAAGGCGGCTGGATCGGGATAACCGAAAAGGACGGCCATGGCGGTGTTGACTTCCAGAAAGGAACCGTCCACAGCCCGCAGATATACGGCCAGGGGGACGTCGTGAAAGAGCAGCGAGCTGGCGTCGGCCATGGCGTCATCGACCCGGGCGGAGGAACTGGCTGGCGCGGCGGCCTCGTCGGATGCTGCCATGGTCAGCCGATAAAGCGGCGCACCACAGCCACGAGACTGGCCGGCTCAAACGGTTTGACAACCCAGCCCGAGGCTCCGGCGGCCACGGCTTTATCCCGAAGCGGCCGCTGGGATTCGGTGGTCAGCACCAGGACCGGGGTGAAGCGCGTATCCGTGCGGGCGCGCAGATGGGCGAGCAGTTCAATCCCGCCGATATTGGGCATATTGATGTCGGTGATGACCATGTCGAATTCCCCGGAAACCTTGTCCAGGGCGTCCGCCCCGTCCACGGCTTCGACCACGTCGAAACCGGCCTGGCGCAGGGCTTGGGAGACCAGGGTTCGCACACTTTCGGAGTCGTCAACGGTTAAAATACGCTTCTCGGCCATTACTGCTCCTTGCCGGCCCTGCCTTCGAGGCTTATCATAGCAGACAATATGAAGCATCGAAACCCTTGGCAAGCCTCCACGGTCGATTGGGACAGTCGCCGACGGACGGGCCGGTGGTAGCGGCATCGTCGCGTGGACAGGTCGGGTATGGCTGTGTTATCGCTGACGCCTTATACAACCCACGGGCCGCCTCGGCCCCATCCGTCCTCCGGAGGACTCTAGTTTGAACAGCTTCGCGAAAAATCTCATGCTCTGGGCGGCCATCTCCCTGGTCATGGTCGTCCTGTTCAATTTGTTCAACCAGCCCCAAAGCCAGAGCACCAAGTTCTCCTATTCTGAATTCATGCAGAAGGTGAATGCAGGAGACGTGGTTTCCGTCAAAATTCAGGGCAAAAAAATCACTGGCGTGGCCGCGGGCGGCGGCAAATTCATCACCTACGCCCCGGAAGACCCCAATCTCGTGGGGTCGCTTATGGCCAAAAAAATCGAGGTGATGGCCGAACCGGACGAGGAATCGCCCTGGTACATGACGCTGCTTGTGTCCTGGTTCCCCATGCTGCTGCTGGTCGGCGTCTGGATCTTTTTCATGCGCCAGATGCAGGGCGGCGGCGGCCGGGCCATGAACTTCGGCCGTTCCCGGGCGCGCATGATCACCCAGGAGCAGACCCGGATCACCTTTGACGATGTGGCCGGCGTGGATGAAGCCAAGGAAGAGCTGTACGAAGTGGTGCAGTTTCTCTCTGATCCCAAGAAGTTCACCCGGTTGGGCGGGCGCATCCCCAAGGGCGTGCTGCTGGTCGGTTCGCCCGGAACGGGCAAGACCCTGCTGGCCCGGGCAGTGGCCGGCGAAGCCGGGGTGCCGTTTTTCTCCATATCCGGCTCCGACTTTGTGGAAATGTTCGTGGGCGTGGGCGCGGCCCGGGTTCGCGACCTGTTTTTGCAGGGCAAGAAAAACGCCCCGTGCCTGATCTTTATCGACGAAATTGACGCTGTGGGCCGTCAGCGCGGCGCCGGTCTTGGCGGCGGGCATGACGAGCGCGAACAGACGTTAAACCAGCTTCTGGTCGAAATGGACGGGTTTGAGTCCAACGAGGGCGTCATCCTTATTGCCGCCACCAACCGGCCCGACGTTTTGGACCCGGCTTTGCTGCGTCCCGGCCGTTTTGACCGGCAGGTGGTGGTGCCCACCCCGGATGTGCGCGGCCGCCGGCGCATCCTCGAAGTCCACACCCGCCGTTCGCCCCTGTCGCCGGACGTCAACCTGGACATCCTGGCCCGGGGAACGCCCGGCTTTTCCGGAGCGGACCTGGAAAACCTGGTCAACGAGGCCGCCCTGCAGGCGGCCAAGATCAATAAAGACCGGGTGGACATGGCCGACTTCGAGCATGCCAAAGACAAGGTGCTCATGGGCAAGGAGCGCAGAAGCCTCATTCTCACCGATGAGGAAAAACGCACCACCGCCTACCATGAGGCCGGTCATGCCCTGGTGGCCAAGAAGTTGGTCGGCACCGACCCCATCCACAAGGTGTCCATCATCCCGCGCGGCATGGCCCTTGGCATCACCATGCAGTTGCCGACCGACGACCGGCACAACTATTCCCGCGACTTCCTGCAAAAAAATCTGGCCGTGCTCATGGGCGGCCGGGTGGCTGAAGAGCTCGTCCTCAACCAGCTCACCACCGGAGCCGGCAACGACATCGAGCGCGCCACCACCATGGCCCGCAAGATGGTCTGCTCCTGGGGCATGAGCGAGGTGCTCGGGCCGCTGTCCTACGGCGAGCGCGAAGATGAGATCTTTCTGGGCAAGGATCTCGTGCACCATCGCAACTTCAGCGAGGAGACCTCGCGCCAGATCGACGCCGAGGTGCGCAAGATCGTCGAGTCGGCCTACCGCCGGGCGCGCAGCATTCTTGAAAGCGAGGGCGAGGCCCTGGAGTCCATTGCCAAGGCCCTGCTTGAACGCGAAACCATCACCGGCGACGAAATCGACCGTCTCCTGCGGGGAGAAACCCTGCCCCCTCCGGAACCTCCGGTCGGGACGTCGGCTGGGACGACCGGGGGCGCTGCCGCCAGCGCGCCGGGAACCGGGCCAGAAGCCGCTTCTGGAACCGCCGCCGCCGCACCGACGGCCCCGCAGGCCGCTGCGCCGTCTGGTGACGAGTTCACGCTTGAACCCGACGATGCCAAACCGGCGGACGCCTCCGGCCCTGGGGACGGCTCCTCCGGCCAGGGCCATGGCCGGTAAAACACCTGCCCTGTGGCGTCTGGCTGCGGGACGGGAAATCGACTGCGCCGCTGATCGCATCGCCGGCATCGTCAACGTCACCCCGGACTCCTTTTACGACGGCGGCCGCCACGACACCGTGGCGGCCGCCGTCGCCCATGGCCTGGCCCTGGCCCGGGAAGGGGCGGACATCCTGGACGTGGGGGGCGAATCCACCCGGCCGGGAGCCGCCCCGGTGTCGGGGGCTCAGGAGATCGAGCGCGTCGTGCCGGTCATTGCCGCCCTGGCCGCTGCGCTGCCGACCGTGCCGCTGTCGGTCGACACCTACCGGGCCGGCTGTGCCGCCGCTGCCCTGGCGGCCGGGGCGGTCATCGTCAACGACGTCTCGGCCTGCTCCTTTGATCCCGGCCTGCTTGAAGTGGTGGCCGGGGAAAAAATCCCGGCTACGTGCTCATGCACAGCCTGGGACGGCCGGACGTCATGCAGGCCGATCCCCGCTACGACGACGTGGTGGCCGAGATCCTGGCCTTTTTCGAAGTGAAGCTGGCCATGCTCGTGGCCGCCGGCCTGCCCGAGGACCATGTGGTCCTTGATCCGGGCATCGGGTTTGGCAAACGGCCCGAGCACAATCTGGCCATCCTGCGCCATCTCGACCGGTTCGCCAATCTCGGGCGTCCCATCTATCTGGGGCTGTCCAACAAATCATTTTTCGCTTCCCTGTGCGGCCTGCCTGTCGGCGAGCGCAATCAGGCCACGGCCGTTGCCTCGGCCTTGTGTTCCGCCCGGGGAGCGCGCATCCACCGGGTCCACGACGTCGCCTCGGTCAAAACGGCCCTGTGTCTGGCCGCAAGCCTCGCGGCCTGATCCTGCCGATCGTGCCGCACACCTTTGCGTTTACCATGGGAAGCTTCATCGACAATCTGCATATCACCTGGCGTGAGCTCCTCGATATCGCCGTGGTCACCTTCATTTTCTACCGGGGGCTGCTGCTCATTCGCGGCACCCGGGCCGCCTCGGTGCTCCACGGTTTTCTGCTCATCCTCATCATCTATTATGTATCCGGCGAATTCGGGCTCAATACCCTGCACTGGCTGCTCACCAACTTTCTCGGTTCGATCTTCCTGGTCATCATCATCCTGTTTCAGGCCGACATCCGAAAGGCCCTGTCCTCGGTCGGGGCGGGCGGGTTCTTCCGCCGGCGGCGCGAAACAGTCTCCGAAGCGGCCCTGGACGAATACATCCTGGCCGTGTTCCAAATGGCCCGGACCCATACCGGGGCGCTGATCGTTTTTGAGCGCCGCGTTCCGCTGGGCGATTATGTCCAGCGCGGGGTCGAGCTTGGTGCGCGGCCCAGCCGTGAACTGCTCGGGACCATTTTTTTTCCGGACACGCCGCTCCACGACGGGGCGGTCATTATCCAGGGAGAAAGCGTGGCTGCGGCCGGCTGCATTCTGCCGCTCATTGCCGGCGTCCCCCTGGATGCGAGTCTGGGCACCCGCCACCGTGCAGCCCTGGGCATTACCGAGGAGACCGACGCCTTGGCCGTGGTGGTGTCCGAGGAGCGGGGGGTGGTGTCGGTGGCTGACGGGGGCAAGCTTATTTCCCCGGTGGATGAGATGACCCTAAAAAACATGCTCTGGAATCTCGTGGCCAAACGCCCATGAAACCGAACTGGCAATACCTTCTCCTGGCCCTGGCTATGGCTCTTTTCTGCTGGTATCTTGTGACCGGCCGGGAAAAGGTCGATACCTGGATGCCCATGCGGGTGGAGATGACGGGGCTGCCTGAAGACCTCTACATCAAATCCGGCATCATCGGCGCGGTGGATGTGCTGCTGCGGGGACCGCGCGGCGTGGCCCGCAAGATCGACGAAAGCCAGCTCGTCTACAGTCTCAATTTGTCCAAGATCGTGCCTGGCAAGAACATTGTTCTGTTTGAGCCCAAAAACATTCCCCTGCCCAAGGTCTATGAGGTGGTGGAAATCCGGCCCACCCGGCTGGAACTGGAAGTGGAACGCCGGGCCGTTAAAACCGTGCCGGTCAAGGTGATGCTGCGCTCCTCGCCCCCGGATGGCTTTTCCATGTCAGCGGTGCGGGCGGTGCCGGATACAGTGCGTTTGACCGGACCGGCCGGCAAGCTTGAGAAGATTACAGAAATCCGGACCCAGGCCATCACCTTGCCCCAGCCGCCTCCGGCCCGGTTCGACGAGCGGGTGCCGCTTGACGTGCCTGAGGATGTGGACGTGTCGCCGCCGGCCGTCCAGGTGGTCATGGGCTTTGCCGCCAAGGAATCTGAAATCACGCTGCGCGCGCCGTTGGCCATCAAAAAGCCCAAGGGCCGGGAGGCGGATGTCGCGCCCCAGGCCGTGACCCTTCGCATCAAGGGGCCGGCGGCCATTATCTCGGACAAGGATTTCCCCGGTCTGGTGGAAGCAACTCTGGAGTTGAAGCCTGATCTTGATCCGGGTAAGTATGAAGCGTCGTATCGGGTGAAGATGCCGCAGGGCTGCGAACTGATCGAAGCCAAACCCGACAAGGTGTCGCTGACTGTGAAATGAGGCCGGCGTGAACCGGCCGCACCAAGGAATGGAAAAAAAACTTTTCGGAACCGACGGACTGCGCGGCAAGGTCAACACCTATCCTATGACCCCGGACGTGGTCATGCGCCTGGGGTTGTCGGCCGGTCTGCATTTCCACAACGGCGGCCGCCGCCATAAGGTCCTCATCGGCAAGGACACGCGCCTGTCCGGCTATATCTATGAATACGCCCTGGCTGCCGGGTTTTGCGCCGCCGGCATGGACGTTTTCCTGGTCGGCCCGCTGCCAACGCCGGCCATCTCCTTTCTCACCCGGGATATGCGCGCCGACGTCGGCGTGGTGATCTCGGCTTCCCACAATCCTTCCTGCGACAACGGCATCAAGTTTTTCGACCATATGGGATTCAAGCTTCCCGATGCCGTGGAAGCCGAAATCGCCGCCTCGGTCGAGGGCTGTTCCCATGACTGGGCTTTGCCCGAGCCCGACGCAGTGGGCCGGGCCTTCAAACTCCAAGACAGCACCGGCCGCTACAACGTGTTTCTCAAAAACACCATTCCGCTCGACATCAATTTCGACGGCATGAAAATCGTGCTCGACTGCGCCAACGGTGCGGCCTTTAGGGTGGCTCCCCAGGTGTTTGAAGAGCTTGGGGCCAAGGTGGTCAAGATCGGCGTGGACCCTGACGGCACCAACATCAACCTGGGCGTCGGCTCGCTTTTCCCCGAGCAGGTCGGGCGCACCGTGGTCGAAACCGGGGCCGACATCGGCATTGCCCTGGACGGCGACGCCGACCGGGTCATTGTTTCCGACGAAAAGGGCCGTATTCTCGACGGCGACCAGATCATGGCCATCTGTGCCCTGGATTTCCTCGAACGCGGGGCGCTGCCGGGCAACCTGCTGGTGGCCACGGTCATGAGCAATATGGCCCTGGAAGTGTTCATGAACGAACACGGCGGCACGCTCATGCGCACGCCGGTCGGCGACCGCTACGTGGTCGAGGCCATGCGGGCCAAGGGCGCGGTCCTTGGCGGGGAACAGTCCGGGCATCTGATCTTTTTAAACCACAGCACCACCGGCGACGGCACCCTGGCCGCCTTGCAGCTCATGAAGATCATGGTGCGAAAGGGCAAACGGCTGTCCGAACTGGCCACCTTGCTGGCCCCCTTTCCGCAAAAACTCGTCAATGTGCCGGTGAAACAAAAAATTCCCTTCAGCCAGGCTCCGGCCATCGAGCAGGCGGTTTGCGAGGCCGAAACTCTCCTGGCCGGGCGGGGCAGGGTGCTCCTTCGCTACTCCGGCACCGAATCCCTTGCCCGGGTCATGGTCGAGGCCGAGGATGCGGTCCTGGTCGAGACATTGTGCGCCCGGCTGGCCGATACCGTGGCCCTGGCCCTGCGCTGAGTCGGTTGCTTGGAACCACCTTTTGGGGCTGGACTTGTTAATGCAAAGCATTTAACGTCGGTTGTTGATGCCGGGAGCCATCATCAGGGTGGGGCTCGGCACAATCGGGCAGGTCAATATCCGGACGGCCGGCGCGCTGGCGCGGTTCGCCGCCTCCGAAAAATACCGGGCAGTGCGCGCATTCAAGGAGAAGAGCATGGAAATCAAGAAGGTGGTCATTCCCGTCGCCGGATGGGGTACGCGGTCGTTGCCGGCCACGAAGAACATCCCCAAGGAAATGCTGCCCGTCTACAACAAGCCCGTGGTGCAGTATGTGGTCGAAGAAGCCCAGGCTTCGGGGCTGCAGGATGTGGTGTTCGTCACCAACCGCAACAAGACCATTATTGAAGACCATTTCGACTACAACCTCACCCTCGAGGATTTGCTGACCCGTACCGGCAAGACCGAAATGCTCAAGAAGGTCCGGGAAGTGGCGGAGATGGTCAACATTATTTCCGTGCGCCAGAAAAAGCAGCTGGGCCTGGGCCACGCCGTGCTTTGCGCCCGGGAAGTCTGCAAAAACGATCCTTTTGCCGTCATGGTCGGCGACGATCTCATGTTCAGCATGGAGCCGGGCATCAAGCAGCTCCTCACCGTGGCCCAGTCCGAGCACATGCCGGTCATTGGCGTCATGGAAGTGCCGCCCCACATGGTTTCGCGCTACGGCATCATTGACGGCGAAGAATTCGCCCCGGGCATGTACCGGGTGCGGGATCTGGTGGAAAAGCCCAAGGTCAACGAGGCTCCCTCCCGGCTGGCCATCGTCGGCCGGTATGTCCTTTTCCCGGACATCTTCTACCATCTGGAGAAGGTGGCCCCGGGCCATGGCGGCGAAATCCAGCTGACCGACGCGCTCAAGGGGCTGGCCGGCAACAACCGTCTGCTTGCCGTCAAGATTCAGGGCCAGCGTTTCGACGCCGGTGACTGGGTGGATTACCTTACCGCCAACATCTATTTCGCTCTGCATGACGAGGTTCTGCGCGAGTCCCTGGTGCCGCGTCTGCGTGAGCTGCTGCCGTTTGGGAGCTAGGCGTTACGACCTGCCCCGGCTTCGGTCAGAGATTTGTCGCGCCCGGGGGGATCGCCCCCCGGGCGTTTCCTTTTGGCTGTCCGGTGGTTCCGGCCGCCTGCCGCTGGTTGCGGGTGACCCCGGATATGGCGCACCGTTGCCTGCTTAACCCATGAGCCTGTTTGCCAAGGACGCCGGACTATGACCGCCGCCATTGCCGTCGCCCTGACCGCGCCTCCCTACAGCGTCCTCACCTACGCCCTGCCGTCCTATTTTACGCCGGCCGATTTTCCGGTCGGCCTGCGCCTGCTTGTGCCGGTGGCCAACTGGCTGCGTGCCGGGGTGGTGGTCGAGACCGGGGCCACCCCGCCTCCCGGGGTGACCCTGCGCGCTGCCGTATGGCCCCTGGAGCGCCGGCCCCTTTGCGACAGCGACTATATGGAACTGGTGGCCAGCCTGGCCAACCGCCATATGGCCACGCCCGGCCGCATCCTCGGGTCGCTGTTGCCGCGCGGCCTGCGCTCTTCCAAAGTGGTCTTTGCCTGCAGCGAGGCCGGCATCCCCCGATCGTTGACTGCCCTGGCCCTGTCGCGAAAGCCGCCGGCCGAACTGGCCCGGCTTGCTGATGCCTGGCGGACCGGGACCATGCTGTGCCGGCTCGATGCGGCCGAGCGCGACCCCCTGTGCTCCCTGGCCGCGGATCCGCCCTGGCCTGTGCGCCCGGGCGCTGCCCGGCAGATGGCTGTGCTTGATCTGCTTTGCGACCAGGGCCCCATGCCGCTTTCCGATCTCAAAAAGCGCCTTGGGCCGGGGACGTTGCCGCTGTTGCGGCGATTGTCCGATCTGGGGCTCGTGCGCTTGAGCGAAGGGGATCCGACGGCCGTTTGCCAGGAGGAAGGGGAGGCGCTCCCGGCGGATCTGCCGCCGCTGACCGATGAGCAGGCTGCCGCCCTGGCCGATTTGTCCGTGGCCCTTGACCACCCGGACGGCGCGGCCAGGCTGGTCTACGGCGTCACTGGCAGCGGCAAGACCCGCCTGTATATGGAACTGGCCCGGCTGACCCTTCAAAAGGGGCGGCAAGTCCTGCTTTTGGCCCCGGAAGTGGCCCTGGCCGCCAAGCTCCATCGGGCTGCAGTGCGGACCTTTCCCCAGGTCCGGCCGCTGTTCTACCACGGCTACCAGCCGCCTTCGGTGCGCGAGGAGTCATTTTGGCGGGCTGCCGGCGACGATGCCCCGGTGGTGGTGGCCGGCACCCGCTCGGCCCTGCTGTTGCCGCTGCGCAATGTCGGCCTCATTGTCCTTGACGAAGAGCACGACGGGGCCTTCAAACAGGAGGATCGTCTGCCCTATCAGGCCAAGGAAGTAGGCTTTTTCCGGGCCAAACAGTCCGGGGCGCTTTTTGTCCTGGGGTCGGCCACCCCGGACGTCAAGACCTTCCACGCCGCCAAGGCCGGCCATGTCCCCATGGTGCGCCTGGCCAGCCGGGTGGGCGGCGGCACAATGCCGGCCATCGAACTGGTGGATATGCGGGGGGCCGGCAAACTGACGGCGGTGGCCGGCAAACGCGAAACCGGCGACCGCACCGGCGTATTGACCGATCTGGCCGCTGCTGCCCTGGCCGAGACGGTTGCGGCCGGCGATCAGGCCATGATCCTGCTCAATCGCCGGGGCTATGCGCCGCTTCTTTTTTGCCTGGACTGCGAGACGCCGGTGCGCTGTCCCCGCTGCGAACTGTCCCTGACCTTTCATAAGGACCGGGAACGGCTGGTGTGCCACTACTGCGGCTTCGCCCGGCCCCATCCTTCGCCCTGTCCGGGGTGCGGCGGGGCCAGTTTCCTGCCCATGGGCGTTGGGTCCGAGATGCTGGAGGAACAGTTGTCCGGGGTATTGCCGACCGGCACGGTCGTGGCCCGCCTGGACCGCGATGTGGCTCGGCGGCCTGAACGGGCCGAGGCCATTCTCTCGGAATTTGCCTCGGGCCAGGCCCAGGTGCTGGTCGGCACCCAGATGCTGTCCAAAGGCCACCATTTCCCGGCTGTGACCCTGGTCATTGCCGCCGACGCCGACCTGGGCCGCAATTTGCCGGATTACCGGGCCTCGGAGCGGACCTTTCAGTTGCTCACCCAGGTGGCCGGCCGGGCCGGCCGGGGCGAGCGGCCGGGCCGGGTGCTGATCCAGACCAGGATGCCGGATGATCCGTTTTTTGCCCATGTCATTCGGGGTGATTTTGAAGGCTTCTATGAGCTGGAGCTTTCCCGGCGACGCCGGTTGTGTTATCCGCCATTCATTCGCCTGGGTCTGGCCCGGTTGAGTTTTCCCAGGGAGTTGGAAAACGGCTATGCCCTGGCTGCGGCCGTGGGCGAGGCCATGCGGCTGGCGGCCGGGCCGCTTGGCGTGCGGGTGATGGGGCCGGCTCCGGCTCCGCTGGCCCTGATGGCCGGGCGCAGGCGGCTCCATTGCCTGCTCAAATCGCCGGATTGGCCAAGTGTGCGCCAGGTTTTCGCAGCCGGCCGGGAGGCTCTGTCCGGCTCGACCAAGGTCCGCTTCACCCTGGATCTCGATCCGGTGGACATGCTCTAAACTCAAACGGGCGGGGGAACGGTTGCACAACGCGTTTGTAAATGATGACGCCAAGCTGTTGCGGGACGTCGAATCCGCTCTGGCGAGTCGGCGGCAGGCCGGGCTCGACGGCCTGGTGGGCAATCTGGCGGCTGTTGTTATCAATGTTGCACCCAAGGATCTTGTGCCGGCTGCCGAAGAGTTGCTGGCAACGACAGGACTGGTTTTTGAGGCGGCCCTGGACGACCCGCTGACCGGCGACGGCAGTCCGGCACTGGTATTGCGCGATCCCGAGGGGGCGGATTTTATCGTGAGAAGCCGCACCCCCGGTCTTGCCAACCCGTTTGTACCCTACAACTGCGGCACCAAAACGGCTGCGCTCGTCCCGGCCCGCCTGGAAACCTTTATTTTCGAGTGCCACGATCTCGACCGCTATGCCGCCATCCAGCGGGAGCGGGGCGTGGCCTTTGCCACGGCAGCGCCCTGGGTGACCGATGCCTTTTCGTTTCTGCAGACCATGCCCTCGGCCCATACCGGAAATTCCCTGGGTTTTATCCAGTGGCATGGCCGTCCCGGAATGTATCTGCACGGCCAAAGCCGGCTGCTGCCCCTGACTGCGGCCAAGGCGGACCATCTCTGGCTGGCCCGGATCGGCAGCCTGGACCATGTGGCCACCCGGGTGCGGGCCAGGCATCGCGATGCTGCCATTGTGGAGTTTCTGGCCCTGACCAACTACCGCTTCGATTTTGCCGTGTACGTGGAGTCGCTTAATTCCATCACCAACGTGGCCCGGCTTGGGGTCGGCGACTATGCCCAGGTGTTCACCTCGGGCATCGGTTCCCCGGATGCGGAGCCTGGGGCTGGTCCCACCGAGGGATTTATCGCCAACTACGGCCTGCGTCCCCATCACATGGCCTTTGGCACTGACGGCATTGAAGAAGTGGTTTCCGGGCTGCAATCGGAAGGGATGCAGTTCCTGTCGGAACTGGTCGGTTCGCGGGAAGAGGGCCTCAAACAGATTTTTTCGGCCATGTCGCCGCAAACCATGCTGGTCAACGAGTATATAGAGCGCTATGATGGATTTGATGGGTTTTTCACCAAGAGCAACGTGACGCGGCTGACAAAAGCGACGGAAAAGCAATAGCGGACTTTATTTTTTCATTGGCTGCAAGAGGTGTTGCATATCGAGGCAAGGCAGGGGATTCCTGAGCATTTTTTTCCGAAAACGGACGGCGTATTATGTTGATGCAGGAGTCTTACAGGACAGGGAATGGATTGGTTGGCCGTTTGCCAATCACAATTACGATGCTGTACGCCGTATTTGGGCTGTTGTGGATCTTTTTTTCTGATCGTCTCGTTGATATTTTTTTTCGCAGTGATACAGATCTTCTCTTGCAGGCATCATCTGTCAAAGGATTTTTCTTTATAGGCATCACATCGCTGTTGCTCTATATGATTCTTAAGCGATATGCCGCCGTGATAGGCTTTAAGGAAATGGAATTGCGGCAGAGCGAGGAACGCTACAGGTTGGTGGTGGAATTCGCTCCGGATGCAATTTTTATACACGACGGAATCCGTTTCGTTTACGCCAATACCGAAGCGGTTAAATTGTTCGGGGCACAGTCCCCGGACGCCCTCGTCGGGCGTGATGTCCTCGATTTTGTTCCTGAGGATTGCCGACCTTCCGTGGCCGAGCGCATCCGGCAAAATATCGTTCACAATCTCCCGGTCCAACTGCGGGAACAGGTGTATTTGCGGTTGGATGGAGGGAAAATCGAGGTGGAAGTCTCGGCAGTCCCGTTTCTGCTCAACGGTTCTCCCGGTGCGTTGGCCTTTTTGCGCGACGTCGGCCCGCGCAAGGCCGCCGAGCGCAAGTTGCGGGAAAGCGAGACCAAATACCGCCTGCTTGCCGACAACGCCTCTGATCTCATCTCCCTTTTCGACGTCGAACAACGCCTGACGTACATGAGCCCTTCGGTTACGCGGTTGCTTGGGTTTTCCGTTGCCCAGGCTCTGTCCCGCTCCATTGATGAGACCTTGACTCCGGAGTCTGCCTCCCGGCTATTGCAGGCTTTGCAAGACATTAACGAATCCGGCCCGATTGACCGTAATTTCCTGCACACCATAGAACTGGAGATGTATTGCAAGGACGGCTCCACCGTGTGGGTTGAGTCCATGATGCGCGGCCTGTTCGATTCTACCGGTCAATTCCGGGGCTATATAAGCGTTTCTCGCGATATCAGCGAACGGCGGCGGGCCGAGGAAGAGCTGCGGCTCTCCCGTCAGTTCAATATGTTGATCCTTGAGGCCATTCCCGACCCGGTGTTCGTCAAGGACAGCTCCCATCGCTTTGTCCTTGTCAACGATGCACTGTGCGCCATGCTCGGCCAACCAGCCGACGCCATCATCGGCAAGCGCGACGAGGACTTCGTGCCCCGCGAGGAGGCGGCCGTTTTCGTTGAACGCGACAGCCTGGTCCTTGAAACCGGACAGGCCGATTTGTTTGAGGAATGTCTGACGGACGCCCAGGGGCAGGTGCGTACCCTGGTGACCCGCAAAGGGCTTTTTATCGATCCCAGAGGCAGCCGCTATATTGTCGGCGTCATCCGGGATGTGTCTGAGGACAAAGCCAAGGAACGACAGTTGCGCGACTCGCTCCTGGAAAAGGAAGTATTGCTCAAGGAAGTCCATCACCGGGTCAAAAACAATCTGCAGATTATCTCCAGTCTGCTTTTCCTGCAAAAAGATGCCATCAGCGATCCCGGCGTCCAGGACATTTTCGAGGAAAGCCGCAACCGGATCGCCTCCATGGCACTCATTCACGAGGAACTCTATCGCTCGGGCGATCTGGCCCGAGTGGACCTCAAGGAATATGTGGAGCGACTGGCCCCGAAAGTGGTGCAATCGCTTCGCGGCTACAAGAGCATCGGATTCAGCCTCAATCTGGCCCAGTGCCGGGTGAGCGTAGACAAGGCCATTCCCTTTGGCCTGATCATAAACGAGCTTTTGACCAACGCCGTCAAGCATGGTCTGGCCGACCGCGATGCCGGCAACATCCGGGTGACCATGGTCTGGGAAGAGGCCACGATCCGGGTTGTGGTGGAGGATGACGGGGCCGGATTGCCTGAGGGGTTTCATCCCGACGCGGTCAAGACGCTTGGGATGCAACTGGTGGTGCAGCTGACCCGGCAGTTACGGGGTTCGCTGACCTTTGGCAGCGGTGCGCAGGGGTCTGTCTTCCGCCTGAGTTTCCCCAAGGATGATCCGGCCGACTGACGGCTTATTTCCCCACGATTCCGACCTCGGCCAGTTCCAGGGCTTTGCAGCGCAGATCATGGGCCAGGGCGTCGCGCTGGAGCTTGGCCATGGCATCATAGTGTCCGTCGTGTCTGGCCACGAGCTTGTGCCAGTTGGCCTGCCCCCCGGCCAGTTGCTCCGGCCGCACAGGGGCCAGGGCTGGTGCTGGCCGGCGGTGGGCGACAGTGAGATGGCCCTGGTAGACGGGCGGGGTCCCGGCCAGAAACAGGCGCAGGTCGTGGTCCACGTCGTCGTACTGGGACGGGCTGTAGCGGATGTCGAAGCCGCCGGCCCCAAGCAGCCGGCCGCGGCGAAAAAGATGACAGCAGCCCATGACCGTCAGGCACGGCCGCAGATGGGCAAATCCCCCGTAATCAAAGCCCTGGGCGTGCAGGTCGGACAGAAACGGTCCGTCGTGGCCCCTTGGGGGGCCGGGCAGCAACAGGCCGTCAATGCCCTGGGCAATGGCCGGATTGCGGGCATCGGCCACATGGCAGCCCCAGACCCCGGCTCCGGGGTAGGCTTCAGCTGCCGCGGCCAGCCGGCCAAGCCAGTCCCCTGGCAGATCCACATCATCATCCAGATAGGCCACATACTCGGCCCGGCTGACGCGGGCATCGGCTGCCAGCCAGTTGCGGGCGGCTGGCGCGCCGATATTGACCGGCAGCCGGATGCCGGTCAGCCGGTCCTGGCCGACGCGACCGGTCCAGGTCGCAACCACCTCCGGGGTGGCATCCGTGGAGGCGTTGTCCAGGAGGTAGACGCGGCCTGGACCGGCGCTGGTGGTCAGATCGGAGGCAAAAAGGCTTTCCAGGGTGCGGTCGAGGTCGTCGGCCTTGTTATAGGTGTAAAGGGCCACACTGAGGCTTCCGGGCAGGAGCGAGCGGGCCTGGCCCCGGCCGGAAACCAGATCGGCCAGGGCCAGCATGGCCGAGACATGTTCAGGCGTGGCCAGCACCAGGGCGGCGAGATGGTCCCTGGCGGCCGGAGCATCCCCGGCAGCCAGGGCGGCCAGTCCCTGGCGGAAGAGACCGCCGGGCCAGGGAGCTTTCGCCTGGAGTGCGGCATAGTGCCCCATGGCCTGGGCCGGCCGGGCGTCAAGCAGGGCCAGATCACCGGCGATTTTATGGCCCAAGGGGACCAGATCGCCGGTCAGAACCCGGTCGGCCAGGATTGCGGCCTGGTCGAAATCCCGCTGCAGCACTGCCCGGCGAAGGGCTATATGGAGCCAGAAAAGGGCATGGCGGTCGTTTCGGATTTCGTTTTCCAGGTAGCTGTCAAGGCGGTCGGCAGTGTCGCCCAGAAGCAGGCGCTGGTAGTAGGCCGTATTGTCCGGCACGGTGAAACGGCTGGCCAGGGCAGTGACGAGGGCGGCAAAGGCCGGCGCAATAGACCCCGTCGGAAGGGTTGGCAACACCACGGCCAGGGCCTTGGCCGTTGGGCCATAGAGCGGGTCTTCCTCCAGGGCGGCTACCAGGAGACGGGCCTGACGACGCTGCCACAGGGCGGATACGGACGGGATGGCGGCTTTGTCCCCGGCCAGGGCGGCGGCGCGCAGCAAATGATCGCGGCCGACCGTGCCGGCCAGCAAGAGATCCATCAAAGGCAACGGGAACTCCGGGTCGTCAAGCCAGGATGCAGTCACGGCGTCTCTCCTTGGGCGGCAAAGTGCCAGGCATCGAGATAGGCGGCCGCCTGATTGCTCAGGCGATGGGAACTGTTGAGGGCCTCCCGGGCGTTTTGGGCCACACGACGGCGCAACCCGGCGTCCCGGGTCAGGCGCAGGACCGCCTCGGCCCAGGCTTCGGGGTGAGGGCCAACGAGCAGGCCGGTCAAGCCGTCCTCCACTACCGTCTGATAGGGTGGCAGGTCGGCGTAGATGCCGGCTGCGCCGATGGCTGCATATTCCTGCCATTTGACCGCACTCTTGGCCCGGTTAAAAACCGTATCAGCCAGGGGGGCCAACCCGATGGACAGGCCCAGGCGCGGCAATTTCGCAGCATAGGCGGCATAGTCCGGGGCAAAGGGCAGGCGCGTTGCTCCGGGAAAGCTGCCTGGGCTTGGCAGGCAGCCGTAAAACACGAAGCGGCCGGCGAAATCGGGTCTGTGGCAAAGTTGGGCAAGCGCCGGTTCCAGGGGGGCCAGATCCGGAGCATGGGACGGTGTGGCAGCAAGTCCGATGGCGGCCACAGCCCGGTTTGGCGGCACAGTCGGCCGCCACAGGCTATCCGGGAGGAAATTGGGCACCACGCGCACCCGGTCGGCAAAACGGCTGAAAACATCGGCCAGGACCGGCGTGCTGACGGTTACGAGGCTGGCCCGTCCGGCCGTATCGATGATGCTGGGCGTTATGGCGGCCATGCTGGCGAAAAACGGATGGTCCGACGGGATAGCGGTAAAATCGTCGTCCGTATCGTAAACCACGGGCTTGCCGCTGGCAAAGATGGCCTCAAGGATGGGGGCGGTCTGCGGCCCGGGGAAAAAACGCTGGATCAGGATGAGGTCGGCCGGTTCCAGGACGTCCGTGGTGACGCTATGGCCAGGGCCGTTGGGTATGGCTCCGGGCAGGAGACGCACGGCCCGGCCCAGGACGCGGGCCGGTTCGAACACCCGAAGCCGGGGGCAGGCAGCGGCCGGATCGTCGAAGCCGTAATAGGCGATGGTCAGCGGCGTGACGGGCATGGGCGGCTGGGGGCGCGCGCCTTCCGGCAGAAGGCGCGCGCCGCATGGGCCGGTTAGGCCCCGAGGGCCTTGGGCCGACGGGTTGAGCCACGGAAGACGATTTCGGCCCGGGCCGTGGTCGGGTCGCTGTAGGACACGGTAATCTCGACGGGCTCCTTGAAGAATTCGGCTGCTCCCCGCAAAATGCCTTCGTAGTATTCAGGATAGGCCCGTTTGGAATGGTAGGTCATGATCAGGCGGTCGCCCTTGTCTTCATAGGTGAAACGCGGGGGCAACAGGCCAGGCATGTCCTTGGTCAGCCGGGCGTGGGTATCGTTCATGGTCAGGAAGAAATCCTTGAGAGTGTCGCCTTTGAAATAGCGCGGATAGTGGTGGTGGAAGCCCTTGATGGTCGAGCGGCCCAGGGCCAGGAACACATCCTTGACGCTTTTGCCGGTCTTGGCCGACACGAAGTCCGCCATCTGGCGCAAAACCTGATCGGGATAGTTCTGGGTGGGCAGGAAGGTGGGGTGCCCCATGTCTTCCTGCAGGGCGTCGTAGACCGCGTTGCCGTACTGGGTCTTGATGAAATCCTGCATGAGTTTGGGCAGGATGCCTTTCATATTGCTGGTGGATTCACGCAGCCTGAGATCGTTGGCCTGGCGTTGGGCAAAGGTTCCGGCCAGGGTGAGCAGGGAATTGGCCAACTCGGCCAGTTCGCGGGTCGCCTGGGCGGTCTGCCCCGCGCCCTCGTCTGCTTCCGCTGCCACGCGGGCGATCACTTCGACATTGTGGTTGATCTCTTCAGCCGCAGCGGATTGCTGTTCCGCGGCAGTGGCAATCTGGCTCACCTGGCTGTTGACCTCGCGGATGCGGGCCATGATGCGCTCCAGGGATTCCCCGGCCTTGTGCGTGGCATCGGTGCTGGTGGCCACCCGGGTTTCGGTTTCCTGCATGGAGGCCACGGCGTGGCGGGAACCGTCCTGGATCTCGTGAATGGATTTTTCCACTTCCTTGGTGGCGGTCATGGTCTTTTCGGCCAGTTTTCGCACCTCGTCGGCCACCACGGCAAATCCGCGCCCGGCATCGCCGGCCCGGGCAGCCTCGATGGCGGCATTCAAGGCGAGGAGATTGGTCTGGTCGGCGATGTCGTTGATGACGCTGATGATGCGGCCGATCTCGGCCGCCTGGCTGTCGAGGGACGTCAGCACCTGCCCGAGTTTGCCGGCGGACTCGGCCACGGCCTTGATGCCGGCGATGGCCTCTCGGACCTCCACAGCGCCTGTTTCAGCCGCCGTGTTGGCCCCGGCTGCGGCATCGGAGGTCCGGGCGGCATTTTTGGCCACTTCCATGACTGTCGCCGTCATTTCTTCCATGGCTGTCGCCACGGCGTCGGCCTGCCCTTTTTGCTGCTGGGCGCCGCGAGCCTGCTCGTCGGAGGAGGCCGAGAGCTCTTCCGATGCCGAGGCCACGCGTTGGGACAGTTCATTGATGTCGCCACCGAGGTTTTGCAGTTCGCTTTGCGTCTTTTCCAGCTCTTGCTGCTGGGCGCGCAATTGGGATTGGTCGGTGATGGTGCATACCGCGCCGAGCAGGTCTTTGCGGAAACCATGAAAGCAACTGGCTGTGAAGTGACAGGAAACTATTCGACCATCCCACAGGGTGAGATCGCGTTCGGCCTGAATGGTACTGCCGTCCCGGAGAGCTTGTTCGGTGATGGAGACACCGTTTTTGTTATAGGCCGCCTGGCTTATGGTCTTACCGATAAGTTCAGGCTGGGGCTTGCGAAGCAAATCAGCCATAGATTGGCTGCAATGGGTGATGATCCCGTCTTTGTTGGTAATAATAAACGGGGTTCCCACCGCAAGGACGGCGGCACGGTAATACTCACGCCGCAACATATTGAATTCAAAAGCTTGTGAAGCCTCTTGTCCCAAAGGACCGAGATCTTTCCAGGAGGAGACTTCATCCAAGTAAAAGGTTCTTTGATCGCTGTTGATTTTCTGAAATCCATGGAAAAGCTTTTCGATTGGCGCATTGATGCGATTGGCGACAATCCAGGCGGCAATGCATCCAAGAATTGTGATGGCTACAGCTATATACAGATTTGAAAAAAAAGTCGAAGCAGCAACAGAAAGACTGAGAATGATTCCCAGCCAGAGCACAAGAGTGCCGGGCAAGGGGGGGGTGGTGCGGTCGTTCATGACTACTCCTGAACGAAAGTTTTGCTAATCCAAAACTATTCCAAGTGAAACGTCAATCACGCTGCGGAGTATTATGCGAAAAAGTGCTTGTCCCCGGAGCCTTGCCATCAGGGGCGAGCTGTCGGCCCCGGGAGGACGGCCGGAACACGGCCGGTAAAGCGGAAAGGCGTAAACAGGCTGCTCCCCAGGGCCTCCAGGCTGGCCGGCGCTTCGCCATAGGTGGCGATGCGCAGTGCCGTCTGGGGCACAAGCGCCAGATCATAGGGCGATTGGGCGGCAACCAGCACGACAGGGGGGCCGGACAGATCGCCCAGGGCCTTGGCCAGCCGGACCTGGCCGCTCTGGCGGCGGGCGTCCGTGACGAGCAGCACCACGGCCTTGGCCTGGCGCGCCGCGTCAAGTGTGTCATCGATGGTTTGCGCGTCCGGATCGGACGGCAAAAAGCGTGTCTGGGGGCCAGACCAGAGCGCAATGGCGGCTTCAGCTTCGGCGTCGATGACCTCGCGGCCAAGGCGGGGGCGTATGACCAGGGTCGAGGCATCGGCCGGCAGCGGCAGGGTGGGATGGGGCGCACCAAAAGCGGTCAGGCTTCGGGCGGCAATGCGCCGGGCCAGGGAGGCGTCTGCTTCCCGGCCAACCCGGTTCGCGGCATCGGCAGCGGGCGTTGCCAGGGAAGCGGCCTCAAGCAGGCCGTAGCGTTCCTTCAGCCGCAGCACCCGCGTCACGGCGGCATTGAGTCGGGCGGCCGGGACACGGCCGGAATGGACGGCGGCAACCACCGCGTCCATGGCCTCCTGGCGCTGTTCGGCCGGGCGGCCGGC
Source organism: Desulfovibrio sp. DV (assembly GCF_001936595.1). Taxonomy (GTDB): domain Bacteria; phylum Desulfobacterota; class Desulfovibrionia; order Desulfovibrionales; family Desulfovibrionaceae; genus Solidesulfovibrio. The sequence goes on from NZ_MLBG01000013.1 coordinate 54,835, forward strand.
ATCCGCACCGATAAGCAGCACGTCGGCCCCGGCGCAAAGGGCCATGACGGCAGCCTCGGCCGTGCCATAGGTATCGGCCACAGCCCCCATCCCCAGGGAGTCGGTGAAAATGACCCCGTCAAAGCCCATGCGTCCCCGCAAGACGCCTTCCAGTGCCCGGCGCGACAAGGTGGCCGGCAGCGGCGGTTCGCTGCGGTCCAGGGCCGGGGCCACGACATGGGCGGTCATGACGGCCGGGGCATTGGCGGCAAATGCGGCGCGAAAGGGCGGGAAATCCACCCGGTCAAGGGTTGCGGCGTCATGGTCCACCCGGGGCAGCCCCACGTGGGAATCCACCGACGTGTCGCCGTGGCCGGGGAAATGCTTGGGGGTGCAGATGACGCCGGCGCTGACGTAGCCGGCCGTGGCCGCTGCCGAATACCGGGCCACGTCGGATGGGGACGAACCAAAGGATCGGATACCGATGACCGGGTTTTCGGGGTTGACGTTGACGTCGGCCACCGGGGCGAAATCGGTATTGATGCCGACAACGCGCAGTTCCCGGGCTGTGGCGGCAGCGGCCTGGCGCACCAAGTCGGACCGATCGGTGGCTGCCTGGGCCATCTGGCTCGGGAAGAGGGTGAACCCCCGGCGCAAACGGGCAACCGGTGCGCCTTCCTGGTCCACGCCAATCAGCAGGCCGATCCCCTGGCTTGAGGCTGCGGCCCGGGCCTGCAGTCCGGCCGTCAGTTCGGCCACCTGGTCTGGCGACTCGATATTGCCCGGAGCGCTATAGAGAATGATCCCGCCGAGATGGCGGTCGCGGATCAGACCGGCGATGTCTTCGGAAACAGTCGGACCTTGAAACCACAGCATGAACACCTGGCCGACTTTTTCCTCAACGCTCATGGCCGCCAGAAGTTTTGTGACCCTGGAGGCCGCCTGGGCCGGGTTGGAACCCAGGCTGCCAAGGAGCAGGGCGGCAGCCACAACGGCAATGCGGCAAACGGGGCGGATCATGGCGGCTCCTGTATGCGGTCGCTTCAAAGATGCTGTTTTGGCCCGTCGCCCGTCTTCGGGGCAGGCCGGTGCTGGCCTGTTTACGGGGAGGGAATGTCGTTTCGTTTGTCCACATACATGGCCGCGTCGGCCGCGCGCACCAGATCGTCAATATCCTGTCCGGGCGTGAAAAGGGCCAGACCGACGGAAACGGAGAGTCCGGGGACGCCGGACAGGTTGCGGTCGCCGGCCACTTCGGCCACGCAATGCCGGATGCGTTCGGCCATGACCGCCCCTTCGGCATCCCCGGCATCGGGCATGAGCACCACGAATTCATCGCCGCCAAGCCGGGCCAGCAGATCGTAGGTGCGCACCCGTCCGGCCATGGCCCGGGCCACGTCGCGCAACACCGCATCGCCGGTCTCGTGGCCAAAGGTGTCGTTGACGGCCTTGAAGCGGTCAAGGTCGCAAAAAAGCATCGCCACGGGAGAGCCCCGGCGTTCGGCCAGATGCAACAGCGGCGGCCCGTGGCGGCGGAGATAGGCCCGGTTGGGAATGCCGGTCAGTTCGTCGGATTCACGCTGCCGGGTCAGCTCTTCGTGAATCTTGACGTGGAGCAGATCCCCGGCCAAGACCTCACAGAAATGCTCCAGGAAATCCGTGCCTTTCTCGGCACAGTACCGGCCTGCATCGGTGTCGGCCATGGCCAGGACGCCGATGCGCCGCTTGGGCTGGTATTTATCGGCCAGGGGGGCGATAAAGCATGAGCCCTCGCGCAGTTGCGGCTGTGCGGCCAGGACGGCCGGATTGGAAAAAAAAGTCGGGCCGGGGCAGGGCGGCAATGGGGCCGACATAGACCCGACGGGCCGGGTCGGCCCGGGGCAGGGCGTTGATGGCTGCTGTGAGCGACTTGGCGGCGGGACAGGGAAAGCCCTCTGGCACGAATGCGGCAAAGAGTTCCCGGGAGAGCAGGCAGGTGAGGGTGGTAACGCCCATGGCCCGGGACAGTTCGGCCAGCATGTCCGGCAACTCATCCATGCGGCGAAGGCGTCGGGACAGGGTCAGGGCCGAACGGAACGTGGCAAAGGCCTGGTCGTTGCCACGGAAGATGTCCTGCAGGCGCTTGAGTTGTCCGCCCAGACGACGGGCGTGTTCACGCAGCCTGACCGTCTCGTCGGCCTGGGCGCTGTTGCGGGCGGCCTCGTCAGCCATGGCAGCCACCAGCATCCGAAATTCCGCCTGGCGGCCTTCCGGGAGGAACCGCTCCAATTCCAGTGCCTTGGCGGTGAGTTCGGTATCTTCGAAAGAGTTGCTCATGTGGGTGTCGAGGCGGCCGGGCCGGCTGCGATGTTCCGCTTCCCTGGTAGCACCTTAACGTCAGGGCAACAAGCCGGCTTGGGATATCCTGAAATATTGCCAAGGACCTATGGGCCTGTCATGGAGCTTGTATGAATATCGTGTTGCAAAACCTCACGCGCTTTGGCGATTTGCTCCAGTCCCAGCCGGCCCTGGCCGAACTGTCCGGGCAGGGACATGGCGTGGCCGTGGCCTGTCTGGAAAATTTTGCCGGTGCTGCCGCCTTGCTGCCCGAGGCCACGGCCCTTTTCCCGCTGCCCGGGGCGCGTTTTCTGGCCGGGCTGGCCGGGGACTGGCGCCAAGCCCTGGTTGCGGTCACGGAATTTGCCGACACGGTGGCCCAAAAGGCCGCTCCTGAGGCGGTGGTCAATCTGACGGCAGCCCTATCCTCACGCCTGTTGGCCCGGCGGCTTTGCGGCGACGCCGTGCGCGGCTTTTCCCTGGACTCCTTTGGATTTCGCCATGAATCGACGCCCTGGGCCGCCTTTCTGGAAGCCTCTTCGGCCAAACGAGGCCTGAGTCCTTTTAATGTCGTGGACCTGTTTCGCAAATCCGCCGGAGTCGGCCAGGGGCGGGGGCGGTTTGCCCTCAAGTGTCCTGGCGAGGCCGAGTCTGGCCAGGCTGCGGCCCTTTTGGCCGACGCCGGGCCAGGGGCCTTGGCGGTTGGATTCCAGCTCGGGGCCAGCGCTGCCGCGCGGCAGTGGCCGGTTGCGCGGTTTGCCCGGGTGGCCGGCCTCCTGTGGGAGCGACTGGGTACCGTGGCCGTGCTGGTCGGGACTGGCGCGGAAAAGCCCCTTGCCGCCCGGTTTCGCGAACTCTACTCCGGGCCGTGCCTGGATCTGGTCGGGGCCACCGGCCTGCCCCTCCTGGCGGCCGTGACCGCCAGACTGGCCCTGCTCGTCACCAACGACACCGGCACCCTGCATCTGGCAGCCGGCCTTGGCGTGCCGAGCGTGGCCGTCTTTCTGGCCACGGCCCAGCCCTTTGATACCGGCCCCTATCTGGAAGGCTGCCTGTGCCTGGAGCCGGATATGCCCTGCCATCCCTGCCCCTTTGGCACCCCTTGTCCCCGGGACCACGCCTGCCTGGAGGCCATCTCGCCCGATGCCGTGGCCGAGGCAGCCGTGACCTTTTGCCGCACCGGCGTCTTTGTCCCGGGGCACTATCCCGGGGCCCGGGCCTGGGTGTCGGCCTTTGATTCCGCCGGCTTTATGGATCTCGTCTCGCTGACCGGACACGACAGCGAACCGCGGGCCATCTGGCTGCGCCACCAACGCCATGTCCTTCGTCAATTCCTTGACGACACGCCCTTTGCGCCGCCGCTGTCGTTGCCGCCGGCCCTGCCCGACGCCGACCGGCAGGCCCTGGCCCAGATTCTGGCCCAATCCGCCGCCATGCTGCGCCTCATCGAGGGGCAGGCCGTTTTGGCCGCCCGAAACCAGGCCATGAAAACCCGGTTTCTGGCCAGCTATGAGCGCATGAGCGGCTTGTGGGCCGCCTCGCCCCATCTGGCCGTCCTTGGCCAGTTGTGGCAGCGCCAGGCCCAGGAGCAGGTGCCAAGCCTGGACCAGCTTGTGGCCAACATCCGCCGTTTTGCCGCCTGCGTGGACGCCTTCACCCAACTGGTCGAGGCCTGATCGCCCCTGGCACGGTTGTTGAATAAGGAGGGGCGGGACAGGAAATCCTTTCCCTTCGAAAACAACTCCAGAGGGAGGCGAGACATGATAAGTGTGGACGGCCGGGAGACCGGCATGGAAATCAAGCAGTTCCAAAATCTTGAGGAAATCCTGCTTCGCATCATGGAGACGAACGAACTGGACGGTCGGATCGTCACTGATGTCTTCGTCAACAACGAGACCTTTTCCGAGATCTATCCGCATCAGGCTGAGGACATCGAGGTCGATGAGATCGAGTCCGTGGAAGTCAAGAGCGTGCCCGTTGCGGACATGGCGCTGGACATGACCATGGAACTCGGCAAGGTCGTGCGGCTCATGGACCACGGCGCCCGCCGGGTGGCCGAGTTGTTTCGCCAGGCCGACGATGCCGAGGCCTTGGAAGTCTACCAGGATCTCATGGATGTGACCCGGGACTTCCTGAACATGATCGGCGTGTTGCGCGGTGAAGCCGTCAAGCGTACCGATTCCGCCTTTGATGCGGCGGCCGATGAAATTTCCAACCTCTTCTCGGAAATGCTTGAAGTGCTCGAAAATGAGGACTGGATTCTGCTCGCCGACCTGCTGGAATACGAGTTCATTCCGGCCATGGGCCGCTTCAAAGTGGTCATCGGCGAACTGCAGCAAAGCTTCGAGAGCACCGTAAAGGAATAACGTCATGTCCGACAAGCTTGAATTCCTTGAAGCGGCCCTGGCCACCGGTGAACGCGAACTGCACTATCTTCTCGCCGGCGAAATTGAAGAAGCTGAAAAGCTGGCCAAGGATCGTGGGCGGCTGCTGGAAATGGCCTGGCAATGTGCCGATCCGGACAGCATCGGCCTGCTTCGGGACAAGCTGCACAAGCTTAAGAACCTGCAAGGCCAGCTCACCGTGGAGGCCAGACGCCTCCATGCCGACCTCAAGACCGATCTGCAACGGGCCAAGCAGGAAAACCAGCGGCTTTCCGGCTACCGCACCACGGTGCGGCCCAATCCCGCTGTTCGCCGCTATCTGGACAAAGCAGGCTGAGACCATCCCTCTGGCGCAGTCAAAAGCCGGGCCGTCGTGGTCCGGCTTTTTTTTGTGCCCGCCGCCGGCCTGTCCGAGCCAGTCGGTCTTTTGACAGAAGCATCCTGCTGGAGAATATTAGGCTGAAATAATTGATAAAAAATTTTGGCAAGCTCTTTGCTTAAGCAATGCTGACCCTGCTGTGAAGGCGGTTGGCTGCTGCGCCGTCACAACGTGATACCAAGGAGAATGCCATGCTTTCCATTTTTGCCGGCGCTGACAAGAAGATTCGGGATCGTCATGAGGAACTCAAAAAGGGCGCCCGGCTTAAGAATGCCAAGGAGCTGTTTTTCAGCGGCAAGTTCCCCGTGGTAACCACCCCCCATCTCGATGGCCGCAAGATCCGCCGGGTCCTGGGGCTGGTCAGCGGGCGCGGCTTTGACTCCGAATGCGCCTTCTACGGACTCACCGCCAGCGCCCTGGACATCGGGGCTGACGCCATCATCGGCTATCAGGAGAACGTGGCCTTCCACCCTGACGGCTCCCGGTATTTTTCCTGCTACGGCACTGCGGTCATTCTGGAAAAGCTGCCCTCGCTCAAACCCGATCCGAAAACCCAGGCCGCCAAATCCCTGATGCATTAAGCCCGGTTGACGACCGGGCCACATAAGGAGCGCACCCATGAAACGCGCCATCACCATCATCGCCACATGTACCGTGCTCGTGCAGGCCGGGTGGGCCCTCGCCCAGGAATACACCCAGGGGACGAGCTATGTCGAACCCCGGGGCGGCGTGTACGGAACAACCAACAAGAACGTCGGCGTGGTTGGCACCTACGGCGGAGCCGTCGGGCATTACGTGGCCGACGGCGTGGCTGTCGAAGCCGAGGGCCTGGGCTACGCCGTGGATCAGACGACCAAGAAGGCCACGCCCCTTGGCGTCAGCAGCAAGGAAGAAACCAACAACGCCGTGGGTGTTGCCGCCATGGCCCGCTGGAACTTCGTGCGAACGCCCAAGGGAACACTCTTTGTCGGAGCCGGCGGCGGCGGCGTGTTTGCCGACAAAGAACTGCCCTATAACGGCTCCAAGCAAAGCGGAGCCGGACAGGCCGATGTCGGGGCTTCAGTGGCCCTGGCGAAAAACGTCAGCCTCAAGGCTGCCGGGCGCTACCAGCACCTGGGCTCGATGTCCGACAAGGGCCTGGACAGCCTGGGCGGGAACCTCGGCTTCAAGATCAGTTTTTAGGCCGGCCGGCGTCGTCGCCCTGGTCAGGGACGGAAGGGGGCGGCGAAGGCTTGGCGGAGTGCGGACCGCACCCCGTATCCACGCCTCAGCCTCGGATGCCAAGTTTGGGGAAGAGAAAGCGTACCACCAGGAACCACGCGACCAGGACGCCGCCGAAAATAAGGAATTCTTTCATCCCACCATGGTAAGCATGAAAAAGCGCGACGACAAGCGGTCTGTCGCGCTTTCCTTTGGCAGACCGGGCGGTCCCTTGCAAGGCCCCGGACATCGTGCTAACGGTTTGGGATTACGAGTAAACAGCTGACTGCCGGGGCAGGCGCGGGCGATACGTGGCCCCTGTGGCTCCCTGGTTTCGCAGGTGTGGCGGGCCGTTGTGGAATTTGAAAAGCATCTCAGGGAAATCGTCAACACCATGAGCGAGGGGCTCCTGCTTGTGGGTGCCGACGGTGCCATTGCCATGGTCAACGAGGCGCTCTCGCGCCTCACCGGCTATGGCCGGGAGGAGCTTGTCGGCCGGTCCTGCCGGGTGCTTGACTGCGACATGTGCGAGCAGGAACGTGGGCCTGGCGGTGGGGCGTGGTGCCGGCTGTTTGCCGAAAAGACCACCCGGGCCAAGCGCTGCATGATCCGGCGCAAGGACGGGACCTATCTGCCGGTGCTCAAAAACCAATCGCTCCTGCGGGATACGGCCGGCCAGCCGCTCTTTGCCGTGGAGACCCTGACGGATTTGTCCGAACTGGCCGGGCTGGACCGCAAGGTCGAGGAACTGACGCGGTTGCTCTCGGCCGACGAGGGCTTTCACGGCATGGTCGGGACCTCGCCGGCCATGCGCCGGGTGTTTGATCTGCTTGAGCGGGCCGCCGCGAGCGATGCGCCGGTGCTGCTTATTGGCGAATCAGGCACGGGCAAGGAACTGGCGGCCTGGGCCATCCACGAGCTGGGCCGGCGGCGGCAGGGACCGTTTATTCCCTTCAATTGCGCCGCCTTGTCCGAAGCGTTGCTGGAAAGCGAACTGTTTGGCCATGCCAAGGGTGCCTTTACCGGAGCCCATCGCCACCGACAGGGCCGGTTTGAGGCGGCGGACGGGGGCGACATTTTTTTGGACGAAATAGGCGACGCACCAGCCTCCATCCAGGTCAAACTGTTGCGCGTCCTTGAGACCAAACGCTTCGAACGGGTGGGGGAAAACAGGTCCATGCACGCCGATGTCCGGGTCATTTCCGCCACCAATCGCGATTTGCCCCGGCTCGTGTCTGCAGGGCGCTTTCGGGAAGACCTCTTTTTCCGGATAAACGTCATTCCCATCGAACTGCCGCCATTGCGCACCCGGCTTGAAGACCTGGCCCCACTGGCCGAACATTTCCTGTGCCGTCTGGCCGCCCAGGCCAACCGGCCCGTGCCCTCCATTGCCCCGGAAACCATGCGTCTCCTCCTGGCCCATCCCTGGCCCGGCAATGTGCGCGAGCTCAAAAGCGCCCTGGAATATGCCTTTGTGGTCACCGACGCCGGTCCGGTGGAACCCCGGCATCTGCCGCCGGCGCTTATCGTCCGGGCGGCCCCGGATGTGCTGGCCGAGGCCTGCCGGGCTCGGGCCGAACCCGAAGCCGGGCGCGGCGAACTCATAAACGCCTTGCGCCTGGCCGGCGGCAACCGTTCCGAAGCGGCCCGGATAATGGGCGTCAGCCGCGGCACCATCCTCAACCGAATGCGCCGTTTCGGCGTGGATTCTAGGCATGTTATTGAGTAATAAGCGAGGTTTGGCCATTATGCTGGCAGTGCTGTTGGCCGTATCATGCCTGGCCGGCAAAGGGCTGGCTGCGCCGCTCTTGCCGGCGGTCATAAAGGCCCGGCTGCCTCATGATCCCAAGGCCTTTACCCAGGGACTGCTCTACCACGACGGTTTTATTTACGAGAGCACCGGCCTGTATGGCCAATCGAGCCTGCGCCGGGTGGACCCGGCCACCGGGCAGGTGCTTGCCCGGCGTGTGCTGCCGGCAACGGTTTTCGGCGAAGGCCTCGCCTTGGTCCGGGGGCTTTTCTACCAGCTTTCCTGGCGCGAGGGCCGGGTGCTGGTGTCCAAGCCGGCGGACCTGTCCCCGGCCGGTGAATTTCCGCTGCCCACCGAGGGCTGGGGGGCGTGCACACTCAATGGCACCCTGGTGGTCAGCGACGGTTCGGACAAACTGTTTTTCTATGATCCTACAGCCATGGCCGCCATCGGCGTCGTGTCCGTAACCGACGACGGCGTTCCCGTGACACTGTTAAACGAGCTCGAACTGATCGCCGGGCGCATCTGGGCCAATGTTTTGGGGGACAACCGCATCGCCGTCATCGATCCGGCCAGCGGCCGGGTGACGGCCTGGGTGGACTGCTCGGGGCTGCGCCCCGGCGTCACGGCCACTGTCCTTGAAAATGTTCTAAACGGCATCGCCCACGATCCGGCCACCGGGCGGGTCTGGGTGACCGGCAAACGTTGGCCCGAGCTCTTCGAGATCACTGTGCCGGGATTGCCGACAGGCGGCGTCCGGTAGGCCGCATACGGCCACACCAGGGACAGTCGGGCAGACTGGGGAGGGATACGATGCGCGAACAACCACGACCCCAGGCAGGCAGCATGAAGCAGAAGTGCCGGATGTGCCGGTATTGGAAGGGACCGATACCGCCCGAACACCGCTACTGTCCTCCGGAGGAGATGCAGGGCAGGGAGTGGGGCTATTGCAAACGCCACGCACCGTTCCCGGCCGCCGTCGAGGTGGAACAGGCCCGGGGCAAGACCTATGTGGCTGTATGGCCCGAAACCCAGGCCGAGGACTTGTGTGGGGAGTTCGTACTGATCCCTCTGCACCGCGAATAGCGGTGTCTCAGGTCGCGGTCGTTTCCTGGGCCGGACGCAGGATGAGCCACAGGCCAAGGGCGATGACCGGCAGGCTTAGGATCTGGCCCATGGTCAGCCAGCCAAAGGCCAGATAGCCAAGCTGGGGATCGGGCAGGCGCACGAATTCCACGGTAAAGCGAAAGAGGCCGTAATACAGGGAAAAGACGCCGCTGACAGCTCCCGGCTTGTGCTTTTTGGCCGAGTAGAGCCAGACAATGGTGAAAAGGGCCGCTCCCTCGAGCAGGGCCTCGTAGAGTTGGGACGGATGGCGGGGAACGCCCCCGGCCCGGGGGTCGGGAAAGAGTACGCCCCAGGGCAGCCCGGTGGCCTTGCCCCACAGTTCGCCGTTGATGAAATTGCCGATGCGGCCGGCGAAGATGCCAAACGGGGCCAGGGGAGCGGTGAAATCCGCCACGCCCCAGAAGCCTTTGCCGGTCTTTCGGCCCCACAGCCACACCACCGCAAGCACGCCCAGAAAGCCGCCGTGAAACGACATTCCGCCCTGCCAGACCATAAACAGGGACAACGGATTGGCGAGCAGGGCCGGCAGATCGTAAAAGAGCATGTAGCCCACCCGTCCGCCGACCACCACGCCAAGCACCATGTAGGTGACCAGATCGTCGACCTCAAGGGCGGTCCAGCCCGATCCCGGGCGTGAGGCCCGGTAGCGTCCGAGAATCCAGGCCGAGGCAAAGCCGATCAGGTACATGAGGCCGTACCAGCGAACACTGACAGGGCCGAGGCTCACCGCCACGGGATCAAATTGCGGATGGACGATCATGGGGAAGACTCCGGTTGGGATCTGGCACAGGGGGGGCAAACCAGCGGCGGCAGAGAGGTCTGATCGGTCGGCCGGGCAACGCCTAAGCGTCAGCGGCCGCCCCCCATCTCCAGGAGCAGGGCTTTGGCCTTTTCATAGCCGGGATTGAGTTCGAGGGCTTTTTTGAGATAGTCCACGGCCGGGTCTTTTTTGCCGTATCGGCGATAGACCGTGGCAATATTGTAGCACACCGCTTCACCGTTTTTCCACAGTTCGGGATTGAGCGACAAGGCCCGGTCCAGGTACTGATAGGCTTCGATGTACTGGCGGCCTTCGGTGTAAGCCATGGAAATGTTATAGTAGAGCCCCGGATCGTCGGGGGAAATCTTGAGGGCCTTGCGGTATTCGACAATGGCTTCCTGCCACTTGCCCTGGCGGCGCAGCATAAGGCCCAGGCGGTTGAACGTCTCGATATCGGAACGGTCGAGCATATTCTTGCGGGTATTGAGCGATTGGCGCAGGTACTGCTCGGACAACTCCGGGGCAGACTCCATGCAGCGAATCGCAATGGTCTGGGTGACGCGGCTGACGGCGTCGAGCGCTTCCTTGGTGGCAATGCGCACGGCCATGTCAAAAGCGGCCTTGGCCTTCTCCGGTTCGCCAAGCTTGATGTAGCCCGTGCCGATGTCCACCTTGCGGTCGACGTTTAATGGCGAAAGCTTGTCCAGCCGCTCCAGAAATCTGATCTCCTCGGTGGTGTTGCCTTGCTCATGGTGGAGTTCGGCAATTTTTTTGAGGGGATCGAGAAAAAGCCGGGCCCCTTTTTCAGCCTTGGTGTAGGCCCGAAGCGCTTCTTCCGACTTGCCCATGGCCCGCAGGGCGTCGCCCATAAGCAGGAGTCCCGACGGGCTGTTGGCCTTCATGTCCAGCACCTGCTTGGCGATTTTGGCCGCCTCCAGGGCGTCGCCCATCTCCAGACACTGCCGGCCTTTGTCCATGTACTCGCCGATCTGTCCCCGGGGTTTGACCGTAAAGGCGATCTTTTCGATCATCGTATCCGGGGAGATGGGCTTGGTGATGATATTGTCCGCGCCGAGTTCGTGGAGCAGGACAAGCTTGTCGCGTTCGACTTCCGTGGTCAGGACCACGACGAAGAGATCGTTGGCAAAGTCTTTTTTAAGGTACTGGATGATATCCGAGGTGTTGCGCCCATTGAGTTCCCGTTCAATGAAAATGAGAACCTTGTGGTTTTTAGCGCGCAGTTGCTTGATATGCTTTGGCAGCTGCTCGGTCGTGGCAATGTTGTGGACGCATTCGTCCTTGATGGTCAGGTGGCGCAGCAAGGTGCCGCGCAGATTTTTGTTGAAAAGGGCATCGGTGCTGACGACCAGGAACACCCCGTTTTGCAGGGCAATAAATTCCCGGACATCATCGTCAAACTGCTTGTTTTTCATGTACCGCTCATAAAAAATGACGTCGATGCGCCACGGCTGCTGGTCAGGGCTTGGTTGGCCGGCTGTCCGAAGTGTCTTTGTTTTGCCCGATCAGGGCCGAAAATGCGGCCAGGGCGTCCGGGGTCATGGAGAAGCTGTGCTCCGGTCCCGGAAAATCTGAACTCCTAACCGCCTCGACGTAGCCCGTCAATGCCGCCACAGCCTGCTCGCCAAGCTCCCCGAACTGTTTCACGAAACGCGGCCGCAGCCGGTCGTAGAGCCCGAGGACGTCGTGGAAGACCAGCACCTGCCCGTCGCAATCCGGGCCGGCTCCGATGCCGATGGTCGGCACAGGCAGGACTTTGGTCACCGCCGCCGCCACCGGGGCCGGGATGCATTCCAGCACGACGGCGAAGCAGCCGGCCTCGGCCAGGGCCTGGGCGTCATCGAGCAGTTTGGCCGCAGCTTCGGCAGTCTTGGATTGGACCTTAAACCCGCCCAGCGCGGCCAGATGCTGTGGTGTGAGCCCCACATGGCCAAGGACGGGAATGCCAGCGGCCACCATGGCCCGCACCTGCGGGGCCACCTCGCGTCCGCCTTCGAGCTTGACGGCTCCGGCCCGGCCTTCCTTGAGGAAGCGGCCCGCATTGGCCACAGCCGTCTCGACGGAAACCTGATAGGACAGAAAGGGCATGTCCGCCACCACCAGGGCCGACTGGGAACCTTTGGCCACGGCCCGCACATGGTGGAGCATTTCCTCCATGGTCACGGACAGGGTGTCGTTGTGGCCAAGGACCACCATGGCCAGGGAATCGCCCACCAGCAGGACATCCACTCCGGCCGCCTCGGCCAGGCGGGCGGAAGTATAGTCGTAGGCGGCCAGCATGGCGATTTTGCGCGTTCCTTTGGCGGCCGTCACATCCGGGGCAGAGATTCTCGGCATGATCACAACTCCTTATTCTTGCGCCGGGCCGCGTATTGGCCTATGTGCCACGGCCATGCACATCTGCATCACCGAGCGCCGGGCAAAGCGCATTGAGGAAGTCCTGGCCAGGCGTCAGACCGATCTGACCCTGGTTGTAAACAACATCCACGATCCCCATAACGTGTCGGCCATATTGCGGAGTTGTGACGCGTTTGGTATCCACCGCGTCCATTTGCTCTATACCGACACGGCCTTTCCGGCCTTGGGGAAAAAATCATCCGGTTCGGCCAAGAAATGGGTGGAAACCGTGCGCCACCGCGATGCGGCCTCCCTGGCCGAAACGCTCAAATCCCAGGGCTACACCCTGCTGGCCACGAGCTTTTCCGAGACGGCCAAGCCTTTGCAGCATTGGGATCTCACCGGCAAGACCGCCATCATCCTCGGCAACGAGCACCGGGGCGTGGATGACGAACTGGCCCCCCATGTCGACGGGGCGCTGTATATCCCCATGATGGGGATGGTGCAAAGCCTTAATGTGTCGGTGGCGGCGGCGGTTATTCTCTACGAGGGGTTTCGCCAGCTCGACGCAGCCGGCCGGTATGACGCCCCGAGTCTGGAACCCCAGGAGATGGCCCGGCTGGTCAAACTCTGGTCCAGCAAGTAGCCGGGCGCGCCGACCCGACACTCAGGCGGCGGCGAGCTTGAGGCGCATGGCCGCCAAGACGTCGTCCATGGCCGCCTCCATGCGCTCAAAGGCCGCTTCGGCCCGGGATCGGTCGTTTTCCCGGGAGGCGCGTTCCAGGTCGTGGCAGGCCTCGCGCAGCACCGGGGCGCACATGGTGGCCGAGGCACCCTTCAGGGAATGGGCCAGAAAGGCCAGATGCGGCAGATCCGGCCCGGCCAGGGCGTCCCGCATGGAAACCAGATTCCCCGGCTGCTCGGCCACGAAGGCCCCGAACAGTTTCATGAGAAATCCGGTGTTGCCCCGGGCTTTGGACAGCAGTTCGGTCCAGTCCAGGACCAGCCTGCCGTCGGCCCCGGGCAGGGTCTCGGCAATCGTTGCGGTCGTTGCGCGGCCCATCACCCGGCTCAGCGCCGTTTCAAGCTCGTTTGGACTGACGGGCTTGCTCAGGTATTCGTTCATGCCGGCTTGCAGAAACGTTTCCCGGTCGCCTTTGAGGGCATGGGCTGTGAGAGCCACGATGGGAATGTTCGGGTCAAAGTCGCCGCTGCTATCGCTTCTGATGGCCCTGGTGGCCTCCAGGCCGTCCATTTCCGGCATCTGGATGTCCATGAGAATGACATCGAATGCGTTTTTTTGCGAAAGCGCCCTTCCAAAGGCGCGTNTTTCCGGTGTGGGGCCACCACCACCTCGTGGCCGTCCATCTCCA